>SKSF01000003.1 GCA_007118095.1 Dehalococcoidia bacterium
CCCCGCCGGGTGGTAGATGCCCATGCCATTGGGCCCCAGGATGCGGACGCCAGCGCGATCTGCTGCTGCCATCACCTGCGCTTCGAGCGCCGCCGCCTCGTCGTCACCCGTTTCGCTGAACCGCGCCGTGAACAGGTGCAGGAACCGGGCCTTTCCGCCCGCGCACTCCTCCACGAGCGCCGGGACCGCCGTCGACGGGACGCACGAGATCACCAGGTCAACCTCGCCCGGGATGGCGGACAGGTTCGGGTACGCCGTCAGCCCGGCGACTTCGTCAGCCTTCGGGTTGATCGGATAGATGTCCCCCTCGAAACCGAACTCCTGCAGCGAACGGACATAGTCGTGCCCGGGGCTATCGACGTTCGTCGAAGCGCCGGCGACGGCGACGCTCCGCGGCGAGAAAAGGCGCTCGAGGTCGGGATGCGGGTCTGCTGGCACGGGACGGATTTTCGCCTCCCGGGCGGCCAATGTCGAATGTTATCCCGTGGGTCGAAGCGACATTCCCGCCGCTCTCCGCTACGCTGGATGCCATGACTGTTGAGCCCGGAACGCGCCCCGACTGGCTGAAAGTGCGCTGGCCAGTCGGCAAAACCGCCGAACGCCTGCAGGACCTCATGCGCAGCAAAGACCTCCACACCGTCTGTGAAGAGGCGCGCTGCCCCAACATGGGCGAGTGCTGGAGCCGCGGCACCGCCACCTTCATGATCCTCGGCGATACCTGCACCCGGTCGTGCGGCTTCTGCGCCATCAAGACAGGCCGCCCCGAGACCCTGGATCTCGGCGAACCGAAGCGCGTCGCCGTCGCCGTCCAGCAAATGGGCCTCAAGCACGCGGTAGTCACAAGCGTGAACCGGGACGAACTCGAAGACGGCGGCGCCAGCATCTTCGCCGAGACCATCCGCTGGATCCGCCGCCTCTCGCCGGGCACCACCGTCGAAGTCCTCATCCCCGACTTCAAGGGCAACCAGGACGCGCTCCAGGCGGTCATGGACGCCAGGCCCGAAATCCTCAACCACAACACCGAGACGGTGCCCCGCCTCTACCGCCGCGTCCGGCCACAGGCCGACTATCGCCAGACCCTCGAAGTCATCCAGCGCGCCCGCCGCATGGACCCCGGCGCCATCACCAAGAGCGGCGTCATGGTGGGCCTGGGCGAAACCCGCGAAGAACTTCTGCAGGTCTTCCAGGACCTCGCCGACCACGACTGCGACATCCTCACCATCGGCCAGTACATGCGCCCCACCTTCCGCCACCTGCCCATCGAGCGCTACTACCACCCGGACGAATTCGCCGAGCTCAAAGAAGCGGCCCTCGCAATGGGCTACCGCCACGTCGAATCCGGCCCCCTCGTCCGCAGCTCCTACCACGCCGAGGAACAGGCCGGCCACGCCAGCGGCTCCCCCGCAGCCCGCTTCGCGCAGAGCGACGAACTCCTGCCGGTCATCGACCAAACGTAACCCGCTCGCCCCGTTCTCACCGGCGCCGGCTGGCGCGTAGACTACGCGCCATGCCCCCGGTCAGCCGTGAAGACGTACAGCAGGAAATGATAGGCGCGTTCGTCCACGAAATGCGCACCCCCCTCACATCCCTCCGTATGGTCATCGAGATCGCCCGCCGCTCCTCCCAGGGCCCCGGCATCACCCTCGACGACGAGCTCACCACCATGCTCCAGCAGGCCCTCGGCGACCTCCAGGGCCTCGCCGACAACATGCAGGAGGCCTCCCGCCTCGAACGCGGAAAGGTCCGCACAAACCCCGCGCCCTGCGACCTGGCGACGGTCCTCGCCGGCGCCCGCGAAGAGCTCGATGGCGCCTGCACCCTCCAGCTCGACGACCCCGCCAGCGTCGAAGGCTCGTGGGACGCGCCCCGCCTCCAGGACGCCATCGCCGCCGCCGCACGCTCGGCAGCGCGCTGCGGCGACGGCACCAACACCGTCCGCTGCGCCGTGAACGCCACCCCCGCGGCCTGCACCCTCACCCTCTCCTGCGGCGAACCCGGCGGCGAACCACGCCCTGTCAACGCCGACCTCGGCTACCCCTTCTTCCGCGCCTACATCACCGTCCTGGCCCTCGGCGGCAGCGTCGACGTCGACCGCGCCGAGAACTACTGCGCCATTTCGCTCACCCTCCCCCTGGAAGCCGCCGCAAGACAGGGAGCCGGCTGACCCGCCTTCGCCCCCACCTCACTCCAGCGTCAACGTGTCCTCGCTGCGCCACAGATACCAGCACGCCACGCTCGCCCACGGCCGCCACGGCTCCCCGAACCGCCGCACCTCCTCCGGGCGCGGCATCGCTTCCAGCCCGTACTGCCGCATGATCGCCCGGTTGATACCGATATCGTTCACCGGCAGCACATCCGGCCGCCGCAGGTGGAAAAGCAGGAACATCTCCGCCGTCCACCGGCCCACCCCGCGCACCCGCACCAGGTGCTCGATGACCGCCTCGTCCTCCCATTCGTGCAGCAGCTCGTGCGAGATCGCCCCCTCCGCGAAGTGCCGCGCAAGGTCACGCAACGACGCCGTCTTCTGCCGCGAAAGCCCCGCCACGCGGAACTGCTCATCATCGAGCGCCATCACCTCCCCCGGCTCCGGGAACGGTTCCATCGCCGGGTCCCAGTCAGGGCTCGAACGCCGGCTCCCCGCCACCCCCATCCGCTCCAGCCGAGGAAACAAATCCAGGAAGCGGCCATAGATCGTCCCCGCCGCCTTCCCGC
>SKSF01000141.1 GCA_007118095.1 Dehalococcoidia bacterium
CTATCACGCCTCATGCCCCAAACGATACAGGGTGATTGCGCACCCCTTCATTATCGCCGCCCACACTTAATCCCCGCCGGTTGCCTGCCCCTCCAGCTCATCGATCGTGCTGGCGAGCTGCCACCGCCAGAACGAACCGGCAGTCTGCCGCGCCTCGATCGCTTCCAGGAACTCCTCCGTCTCCTCATCCCTGACATGCAGCGTCGAAACCAGCCAGTCGCCATCCGACTGCACCACGTGGAACATCAGCGCAAACCGCTCCTCCGTCTCCTCCCCGATTCCCGTAAGCACCATGGACTTGTCCTCGGGCTCCGTTTGCCCGGTAGCGATTGCAAACAACCGGAGCGCGCCATCCCCACGGTCATCGCTCGCGTCCCCGTCCGCGGAATCCATCGCTGAAGCGAACGTCTCGCGCACCCGATCCACCCGGCGGTCTTCTCCGCTCTCGTTCCGCGTGTACGGCATCACGTCAACGGTTTCTTCGTCCGCTCGGCACATATCCCCGGCTTCCTCGCAGTCGACGGGCCGGCCTGCCAACCGGTCAAGCAGCCCGCCGTGCTCCTCGTCGGCAAGGTCGCTGCGCACGCTGCTCACGAAGTCGCAATAGCCGTCATCTTCGTCGGCAGTCGGAGGCGGGCAGACAATATGCAGCGCTTCGACCGGCGTCCGCTCTTCTTCCGGTACGTCATCGGGTGGCACCGTCGCGACCGTGCCGCCACCATTCGAACCCGCCCCATTGCCGCCGCCGTTTTCGTTCCCGGAACCGCCGCCACACCCGGCCAGTACCAGGAACAACAGCAGGGTGCCCGCGCCCGCTATTCCCGGCCTGCCGTACCGCCTCGTCCTGTTCCCCGCTCGCTGCATCGCAGGCACAAGGCTAGCAGGGGGTGCCATCATGTGCTTGCATCGCGGTTTGGACGGTCTTCATGTCCCTCATACGCGTTCCTGCATCGCTTCCTGCTCTGCAACGAGCGCGTTCAGCACCGCTTCCACCACGACAGGCTCCCGGCCCAGCAAGATCTCGCGGCGCTCGCGCGGCATCCGCATCGCGAGGTGGTCCTCCTCCCGCAACAGGTCGTCGAAGCGGACAAGTGCCGCAGCCCGCCGGATCTCGAACTGCTTCGCGACCGCGAAGGTGGCTGCCGTCTCCATGTCCACCCCGTGGTACCCGTGCCGGCTCCAGTCGGCGATCACCTCCCGCGACTCCGCGAGCAATGCCGGCGTCGAATAGATAGCCGCCTGGTGCACCGTGCCCCCCGCCTCTTCGAGCTGCCGCGCGATCGCCACCGAGAGCTCCTGGCTCGCGTCGGCGAGGATCCCCTTGGGCAGGTACCAGTCGCTCACCCCGTCCTGGCGTTCGGCGTGCCGTGGCACCACGACATCACCGAGCGAGGTTCCGTCCTGCAGCGCCCCGTACCAGCCGAGCTGCACCACCACCGGCGTCCCCGCCGCGGCAAACGTATGCACATGAAATGCCGCCAGCGGCCCGCCAAAACTCGCCGCCAGGCCCACGCGGAGCCCCCGGTACCGCCCGATGTACGCCGGGTATCGCCGCAGTGGCTCAGCGCTTTCCAGGTAATCGGCAAACCGTTTCGCCCCGGCCGCGACGTCGAACACCCCGAGGCTGAGCAGCACATCGGGCACGTTCTCCTCATCGATGCCGAGCACCCGCCGGTGGTCCGCCGCCGCCATCTCCTGGTACATCGCCTACTCCAGCCCAAACAGCCGGTCGAGGCCCACGGTTAGCCCCTTGCTGTCCATCACGGCGCGTGCGGCCGCGATCACCCCCGGCATGAACGAATCCCGGCCCGTCGTGTCGTGGCGAATCGAAAGCGTTTGCCCGAGTCCGCCGAACAACACCTCCTGGTGTGCGACCAGCCCCGGCAGCCGCACGGAATGGATGGCGATTCCCGACGTCTCCGCGCCACGCGCGCCGGGCAACACTTCTTTCTCGCTCGCCCGGTGGCTGAACGCTTCTTCCCGCGCCGCGCTCATCAGGTCCGCCGTTGTTTTGGCCGTCCCGCTCGGCGAATCCACCTTCTGGTCATGGTGCAGCTCGATAATCTCTGCGGAATCGAAGAACCGCGCCGCCTGCTTCGCGAAGTGCATCATCAACACTGCACCGATGGCGAAGTTCGCCGCCACCACTGCCCCCGTCTCTCGCTTCTCGCACTCATCGGCCAGCCACGAGAAAAATTCCTCCCCCAGCCCGGTCGTCCCGATGACCAGCCGGCAGTCCGCGTCGAGTGCCGCCTGCGCAAGCCCCGGGGTCCACGCGGCATTCGTGAAATCGATGACCACGTCCGCCGGGTTGGTCCCAAAAAAGTCTGCGGGGCTATTGCTCACGGGCAGTCCGTCGAGCGTATCTTCCGTCGCCAGCCCGTCGAGAAAGCCAACCAGCCGCATGCTATCCGCAGCCGCGACAGCGCCCGCGACCTGCCGCCCCATTTTGCCTGTGCCCGAAACGGCAACTCGTATCTCTTCCATAAGCTCATCATCCTACAGGGAACAGTCGACGGGGAGCGCAGAACATGCGAAATTGGAGGATGGCCCTGCCCCACGTAGGCTTATCCTTCCTTCCTGTACCAGGCGGATACCATTGACGAATTCAGAAGCACACGAAGCCCAGCCCGACGGTTCGCGCCCCGCAAGCCCCGCGATCTCCCACGAAGAACGCTTGCGGATCAAGAAACAAATGTCCGACCAGGCGGTCAAACTCGCCGTCGCCGGGCGGTGGGAAGATGCCGCCTCGCTCAATCGCAACATTCTCACCCTTCTCGGGGAAGAGCCCGAGACGTATAACCGGCTCGGTAAAGCCCTCATGGAACTCGGTCAGGTGGGCGACGCACGTTCCGCGTACGCCCGCTCCCTCGAGCTTGACCCCGCAAACACCATCGCCACCCGCAACCTGGACAAGCTTGCCACGATGCAAGACGTTGCCGGCTCGGCCCCGTCCACCATCGATACGCGCATGTTTGTCGAAGAGTCCGGCAAATCGACGACCGCTATCCTCCAGGCCGTGGAACCCGAAGTCGCCAGCGGCCTTGATGCCGGCGATGTCATTGAACTACAGGTCGACGGCAACGCCGTGAACGCGCACAAGTCCAGCGGCGAATACATCGGCATGGTCGAACCTCGCATCGGTCTCCGCCTCGCGAAGCTCATGAAGGCCGGCAACCGCTACTCCGCGGCGCTCATCACCGCCAGCGGCGACATCCGTGTCATGATCCGCGAGGTCTACCAGGACCCCTCCCAGGCGGGCAAAGTCAGCTTCCCGCGCTCCAACAAGGTGGATGTCCGTGCCTACACCCGCCGCGGCCTTCTCCAGCCAAACATGGAAGAGATGGACTTCGGCGATGATGACGACGAACCCCTCGACGATGTCGAGGAAGAGCGGTGGACCGACACCGCCAGTGACGACGTCTCGGATGTCGGCATGAACATCGAGCCCGAAGACGAAAGCTACGACTGAGCGCCGCGCTGGGCGATGATTAATTGACGACGGCCGCGGGCACGTTCAGCCCGCGGCCGTCGTTGCGTCTCGACGCGTTGTGCCGTCAGCCGCTCCCTTCCTTCGCCGTGTAACGCACAAACTGGGTCATCAGCGCCGCCGCACGCTCCGGGTCCAGCCCCTGCCGCGCAAGCGCCTGCCAGGGGCCGAATTCCAGCGCCGCGCCAATCGCCGCACCGGTCAGCTCCTTCGTCGCCCCTTCCACGCCCCACGGTTCCAGCAACACCGAACGGCACGCCTCGTAGTACCCGGCCATCTCCTCCATTGCCTGCTGCAATGCCGGCACCTTCGGCGCGTCCCGGAAGATGTTGTCCATCATGTCCGCGGTGTCTGCGTAATACCGGTACAGCTCAGCAAAGGCCGCTTCCGTCCGGGCGCCCGCGTCCTCGATCGAGGTCCATTCCCCGGGCGCTGGCAGCGGGTACCGTTTCAGCCAATCCGCGCCACAGGCGGCGACCATCGCTTCCTCGTCTGGAAAATGCCGGTACACCGTCAACCGCTGCACGCCCGCCTGCTCGGCCACCGCGCTCACCGTCGTCGCGGCCGGCCCCACGGTCCGGTGCAGGTCCGAGATCGCCCGGACGATGCGCTGCCGCGTCTCCTCTTGCTTCTCGGCCCGCTTCTTCAGTTGATACTTGCGTTGCTTCACTTCAGGGGACAGCCTTGTTCACCCATCTTGACCCCCGGCAGCGCCGCCGTCTAGGATTCCTCATCCTGTATGCACAGGCGTGTTCACCGAACGAAAGGGACCCTCCAATGACCTCCGTTACCGAAATCGCCCCCGACGTCTTTCGCATCTCCACCTACGACCCGGACGGCGGTATCCAGTTCAACCAGTTCCTTCTCCGTGACGACGAACCGCTCCTTTTCCACACGGGCATGAACGCACTCTTCCCCGCCGTCCACGAGGCCGTCGCCCGGCTGATCAACCCGGCTGAACTCCGGTGGATTGGCTTCAGCCACTTCGAAGCCGATGAATGCGGCTCCCTCAACCAGTGGCTCGGCCTCGCGCCCAATGCGCAGGCCATCTGTAGCTTCGTCGGCGCTGTGGTTAACATAAACGACTTCGCCACGCGTCCCGCCCGGCCCATGGAGCACGATGAAGTCCTCGAAACCGGCAAGTTTCGCTTCCGCTTCCGGCAGACCCCACAGGTGCCGCATTGCTGGGACGCTGGTCTCCTCTTCGAAGAGAACAACCGCCTGCTACTGAGCTCCGACCTCTTCCATCAGAATGGCGACGTCGAAGCCTTCACCACATCCGACGTCATAGAACGCACCCGGCAAACTATTCGCGAGATGGAAGCATCGCCCCTCGCTGGCTACCTGCCCTACACGCCGCGGACTGGCGAGATCCTCCACGGCCTCGCTGACCTCGAACCCACGACCATAGCCACAATGCACGGCTCCGCATTCGAAGGTGATGGCCGCCAGGCGCTCCTCGACCTGGCAGGCGTCATGAAAGAGACGCTCGCCGAAGAGCCTACGTAAACCCTGGTGGGCACCCCACGAGCTCGCGTCCAATCTGCGAATCAGGCTCCGGGGCCGGCCCCTCCAGGTCCGGAACAGTGCCGGCGACGCGCTGTTCCTTCACCATCACCCACTCGTCCGTTCCCTCGTCGCGGAACCCGATAGTCAGGTGGTACTGCTCACTCTCGAGTTGCATCACCGCGCCTGCTTCTTCAGCCTCCCGCTCCTCGAGTCGGAGCTGAAAACAGAACACGCCGTTGTACCGGCCGGTCGTCCCCTCCGAGACCCAGTGGTACGGCGTGTGGCCATCTTCCGTCCAGAGCCACATCTCCATACGCGCCCCCGCGGCCGACTGCAGCCGGGTGACGACCTGGATCGACCTCGAACGGTCCTCGAAGCGCTCGTACCGCGCGTTGTTCAGCGTGAACTGCCAGTCCTCATCCCCTTCGGTAGCCGCCGGGCGATCACTGTCGACCTCATACGACGGGGTCCCATCAGTGCTCCCCAGCAGCGCCCGGCCCGATGGCGACGTGAGGTCTTCCTCGTCTCCGTCGTCACATCCCGCCAAAACCGCCGCCAGGATCAGCACAAGAAACAGGGGAAGGGCATACACCCTCCCCCTGGAAATCTTTCCCACGGGCGAACGCGGTTCAGGGATTTGCGCGGACTTCATCGTTACGGGCCGTCACCAGGATCATGCGGTTGAGCGCATTAATGTATGCGCGGGCGCTCGCAACAATGATATCGGTATCAGCCGCCCGCCCGGTGTAAGTCTTGCCATCCTCAGCGATTCGAATAGTCACTTCTCCCTGGGCGTCGATGCCTTCTGTGACACTCTTCACACTGAACTCGGTAAGCTCCGGCGTCAGACCGGTGATCCGGTTCATCGCCCGGTACACGGCGTCCACCGGGCCAGTCCCTGTCGCCGCGTCCGACTTGATGTCTCCCTGCGGGTCGATGAGCCTGAGCGTCGCCGTCGGCGCGCCTTTGTCCGTCGCCGTCACCTGTACCAGGTCAAGCCGCCACGCCGCATCCTCCATCGAACGGGTGTTGTCCGTCACGATGGCGGCCAGGTCGCGGTCGTCGACCTCCATCTTCTTGTCCGCGAGCTCCTTGAAAGCGACGAACGCCCGCGTCATTTCCTCTTCGGTGAGCTCATAGCCCAGCTCTTCCATGTGCGCCTTGAAGGCATGGCGCCCCGAGAGCTTGCCCATCACGAGCTGCGTCCCCAGCGGGATGCCAATATCTGCGGGGTCCATGATTTCCCACGTCTCCCGCATCTTCAGGATGCCGTCCTGGTGGATGCCCGACCCGTGGCGGAACGCGTTCTTGCCCACGATCGCCTTGTTCCACTGGATCGGCATCCCCGAGCACCGTTCCACCAGCGTGCTCGCGCGGTAGATCTCCTTCGTGTTGATGTCCGTATGCACCTGGTCGAAGAAATCCGCGCGCGTCTTGATGGCCATCACCACCTCTTCCAGCGAGGTATTGCCCGCGCGTTCGCCAATCCCGTTGATGGTCACCTCAACCTGCCGCGCACCATGGGTCACCGCTGCGAGCGTGTTCGCCGTGCACAGCCCCAGGTCATTCTGGCCATGGAAGCTCAGACGTGCCTTGTGGATGTTCGGTATCCGCTGGTGAATCTCGTCGAACATCCACGCGATCTCCTCCGGCATCGCATAGCCGACCGAGTCCGGGATGTTGATCGTCGTTGCGCCCGCGTCGACGCACCGGCGCACGATCTCGAAGATGAACTCCGTATCCGCCCGCGTCGCGTCCATCGGGCTGAACTCGACGTTGCTCGTGTATTGCGCCGCATGGCGCACCATCGCCTCTGCCTGTGTCAGCACCTGCTCGCGGTCCTTGTTGAGCTGGTGCGCCATCTGGATGTCGCTCGTGTTGATGAAGACGTGGATGCGCGGGTCCTCTGCCTCTTTGATGGACTCCCAGGCGGTGTCGATGTCGGCCGGGACTGCCCGGGCCAGCGCGCAAATACTCGCGCCGCGCACTTCTCGCGCGACCCCCCGGACCGCCTCCATGTCGCCGGGTGTCGAACACGGGAAACCCGCTTCGATGATGTCTACCCCCAGCTTTTCAAGCTGCTTTGCAATCTCCAGCTTCTCCTGCGGAGTAAACGCAATACCCGCCGACTGTTCGCCATCGCGCAGTGTCGTATCGAATACGTAAACTTTCTCGGTCACAACAATCCTCCTGCCCTCACGTGGGGCTGCTCCTTCGCTACGGCCGGGAACACATGCTCCCTGCAGTTCACCGCGCCGCCGCGCGCGGTACGGGTGGCTCACAGCCCTGCTGCGGCCCGTGCCCTCAATGTCAAAAACAGGTGGAAAGACAGGGAGCGGTACGCAGCGGGCTTACGCGCTGCGTCGGAGCGTGCGCCCCGGTGAGTCCGGGGCGGTGCGAATCTCCATAGCTGGGTGGTTGGCACGCTCACAGTGCATGGCAGCCATTGTGACGCCAATCACTCGATTCATGCAACGGCCAATGTCCTTCACGTCGCTTCCGCCCGCTCGCTCAAGACGTGCGCCAGCACGTCCAGGCTGTCACTCGTGACGCCATCCACCCCGTACCCCATCACCGATTCGTACGTCTCAATGTCGTTCACTGGCCATGTCGTCACCAGCGGCGCCAGCTCGTGCAATTGTTCTACCACGGCCGCCGACAGCAGCTTTCGGTGGATCGCGATGCCCGTCCAGTGGTCGCGCCGTCCCAGCCGCAGCAACGCGTCGATGTTCCGCGCCCCACCGGCCGAAGGAAATGTCGCCACCCCCGGCATCTCCGCGAACGGCTCCAGCAACCGCCACGTTCGCGCCGTCACCCCGAACGGGACCTCCCCGGCGGCGTCACCTACCGCCTGTAATACCCGCCCCGGCAGCCGCTCATCCCGCCCTTTTAGATCCAGGAGCAGTGCCCCGGGCCCGCGCCAGGCCGCGACCAGTTGCTCCAGTACCAGCCTCGGCGGCCCGCGCCATTCCAGGCTCCACCGGTCCCACCGGATGGGCAGCCGCCCGATCGTCTTCTCGTGCCGCACCTCCATCCGGTCCTGGTACAGCCACACGTCGCACTCCAGGTAGTCGGCTCCGAGCGACTCGGCGGCCCGCAGCCGATGCAGGTCGTTCGCCGCACGGTGCGCAATCGCAAGTGGCCGAGCCGCCGGTACGCCCTTTAGTTGCCGGGTCTGGTGGTTCATGCCTGCCGAGCCTGCCCGTTCGATGACAGCAGGCTACACCGTCCCCTCCCCCTCGTCCCGCACCAGCTATGCGCTCCCGGCGTACGATAGAGGCATGGAACAGCACATATCGTCCCGGATGGAGCGCGCCTGGACACTCGCCCGGGACCGCTTTTCGGGCTACGAGCTCATACGCCCCGGTGACCCCACCTTCATTTGCCAGGCCCAGGACTGCCCGGTCCAGTGTTGCAAAGTATTCAGCGTCACCCTCACCGAACGCGAAGTGGAGCGCCTGTCACGCTTCAGCGGCAAGCAGGCCAGAGACTTTCTCGAATGCGAGGACGGCGAGCCTATCTATCTCCCCCTCGCCGATCCCTACGTGCTGAAGCGGAGCGACGGCGGCTGTAGCCTCCTCGGCGAGCACCATCTCTGCACCGAGTACGAAGGCCGCCCCGATGCGTGTCGCCTCTATCCGCACCATGTCGTGTTCGTCCTCGAAGAGACCGGCAAGCCAGTCTCCGGCAACCTTGACATCCTCCGGTTCGCCGTCCGCGGACACTCCGAAACGATCGTCCCCTTGCTCCTCCGGCACCTTGAATGCCCCGGTTTCACCGGTCCGCCCATTGCGCTCCACGACTGGGAAGAGCTCTTCATCGAGACGTACCGCCTCCAGTATCACGATCGCGAGCCCTTCGAAGCGCTCCAGCCTGCCCCCGCAACTGGATGAGGCAGGGCCTCCCGGCCCGCCCCGTGCTAAGCTCGCCACATGACAGCCGTCCATCCCGGGGACCAGCTCAGGCCCGCGGTCGCGGCGATGCGCAGCCAGCTCCGCGAAACCCGGCGGCACTTCCACCGCTACCCGGAGCTCTCCTGGGAGGAGTACCGGACGCAACGCGCCATCCTCGACCGCCTCGCGTCCATCCAGGATGTCGACGACGTCCGTCCCCTGGCCCGCACCGGGGCGACAGCGCTCGTCCGCGGTAGCCAGCCCGGGCCCTGCGTCCTCTGGCGCGCCGACATCGACGCCCTCCCCATCCCCGAAGAGAGCGGCCTTCCTTTCGCATCCGAAAACCCCGGCGTCATGCACGCCTGCGGCCACGACGCGCACATCGCGATCGCCCTCGGCCTCGTCGAACTCCTGGCGGCCGAGCGCGAATCCCTCGCCGGTTCCGTCCGTTTCGTCTTTCAGCCGGCTGAAGAAGCCGAAGGTGGGGCCCGCGCCTGTATCGACGAAGGAATCCTCGAAGACCCCTGTGTAGAGAGCGCCTTCGGGCTTCATATCAGCGCCGATGTCCCCCTGGGGGCTATCAACGTCGCCCCGGGGCCCTTCTTCGCGGCGCCCACCGGCTTCACCCTCGAAATCGCCGGTACCGGTGGCCACGCCGCTGCCCCGCACCAGGGAGTGGACGCCGTCGTCGTCGCCGCGCACTGCATCACAGCTCTGCAGACCGTCGTCAGCCGGTCGCTCAATCCGGTCGAGACCGCTGTCCTCACCGTGGGCACCGTACAGGCAGGGTACCGGCACAACGTCATGGCCGGCTCCGCAACGCTCACCGGCACCGTCCGCACCTACCGCGAGGATGTCCTGCAGCAGATGTTGCGCCGCACGCAAGAAGTCGTCGCCGGTGTCTGCTCCGCGTTCGGCGCCGAATACGAGTTCTCGCACCTCACCGGGTGCCCCGCGCTCGTAAACGACGAATCGATGACCTCGCTCGTGCTCGGCGAAGCCACCACCTTCTTCGGCCACCGCAACATATATGGCGCTCCCAGCATGGGCGCCGAGGACATGAGCGAGTTCCTCCGCGCCCGGCCCGGTTGCTACTTCTGGCTCGGGGCACGCAACGAGGCACAGGGCATTGCCGGGCGCCATCACGACCCCGGCTTTGTCATCGACGAAGACGCACTCCCCCTCGGGGTCGAATTCGGCGCACGTGTCATCCATGCTGCCCTCGAACATCACGCTAGTCGGTAAACAGCCCCCCGGTGGGGAACAGGATCTCGCCCGTGAAGTAGCTCGACTCGTCTGAGGCGAGGAATACCGCCGTGTTCGCCACGTCCTCGGGCACGCCCAGCCGCTTGAGCGGGATCGACGAAACCAGCTGACGCGTCCGCTCTTCGTCCGAGCGCAGGCTTTCCGTCATCGGCGTCTCCGTGTACCCCGGCCCGATCGCGTTCACGCGGATGCCGTAGGTTGCGAGCTCAAGTGCCAGCGTCTGCGTCAGCATCAGGACGCCC
>SKSF01000165.1 GCA_007118095.1 Dehalococcoidia bacterium
GCACTGCGGCGTCTACAGAAGCTGCCCCACATCGTCCGCGGGTTCTTCGCCGACCCCAACCTGGCCTACATCACCGCCGGATAATCCACCTACTTTTGTACTCCTCAGTAGGTTGGGGAACCCCACAGCTTCGCCAGCAACCAGCCTTGGCAGGCCCACCGCCGACGCGGTCAACCTCAAATGGCTACTCGCAACTACCGAACCTGAACCCTCCCCACGCCCGCCTGACACATGAGCGCGCCCCGGCTGTCGCTGGTTCACTGACATGAGGCGCGTCTCTCCGGCTATGAGTCACCTTCGCGGTCGACTCTCGCCCTCTACGTCGACACTTCGCATGATCCTGTGATGGTACTCCACGTGTAACACATCCGCAGTCAAGAAATAAACCGACCATCCTGCCTAGACAACTCAATCCATCACCTCGAGGCACTCAACCTTCTGGGGGGGCAGTGCGTTGCGTCCACTGTTCGATCGACAGCGTGGTGATTCTTGCAATCCATGAAGACTTGAACATCGGTCCTGACAATACAGGACTCGCCTGCATGCTAGTAGAGATTCTTCCCTCATCAGGATTTGGGGGGCGCATTTATGAGGCTATCAAGATGTCCCCTAGAGAACTTAGAGTTGTCGATCAAGGGGATCAGCACTCGCCACAGAAGCCAGCGTTATGGGATGAGCGTCCGCAGGCTGCTCATCGCTGCTGACTTACGCGATTCGATAGAGTCTGACGAGTTCGGCATCCTCTTCGATCTCTACGTCGTCAAGGCCGATCGGTCGATCGATCGGTACATCGCGACGGAGTTGTGCATGCGCCGCTAGCCCAATAGGTAGAAGGTCCCCACTCTCGGTCGTCGCAGCTCCAAGTCCGTAGCAGGTGGCACCGCCGATGCCGTCTAGGTGTTCCCCCGCCCGAAGGTCGCGCTTCGCGACCGCGATGCAGGTTGCAACGGGGTCGCGGTTCCTGGACCCCAGCGCTGGGCCGCCGGCCAGAACCTGCTCCATCGTCAGGATGGCCTCCATGTGGATCAGATGGTAGGGACGGAACAGCGGGTACCAGGGGCCGTTCCCGAGCTTGCCGTAGCGCAGATAGGGCCCGTCGAACTCCGGGTCGGGCGTGGAGGCAAGGACCAGCACCCCCCCACCGAAGTCACCCCCGAGAGTGAAGTGCACGCTGCCGTCGCGGATACCGGAACCTGGGACGTCCTGTGCCACGTCAGCCAGGGTTGTGCGGATGCCTGGAGTGCCCAGGGGCGCCGGGACCAGCCCACTGAGGTTGGCGGTGACGACGTTCTCGATGTGCATCTTCGTGCCATCGCCGAACGCCGTCGTCATCTCCACGCTGGTTCCGTCCCGTTCGGCGAACGGACGGCTGTCTTCCGGACTCTGATGGGGGTCGAGGTTGCGTTTGCAGTTGAGTGCAATGGTCGGCGCCAGTCCCAGCAGCCTGGCCTCATCGATCATCCGTAGCAGCACACCGGGCTGATCCCCATCTGCGATGGTGTAGGTCGCTCCGCTGTCGAGCGCGACCTTCTCGAGGTGGTGCCCCAGCAGCGCGTCCACCTCGGCGTTCATCGACACGACGTGGCGACCAGCTCGGAGCGCGTCGAGGATCACCTTCGTCCCATAGGTCATGGCACCGGTCACTTCGACAACCAGGTCGATGCCAGGCACCTCGGGCAGGACAGCCGCGTCCGTCACGATCGCTGGGAGCCCCTCGGCGAGCGCATTCGCGAGGAGATCCGGGTCCTCGCTCACGAGTGGAACCTCGTGGACGCCGGCGTCCTGGAGTGCTCGGCGAGCGCGCCCCTCGTCCCGGTTCACCACCAGTGGTGGTTTGAAGCCCCTCCGGCGGAGCAGTCGATGGATCAGGCCCCTGCCAACGAACCCTGCACCGACGATCGCGACACCCGCGTCCGTTGGTCGATCAGCTGCGATCACCGGCCTGTGCATCGGGATTCCTGTCTTCGATCCCTCACGAAGGAGTGCTGCGGCAGCGCGTCAGGAGACCGCCCACGGTGCAGCGCCTCGCTCCCAGAGGTCCTCGAGCACGTGCTTGTCGCGGAGGGTGTCCATCGGCTGCCAGAAGCCGGGGTGGCGGTAGGCGGCGAGGTTGCCTTCTTCGGCCAGACGTTCGAGGGGCTCCCTCTCCCAGACGGTTTCGTCGCCGTTGATGTATTCGAGTGCCGCGGGATCGAGGACGAAGTAGCCACCGTTGATCCACGCCTCGTCTCCTCCGTTTCCGCCCGCCGGTTTCTCATGGAACCGTGTGATGCGATCCTCGGTGGCGCTGAGGGTCAACGCCCCGAAACGACCTGGGGGCCTGACCGCGGTGAGCGTGGCGATCGCGTCGTGCTCGTGGTGGAACTCGATCAGGCGCCGGATGTCGACATCTGCGACCCCGTCTCCGTAGGTCAGGCAGAAGGCTTCGTCGTCTAGATAGGGGCGGATCCGGCGTACACGACCCCCCGTCATCGTCGCGAGGCCGGTGTCAACCAGGGTGACCCGCCACCGCTCATGAGCTGACTGGTGGACCGTCACGTCTCCGGTGCCAACATCGACGGTGAAGTCCGACTCCCACCGCGCGTAGTTGAGGAAGTACTCCTTGAGCACATCGCCGCGGTAGCCACAGCAAACGATGAAGTCATCGATCCCGTGCGCGGCGTAGGAGCGCATGATGTGCCAGATGATGGGCC
>SKSF01000054.1 GCA_007118095.1 Dehalococcoidia bacterium
ACATCAGCGCCGGGATCGGACCCGTCGTGCGCCTGTGCATGGGACATATGCGGTTTCCTCCGTCGGTGTGCGCTGTGCGGTGCGGGGCGCAACAAACCACCCCGCAGGGTCTTGCGGCGCACAGCCTACTCTTTTCGAAGAGCGTCGTCCCTCCCTGGTTCCGGCCGGTTGCGTGCACGGGGACGTGGTTACATCCCGGGAGGCGCGCGAGGGTGGACCGTGGGGTGACCGTGAAGAACTGCCCCGCCCATTGGAATATCAATACCCGGTCATTGACACGGTGATTCGCTCGTGCATACGCTCCTGTCATCCGCGGGTGAGCAGAGCCCGAGCGCATAGTTCCAGGAGGAAGCGGACTATGAAGATCTCCATGTTCCACCTCATGCCGTACAGGGACCTGCCGGCAGACTTCGAGCAGAAGTACCGGTCGGTCTGGGTAGACCCGCCGTGGTTGGAACTTGGCGATGCCGAGAAGGTAGGCCAGTACTACAACTGGACACTCGACGAGCTAACGTACGCCGCCCAGTCCGGCCTTGACGGCATCTGCGTCAACGAACATCACCAGAACGCCTACGGCTTCATGCCAGGCCCGAATCTCATGGGCGCCGCACTCGCCCGCGCAACCAACGGCACGGACTGCGCCATCGTGCAAATGGGTGCCACGCTCCCGACCACCAACCCGCCCCATCGCGTCGCCGAGGAATACGCGATGCTCGACTGCATCAGCGGCGGCCGCCTGGTCGCGGGCATGCCGCTCGGGAGCGCAATGGACGCGACGCTCTGCTACGGCATTCCGCCCATCGAGCAGCGCGAACGCTACTACGAGGCGCATGACCTGGTGCTCCGGGCCTGGACCGAGAACGAAATCTTCGCCTTCAACGGGAAGTACACCCAGCTCCCCATGGTGAACATCTGGCCGCGCCCCATTCAGCAGCCGCATCCGCCTGTGTGGGTCCCCGGTACAGGCAGCCTGAGCACATGGGATTTCGCCGCGCAGCACGATCATTGCTACTGCTTCCTGAGCTATTTCGGGAGTGGGCTGGGCAAGTCCGTGATGGACGGTTTCTGGGAGTTCGTCGACAAGCGAGGGATCGACCCCAATCCCTACCGCGCCGGGTTCCTTCAGCTCGTCGCCGTGTCTGAAACCGACGCGAAGGCCGAAGAGGAGTACTACGAGCACATCCGGTACTTCTACGACAAGTGCATGCACATTGCGCCCGAGTACATGTTCCCGCCCGGGTTCCAGGACTACCGGAGCATGGTGAACACCATGAAGAAGCAGGTCGGCCAGATCTCGGGCCTGCAGGAACAGGTGCCGAACTGGAAGTTCAAGGACTTCGTGGAGAACGGCCTGGTCATGGCCGGGAGCCCGGAGACGGTTCGTGGCCAGCTCGAACAGGCGATCAAGGACCTTCGCGTGGGTAACCTCATGGTCCTGCTCCACATCGGCTCGATGCCGCATGAGCTTACGCTCAAGAACATCGACCTGTTCAGCCGCGAAGTGCTGCCGCATCTCCGCGACATCTGGGACGACGAGTGGGAGAACCACTGGTGGCCCCAGGGGCTCCGCCACAAGCGAGAGCTCCCATCGGCCGTCGCGGCAGTCGCCGGGGGTGGTGCCGGTGGCGCTTCCTGACGCAGCGCGGGGGACGTGACCGGCGGATCAGTGTCACGTCCCCTGCTGGCCGGTGCTGCCGCCGTTACCTGGAGGCAGCACTGGCATCCGCAGTCGAGGCAGGGGGCAGGACCACGCAGTGCGCGCCGGGCCGCGCGAGAAGAGCTGAGCCGATTTTCGAAAGGATGTGAGTGCGATGGCAACGACCGAAGCCCGCAATGTCCGCGTATGGCGTGACGAGATCGATACGCGCGTCCAGGTGGCTGGCAGCGGGCCGCCCCTGGTCTTCTTCCATGGGGCGATGGGGCTCCAGTGGGATCAGTTCCTGGATTCGCTCGCCGAGACCCACACCGTGTATGCACCCGAACACCCCGGGACTACGCCGGGGCAGCCGGACAGCATCAAGCCGCTGGACAACCTGTGGGACCTCGTCCTCTATTACGATGAGCTGTTCGATGCGCTTGAGCTCGAGCGTCCCGCTGTTGTCGGGCATTCCTTCGGGGGCATGGTCGCGGCCGAAGTCGCGGCGACGAATCCGGGCCGCGTTTCGAAACTCGTGTTGCTGAATCCCATCGGCCTGTGGCGCGACGACAAACCTGTCAAGAACTGGATGGTCACACCGCCAGAAGAGTTGCCGGGCATCGTCTTTGCCGACCCTGAGGGGCCGGTCGCGAAGCAGATGTTTACTATGCCGGAAGACGAAGAGCAGGCGCTCGAAGTCCAGATCCAGATGATGTGGTCGCAGGCATGCACCGGGAAGTTCGTCTGGCCGATCCCGGACAAGGGCCTGAAGAAGCGCATCCATCGCATCGCGGCGGACACGCTCATCATCTGGGGCCAGCAGGACGGGCTCATCTCCCCTGTCTACGCCGACGAATTTAAGAGCCGCATCCAGAAAGCGAAGGTCGAACTGATCGACAACGCAGGCCACGTGCCGCAGCTTGAACAGCTCGAGACCGTCTCGCAGAAGGTCCGCGACTTCCTCGCAACGTGAGCGGGGGAGCATGCTCTGCGCGGGCGGCAGCCACCTGGCCGCCGCCTTTTTGTGCCCGGCAATGAAGCCCCGGCGGATTGTGC
>SKSF01000077.1 GCA_007118095.1 Dehalococcoidia bacterium
GTCATGATCGCCGAAGGCTTCGTCACCCTCGACCACATGCTCAACGGCCGCAACCTCAAGGTCGGCATGGGACGCGGCCTCGGCATCCGTGAGTACAGTGGCCACCGCGTTCCCATGGAAGAGTCGCGCGAGCGCTTCAAGGAATCCCTCGACGCACTCCGCGCCTCGCTCAGCAGCGAGTGGTTCTCCTACGAAGGCGACTGTGTGCAGATTCCTCGCACGAGCCTGCGGCCGCAGCCGAGGGAGGGCAACACCCTGCTCGATAACCTCTACATCGCGTGGGGCAGTCCCACCTCCATGCCCGTCGCCGCCAACGAGAACTGCAAACCGCTCTTCATCCCCCAGCGCGTCTGGGACGAGCACAAGGAGGAGCTCGGCGAGTACAACCGCATCCGCGTCGAAGACCACGGCTGGGAGCCCGAGCGCCCCACGGTGGTGTGCTGGGTCTACTGCGCCGAATCGGCCGAAGAAGCCGAGGAAGGTGCACGGCAATACCTCCCCGAATACGGCGACAGCGCACTGCGCCACTACCAGTTCATGGGCGACCACCTGCAGCAAATGAAGGGCTACGAATACTACGCGCAGATGGCGAAAGCGCGTGCCAACCTGCCCGAGGACTTCGACACCGCACAGATCTACCTGCAGAACAACGTCTGGGGGACGCCCGAGCAGTGCCTCGAGAAGCTCGAGCTCATCAACAACATGATGGGCGCCGACGAGTTCATCGCTGTCTTCTCCTACGGCTCAATGCCCTTCGAGAAGGCGGAAAAGAGCATGCGCCTCTTCTCCGAAAAGGTCCTGCCCAGGGTCCAGGCCTTCCCCCAGGCCGAGGTGCCCTTACTCACCTCCTCCTGAGCAGGCAGCGTCAACGTATACCCGGCGCCCTCCCATACCGGAGGGCGCCGCTGTTTGGAGAAATCACGTGAAAGCATGGCAGCTCACCACCACCGCCGGTATCGACGGCCTCGCACTGAGCGAACTCCCCTCGCCGCCCCTTGCCCCCGGCCAGGTGCGGATACGCGTCCGTGCCATCTCGCTCAACTATCGTGACCTGGCGACCGTGAATCGCGGCGGCGGTACCGGCGCTCCAGTCGGTCGCATCCCCTGTTCCGACGGCGCCGGGGAGGTCGTCGAAGTCGGCGACGGCGTGACCCGTTTCGCCCCCGGCGACCGAGTCGTTGGCGCCTTCTTCCAGGGCTGGATGTCCGGCCCCATCCCGGATGGCGCGATGACCGCGGCGCTCGGCGGCGGCGTCGATGGCACGCTTGCCGAAGAAATGGTCCTCCACGAAGACGGGCTCCTCCCCATTCCTGCCCACATGAGCTTCGAAGAAGCCGCCACGCTCCCGTGTGCCGCCCTCACCGCGTGGCAGGCGCTCGTGCCCGTCGGCAACATCAAAGCGGGCGATACCGTCCTCCTGCTCGGCACCGGCGGCGTCTCCATCTTTGGCCTCCAGCTCGCCGTGATGCACGGTGCCCGGGCCATCGTCACCTCCAGCTCGGACGAAAAGCTCGAACGCGCCCGCCAGCTCGGTGCCGCCGAAACCATCAACTACCGCGAGACCGGGGACTGGGCCGAAACCGTCCTCGAACTCACTGGCGGCAAGGGCGCTGACCACGTCCTCGAAGTCGGTGGCGCCGGGACCATGGACCTGTCGCTTCGGGCGGCGCGTGTAGGGGGCATCGTCACCCTCATCGGGGCGCTCGCCGGCCCTTCCGGCGACGTGAACCCGCGGACCATCCTCTTCCGCAGCCTCCGCGTCCAGGGCATCTTCGTCGGCTCCCGTGCGATGTTCGAAGACATGAACCGTGCCCTCGAATTCCACCAGTCCCGCCCCGTCATCGACCGCACATTCCCCTTCACCGAAGCCCGGGAAGCGCTGCGCTACATGGAAAGCCAGGGCCACTTCGGCAAGATCGTCATCACCGTCTAGCAGACCGGGCAGGCGAGGCTTTCTGGCTTCGCCTGCCCGGTGGCTTTACTTGTCTCCCGCCGATGCCTGGCCCTTCGGCCGCGCGCCGTGCCCGTCCGCGAACGGGCCGTCACGCCATGCGAGTGCGGCCTTGAGCCCTTGCTCTTCCGATATCCGGGCGAACTCACGGAACGCCGCTGTCTCGTGGAATATCGAGTCATACTCGGCGCCCTCGGCCGCGGCCGTCCGCAGCCCGAAAATCTCGTACCAGCGATTGGTGACGTGCTTGTGCACACTCAGCGCATCCAGCGGCAGCCGCGAAATCCGGTGGCAGTACGCCATGGTCACGTCGTCCAGTTCGTCGGCCGGCACCGCATGGTTCACCATGCCCACCCGCTCGGCCTCCCGGCCGTCGATCATGTCGCCGCTGAACAGCAGCTCCTTCGTCTTCAGCATCCCGATCTTCGCCGGCCACATTCCCAGGGTCGGCGGGATGCCCAGCCCACGCGCTGCCGGGTGCCCGAACTGTGCGTTTTCCGCCGCGAACACGATGTCGCATGCGCCGATCAACTCCCCGCCACCGGCGAGGCAGTATCCCTGCACCTGCGCCACGATCGGCTTCCGGTACGACCACATCCAGAGCCACCGCTCGACCGACTGCCGCAGCCCTTCGCGGTCCTTGCCGATCCGCGACTCCCCGAGTTCCCACAGTTCCGTCCCGCGCGCCTGCTCCTGGCCGGCGCGCTGCCACCTGCCCGGCGTGAGGTCATAGCCCGCGCAGAACGCGCGCCCGGCCGCCTTCAACCGGATGACGCGCACCGCATCACCCGGGTTCAGCTCCCGGAGCGCTGCTTCCAGGTCGTCCCGCAGTCCCTCGCTGATCGCGTTGAGTTTCTCCGGCCGGTTCAGCGTGACGGTTGCCACACCGTCGTCCACCTCGACCAGCACGTTGTCGTAGTCGGCCATCTTGCCGCCTCCCTGTCCGTTTTTCCCGGACGATACAGGGCTGGTGACTGTGCCGCTCTTGCTGGTTGGCTTACAGGTGTCGCTGCAACGGCAATTCGCGCAGCCGCGTCCCTGTCACGTCGTACACCGCGTTCGCGATGGCCGGTGCGATAGGAACGATGCCCGGTTCGCCCGCGCCCGTCGGCGGTTCATTGTCATCGCCCACGATTGCGACATCCATGTCCGGCACGTTGTTGATGCGCGGCACCCGGTATCGCGCGAAGCTTCCGTTCAGGAGCCGCCCGCCTTCGAACTCCGCGCCCTCGTACAGGGCCGTCCCGAGCCCCATCACAATCGAGCCTTCCATCTGGTTCCGGATGCCCTCGGGGTTGTAGACAAGCCCGCAATCAATCGCCGAGCTTACCCGGTCGACGGAGACCTCTTTCCCGCGCACACGTACCTCGACGCATTCCGCCGCGTACGACCCAACATCCCAGCCCAGCGCCACACCGTGGCCGCGTCCCGACCCTGGCGTATGCGGTTCCCAGCCGAACGACTCCGCCGCCGTTTCGAGCACGCGCCGGTACCGCCGATCCTCGAGGTTCTTCAGCCGCAGCTCCACGGGGTCCATGCTCAGCGCCTGGGCAATCTCGTCCATATGCACTTCGCGCGCGAAGTGATTTACCGCGCCCCCGAGCGACCGGTACGACCCCGGCCGCAGCGGCGCCGGCCCCGAGGACACCACCACCTTCCGGTCGGGCGCCGTATACGGGGACTCCGAGCCCCGCTGGCCAATCATCGGCCGATCGGTCGTCGTGTGTATGGCGTTGAAGTCCCACGCGAGCAACGCGCCGTCACTCGCGAACCCCGACCGTATGGTGATAAGTGCCGCCGGGCGGAAGGTCGTCCACGCCATCTCTTCCTGGCGCGAATACGCGACTCGTACCGGCCGCCCCGCCGTGCGCGCCAGCCGTGCCGCTTCGAACGCGGGCCGGTAGATGCTCTTCGCTCCGAAGCCCCCGCCAAGTTCGGGCGCGATCACATGGATCTGCGATTCGTCGATGCCCAGGTCGGCCGCCAGCTCCCCACGGATGCCAAACGGGCGCTGTGTGCCGGCCCACACCGTCAGGTGGTCGCCGTCCCATTCAGCCACGGCAGCACGCGGCTCCATCGGCACCGTCGAGACGTACGGGATGTAATACGTCGCCTCCAGCGTGTGCGCGGCGCGCTGTAGTCCCCGCTCGGGGTCGCCATCGTCCTGGATGGTGACCGGGTCGTGTGGATGCTCCGCCAGTGCCGCCGGCAGATCCCACTGCGAGATGTGGTCATCCCGCTCCTCCCACTCTGCCTGCAGCACGCTCAGCCCCAGCTCGGCCTGCTCGTCACTTTCGGCAAGCACCCCAACCACGGGCCCGTCCTGCACGACCTGCACCACGCCTGGCATGTGCGACGCGGCGGTGTCGTCCACGCTCACCAGCCTGGCGCCATAGCTCGGCGGCCGCAGCAGTGCCGCGTACAGCATTCCCGGCCGCCGTACGTCCTGCGAATACACAGCTTTCCCTGTGACACGGTCGAGCGCGTCGACGCGCCCCGTGTCGTGACCCATGACGGCGAAGTCGGAGGCCGGTGTCACGGGCACGTCTTCCAGCAGGTCACGTACGCCCGGGTGTTCCCGGACAAGCTCGGCATAGCTCACGGTCCGCGCCGGGTCCGACGCCGACGTAACGGCGCCACCCTCGCATCGAAGCTGTTCGACCGGCAGGTCCAGGGTTGTCGACGCCGCCACGAGCAGCGCCTGCCGCGCGGTCGCCGCCGCCTTCCGCACCTGCACACCGGTGTACCGGGTCGACTGGCTGCCGAACGTCCCCATGTCCCACGGCGTACGGTCAGTGTCGCCGAGCACCACCTCCACCACATCGAGCGGCACTCGCAACTCCTCGGCGGCGGCCATCGCCAGCCCCCAGCGGATCCCCTGCCCGTATTCCACTTTCCCGGCAAACACGCGCACGTGGCCGTTGGGGCGCACCGATACCCACGGCGCCGGTCCAAAGTCAGGCGTCACATTCCCGTACGCACTGCGCGCGTACCCGGTCGAAGGCGGCGGGAAGTTGAGCGCTGCCGGCCCCTGGATGACGAGTCCGCCAGTCTCTTGCTCACTCATTTGCGATCTCCGCGGCGCTGATGACCGCCCGCTCGATACGCAGGTACGTCCCGCACCGGCACATGTTCTCCGCCAGTGCCTCGCGAACCTGCTCGCGCGTTGGGTGCGAAACCCGGTCCAGCAGCCCGGCGGCGGTCATGATGAATCCGGGGATGCAATACCCGCACTGCAGGGCCGTCTCGTCGAGGAATGCCTGCTGCACCGGGTGCAGCTCACCGTCGTTCGCCAGTCCCTCGATGGTCGTGACCTGTCCTCCGGCCACCGAACCAACCGTCGACAGACACGCTTTGAGCGGCTGCCCGTCGACCAGCACGGTGCACGCCCCGCACAATCCTTCCCCGCACCCATACTTCGTCCCGGTCAGTCCCAGGTCATACCGCAGGTAGCTCAAGAGGTTCCGCCGGTTGTCCGGCGCCTCGTGCCGTTCGCCGTTTACATGCATCGTTGCCACGCGCGCATCCTATGGGCACCGCATGGCGTTGTCGATGTGTTCTTAGCGCCCGACACCCGCTGCGCCGTCCACCGGCAGCGAGACGCCGCTCACGAATCCCGCCTCGTCCGAGTGCAGGTACAGGGCCGCATAGGCGATGTCCCATCCCGAGCCCATCTTCTTCCCCAGCGGCACGCGCGCATTCCGCTCTTCGATAACTTGCTGACGGTCCCCCGTGAGCTGTGCGCGCGGCTCAATCGCCATCGGCGTGTTCATCAGCCCCGGCAGGATGACGTTTGCCCGGATATTGTCCTTCGCGTACTGCCCGGCGATGTGCTCGGTCAGCCCCACGACGCCGACCTTCGTCGTCTTGTACCCCACATACGGGTAATTCGACCGCGCCGCCATCGACGAGACGTTCACGATGGAACCGCCGCCCTGCCGCTGCATCTCCGGGATGGCCCATTTGCACGCCAGCCACATACCGCGCAGGTTCACCTCGAATATGCGGTCCCACGTCTCCACATCCAGGTCGGTCGCCGATGCATCGCCCAACGCCAGGCTCATCCCCACATTGTTGTGCAGGATATCGATGCGGCCCCATCGCTCAATACAAATGGCAACCGTGCGCCGCATGTCCTCTTCGCTGCGCACATCGGCCGCAAAGGCTTCGGCCGTGCCGCCCGCCTCCTTGATCGCGCGAACTGTCTCCTCGGCCCGGTCCATCTCCCGGTCGACCACCAGCACGCTCGCACCCTCGCGTGCCAGCACTTCGGCGGTTGCCCGCCCGTTGCCAATCGTCTCCCCGGGCGTCTGCCCGCCGCCCATCACCACCGCTGCTTTCCCGTCGACGCGTCCAGCCATGCTCTACTCCAAGAAGCTGCATCTGCCTCGAAACTCTACTCGCCCCGTCAAGACCGCCGCCCGTCCCCGTCACCTGTTGCCGCCCTTCCGGGCACGAATTCGCGTAGACTCCGCCAGCAGCACGTTCCGGGGGAAAAATCATGGGCAGGCTTGAAGGCAAAGTCGCAGTTATCACCGGCGGCGCCAGCGGAATCGGCGCCGAGACCGCCCGCCGGTTCATCGCCGAAGGCGCACGCGTGCTCATCGCCGACCTCCAGGGCGACGTCGCAAATCAACTGGCAGCCGAACTCGGCGATAACGCCGCTGCAGTCCGCTGCAACGTCGCCCGCGAACCGGACGTCAAAGCAGCCATCGATGCCGCCGTCGAACGCTGGGGCCGCCTCGACATCCTCTACAACAACGCGGGCTTCGGTGGCGCAAGCGGCCCCCTGGTCGATACCGCCGTCGAAGACTACGACATGACGATGGATGTCCTCCTCAAAAGCGTCTTCCTGGGCACGAAGCACGCGGCGCCGCATATGAAGGCCCAGGGCTCCGGCGCCATCATCAATACCGCCAGCGTCTGCGCTTTCGAAGCCGGGATCGGTAACCAGCTCTACAGCGTCGCCAAGGCGGGCGTGGTCATGATGACAAAGACCGCTGCAATCGAACTCGCCGAGCACAACATCCGCGTGAACGCGGTCTGCCCCGGCTACATCACTACGCCGCTTGCAGCCGGCCGCCCCATGGGCGAAAACGAGCCCGAGCGTGTTGAACGCGCCCTTGGGCGCCTGCGCGAACGCAACGAGGACAACCAGCCGCTCCACCGCGCGGGCGAACCCGCCGACATCGCCGGCATGGTCCTCTACCTCGCCAGCGACGACGCCCAGTGGGTCACCGGCCAGGCCATGGTCGTCGATGGCGGCCTGCTCGCCGGCCGCCCCTGGCGCGACGTCCCCCACTGGGTCACCGAACCCCGCGACGTCGCCATCTACCGCCCCGACGCCTGACCCGCGCTTTTGGCCGTGTCCGGCCGGGAAGGTACAATCCACCCGCAGCAACTGAACACCCGAGGGACACGGACCTCCGCATGAGCCATACCGAAGCGGTCCAGGAATTCATCACCGCAATCAACTACGACCGGTTTACGCAAATTGAACTCGCGCACGCCCCGCACGCGCGCTTCAGGTCCTTCCGCGGCCCGAACCTGCAGAGCAGCGCCGCCATCGAAGAATGGCACCGTGTCTTCCTCCGGAACTACGCCGACTGCACCTATCAGGACACCGAGTTCGTGGAAGACGGCGATACCGTAGCAGCCATTGCGACCATCGAAGCCAAGGGCTACGACTTCCGCCGCTTCCACCAGCGCGTCCTCGACGTCTTCGAAATGACCGAAGACAGCCTCATCGCCGAACGCCGGCTCTATGCGATGCTGCGCGACATCTCGATGGAAAAGCAGATCAGCCAGGCTCACGATTACGCCCGCGAGACAAAGGGCGGCACGGCCTCGAAAACCCGCGAAGTCGTCACAAACTTCTACGATGCCCTCTTCGCTGGCGACGACGATGCCGCGAAGGAACTCATTGCCGAAAAGCCGGCCATCATCGACTCCATCTACGGCATTGCCGCGGGCGCCGATGCGATCCTCGAAGTCTTCAAGGGAACCCCGTCGCCGGCCTTCGGCATCTCCCGCGTGACGAACATAATCGCGGGTGACAATGCTGCAGTGGTCGAAATCGCGGTCGACCCGTCGAGGCCCCGCACCGCACACGTTGTGCGGCTCGTGGAAGGCCAGGTGTCCGTCGTCGAAGTCTACTGGATGCTCCGCGAGATCGGCTTCAACCCCTTCGAAGAATACCGCCAGGACCGCCACCTGCGCCGGGCCATCCTCCCCGCCTAGGGCGGCGGGCGCACCAGGTTAAGACGCTTCGGTATCTCCGTCCGCGCCGCCCTGCCGCGTCAAGCAGAGGTAGAGGATCGGCAAGACCCCGCCGCTGCTGACCATCAGCAGCGGCGGCATCCATTTCCAATCGCCCCGGCGATACGCTCGCCAGAGCGCGGCCAGCTTCCACCCTGTGTCCCACGCCGCGCTCGCCGCGAGCAGCCATCGTTTCCGCGATTTCATGACAATAACCTAACGCCGGCGCCCCCAACGCGCTCGGTCGCCCATGCCGGCCGATTGAGTGACTACCCATTTTCGGACACAATTGCACCGACCATCATCACTCAGGGGCATTGCGGTCCCGCACGATAGGGGAAATAGACACATGGAATTGCGGTTCGGCGAAAAAGAAGAGCAGCTGCGCGCCGAGGTTCGCTCGTTCCTCAAGGAACAAATTGGCGGCGAGACAGGCGGTGGCTCACAGCTCGGCTCCCGCAGCGACGAGGACTTCCAGCGTGCCCAGGCCTTCAACGCGGCACTCGCCGAACGCGGATGGATCGCCCCCGCATGGCCCAAAGAGTACGGCGGCCTTGGCGCGTCCATCTTCGAACAGATGGTCTTCAACGAAGAATTCGGCTACTTCGGCGCCCCTGATACCGGCACGCGAGGCTTCGGGGTCGGCATGATCGGCCCAACCCTTATCATCCACGGCACCGAAGAGCAGAAGCGCCACTACCTCCCGAAAATCACCAGCGGCGAACACATTTGGTGCCAGGGCTATAGCGAGCCCGGCGCCGGCTCCGACCTCGCTTCCCTCCAGACCCGTGCCGTCCGCGATGGCGACGACTTTGTCGTCAACGGCCAGAAGATCTGGACCTCCGGTGGCCACCGCGCGAACCAGATGTTCTGCCTTGTCCGCACCGACCCGGAAGCGCCCAAGCATCGCGGCATCAGCTTCCTGCTCATCGACGACATCAAGAACACGCCCGGTCTCACCATCCAGCCGCTTGTGAACATGGCCAACCGCCACCACTTCAACGAGGTCTTCTTCGAAGACGTCCGCGTCCCGGCGAAAAACCTGGTCGGCGAGGAAAACCGCGGCTGGTATGTCGGCATGACCCTGCTCGACTTCGAACGGTCCGGCATCGGCACCACCGCCGCACAGCGCCGCACCCTCGAAAAGCTCACAGCGAGCCTTCGCGAAGGCCCTGAAGAGATCCGGGCCAAGTACCGCACCAAACTCGCCGACTTTGTCATTGCAAACAATGTTGGCCGCTTCCTTGGCTATCGAATCGGCTACATGCAGTCCCGCGGCGAAGTGCCGAACTACGAAGCGTCGGTCGTAAAGATCTACCAGTCCGAGCTGGGCCAGAAGATCTACAACTTCGGCGTCAACCTGCTCGGCCTCGGCGGTCAGCTCATGCCCGAAGAAGGCAAGGCGCCGCTCGGTGGCGACCTGCCCGAGTCCTACATCCAGGCTGTCCCCTCGAGCATCTACTCGGGCACCAACGAGATTCAGCGCAACATCATCGCCACCCGCGGCCTTGGCCTGCCGCGCGGATAACGATCCTGCAAGAGCCTGCCAGCAGGGGCGGCACGTTCGTGTCGCCCCTGCTGCGTTTCGGCACCCCTTGACGGGGGTACCAATGCCAGCTCCCCGTGATGCCGTGCGTCGATTCCTTTCTCCGCACGCGAGTACTCGGCGCGATCCATCTACAATCGAGTCATGCTTGATGCCGTCATCTTGCAGGGACGTCTCAAACGCATCGCGTTCATTTCGGTCCTTGCCGTGCTCCTCTTCTTCGGTGCACTCGCGTACTGGCAGGTCTTTCGGACTGACCTGGCCACCAGCCAGTACAACCCCCGCGTCATCATGGCGTACAACGACCCCGGCCGCGGCAGCATCCTCGACCGGGATGGCAACGTCCTCGCCGAATCCGCTGCCGACGGCACCCGCGTCTACCATGACCGGTCGCTGTCCCACGTGCTTGGCTACCTCAGCGCCCGTTACGGCTCACAGGGCGTCGAACTCGCCTTCAACGACATCCTCACCGGCCAGGGCGGCAGAAGCTGGCGCGATGCGATTAACGCCGAATTCCGGCGCGACGCCGTCCAGGGACTCGATGTTCGCCTTACCATCGATCCCTCCGTCCAGTCCGCTGCTGCCAGTTCCCTGGGTGGCCGAAACGGCGCCGTCGTCGCCCTCGACCCCCGGAACGGCGAAGTGCTTGCCATGGTCAGCAACCCCACCTACGACCCCGCCACCATCGACCAGGCTGGCGACACCCTCTTCGAAGACCCCGACTCGCCCATCCTCAACCGCGCTGCGCAGGGACTCTATCCCCCCGGCTCGACGTTCAAAACTGTCACCGCGGCCGCGGCCCTCCAGCACGATGTCATCCAGCCGGATACCACAGTTACCTGTGAAGATGAATACGTCGTCGAGGGCTTCGCCGTGGCCTGTGACAACGTGCCCCAGGGCATCGGGACATATCCCTTCCTCGATGCCTACGCGTTCTCGGTCAACGCTATCTTCGCCGAAGTCGGTGTCGACCTCGGTTGGCCAAGGCTGCTGGAGATGTCCCGCGAATGGGGATTCGCGAGCTCGCTTCCGTTCACAATCGATACCGCACCCAACCAGGTCCTCAACCCTGGGTCCGAGCGCTCCGGACCCCTGCTGGCCAGTACTGCCTTCGGGCAGGGCGAGCTGTTTTCGTCCCCCCTTCAGATGGCCGTCGTCGCCGCAACCATTGCCAATGACGGCGTCCTTGAGTATCCCTTCCTCGGCCTCAGGGCCCAGGATGGCGGCAGCGACCGCGGCCGCCTCGAATCAACGGGTAGTAACCGGATCCTGTCTTCCAGTGTTGCCAGCGATATGCGCGACATGATGCGTGCAGTCGTCACAGAAGGGCAGGCGGCTGGCGTCGTCATTGACGGCGTCCCCGTTGCCGGCAAGACGGGCACCGCCGAAGCTGCCGACGGCGAGGCCGACCACGCCTGGTTCATCGCCTTCGCCCCCTATGATGACCCGGAGATTGCCGTGGCCGTCGTGGTCGAACGTGGCGGGCGCGGTAGCCAGGTTGCAGCCCCGGTAGCCGGCGATGTTATCCGCGCGGCGGTGAGCCCATGAGCGAGGACCGCCGCCCGGTCTTCGAACGCCTGCTCGAACAGGCCGCCCGCCGCCTCTCTGCAGCCGGTCTCCATCCCCTCCAGCTTCGCGACCGCATCATCGAAGTGTTCGACGAAGGCGTCCGCGGGGGCGACGCGCCAAACGACATCCGCGTGTCAATGCATCCCGGCGACTTCGCCCGGCTGCGCGAGGACCTCCCTGCGTTCCGCGCCAACATGCTGCAGGCCCTCTCCGAACGCGCCCGCATTGCCGGGTACCGGACGCTCGGCGAACGGCGCCTGCGGTTTGCTGCAGACGCCCGCGTCTCCCAGGGTGCCGTCGAAGTCTCCGCGCGGTTCAGCCATACTCCCGCGGCCCGGCCGGGAACCCATGTATCGGCAGCAGCGACCGCCACCCGTCGCCTTACGCCCGTGAAAGACCTCTACCTGCGCCTTCGCGGGGGCGAGCGCGTCCAGGTCACCCACCTGCCATTCTTCATCGGCCGGGGACCCGAAAACGACCTGGTCCTCGCAAGCCTCGCCGTTTCGCGTCACCACGCGGAGCTGACCCGAAACGCCAGCGGCCTGATACTGCGTGACATGGGCAGCCGGAACGGCATTATCCTCAACGGCCAGCGCTATAGCGAAATCTCGCTGCGCGACCGCGACGTCTTCACCATTGGCGACGTCGACCTCCGGCTCGAGGGCGGCGAAGCTCGATGAACCTCGAAGTCGACGAACTGCTCCTGCTCCGCCTCGGCCTGCTCGGCGTGCTCGTCATTTTCGTGCTCATCGTCACGCTCACCATGGGCGGTGCGGTCCGCCTGGCGAACCCGCCCCGGCCTTCCGCGCGGAGCCAGCGAGCCTCTCTGCAGGTCGTGGGGCCCGCCGAATCCGGGATCGACCCCGGCACCAGCTTCGAGCTCGCCGGTGTCATGACGATCGGACGAAACCCGGAGAACTCCATAGTCATCGTCGACCCGTCCGTCTCCAGCAAGCATGCCGAAGTCCGCCGTGTCCGGAACGCATGGGTGATCCAGGACCTCGGCTCAACGAACGGCACCCTCGTCGGGGACCGCCCCGTCGATGGCCGCGGCCACACTCTGCGGCCCGGGGACCGTGTCACCATCGGGGCCGTCGTCCTTCGCTATCAGTCCTGAGCGTCCTGGGCGTGTGACCGTCCGCGCTGTGCGATCGCCAGCATCAAGCCCACAAGCATCATGTTGATGACCAGGCTCGAACCACCGAAGCTCACGAAGGGCAGCGTGATGCCCGTTGTAGGGATGACGCGCAGGTTGCCGCCGATAATGATGAGCGCCTGGATGCCGAAGAGGAGTGCGGTGCTCGTTGCCAGCATTCGTCCGAACGCATCGTGCGCCATCAGCGCGATCCGCATCCCCACCATCACCAGCAGCCCGAAAAGCAAGACGACAGATAGCGCGCCGATGAGCCCCAGCTCTTCCGCTATTGCGGTGAAAATGTAGTCCGTCTGCGCAGCCGGGATGAGATCCGAATGCCCCATTCCCAGGCCTTCACCGGTGACCCCGCCTGCCTGGATCGCATACGTACTCTGCAGCGTCTGATACCCGAGTCCGGTCGGGTCCGACTGCGGGTTCAGCCAGATGTCGATCCGGGTCTGTGCGTGCCAGAAGAGCTGATAGCCTGCCAGCCCCGTGACCCCGAGCAGCGCCATCCCCACACCGATGTAGCGGAAGAGGCCTGTTGCGACATACGTGGCAGCCATCGCCAGGAGCAAAAGGATTGCAACCGTCCCCAGGTCCCGGAGCATCCCCAGCGCAAGCAACAGCGCCCCCAGTACACCCGCGAGCGGCAACAGGTAGGGCAGTGACGAATATGTACGCCCTCCGAACCGCACTTTTGGCATACTGAGCACACTTGCTTCCTGGGCCAAATAGCCAGCCAGGAAAACGATCAGCGCCGCCTTTATGATCTCCGTCGACTGGAACGTGAGGCCACCTACTGTCAGCCACAACCGGGCGCCGCCCTGCGTCGTCCCCATGAGGCCGGTCACAATGAGCAGAATCAGCGCAAGCACGGCCGCTGTGTACTTATACTGGCGCAACAGCTCGTAGCGGCGCCCGGCGATGGCCGAGGCAACCAGCAACACCGTCCCCAGGCTGATCCAGTTCGCCTGGTTCACGCCCAAATCAGGTGAAAGGCGCGTGACAAAGATTAGCCCGATCGCTGCCAGCATCATTACGATTGCGTAAAGCTGGGCAGGCGCATCCGGGCAACACCACCGCAAAGCGAGGTGTCCCGCAAGTGCTGTAATCACGAACTGGAGTACGATCCCATCAGTCTCTGGTGGAAGCGTGAAGGCTGCTTCTTCGAGCGCCATCCACCCGAGGAGGACAAAACCGACGCTTCCTGCGAGCAGGAACAGTTCAATGTTTCGCTGGCGGGCCACAATGCCCCGGATAACCATGCTGGTAGTTTGCCCTTGAATCCTTCCGACGTCCTGGAACAACGTTACCGCCTCGAACGCCCCATTGGCAGTGGCGGTATGGCTGAAGTATGGCTGGCCGAAGATCAGCGGCTCAGCCGTTGGGTTGCGGTCAAAATTCTCTCCGACGCGCTCGCAAGCGGCGAGGACGAGCAGCTCACCCAGGGTATCCAGCGCGAAGCACGCACTATTGCGAACCTCCAGCACCCGCACATCGTCTCGGTCTTCGACACCGGCCTCACACCCGATCGCCGCAGCTTCCTCGTCATGGAGTACGTCCAGGGCTACTCGGCGCGCGAACTCCTCGAATCAGCCGGGCGCGTCCCCGAAGCAGACGCGATTCGCTACGGCCAGCAGGTCGCCGCTGCACTCCACTATGCCCATGAGCAGGGCATCGTCCACTGCGACGTCAAGCCAGAGAACATCCTCATCACCGGAAAAGGCGAAGCCAAGGTAGCCGACTTCGGCGTCGCGGAGCAGGTCACCCGGACGCTCACGCCCGACCAGGCGCGCGACGTTCTCGGCACTATCGCATACCTCGCCCCCGAAGTCCTCCAGGGCAACCAGGCAACCCCCGCCTCCGACATCTATTCCCTCGGCCTCACCATCTACGAACTCGTCGCAGGCCGACAGCCCTTCACTGGCTCCACCCCTGCCCTCGTCGCCGCACAGCGCCTCGCCAACCCCGCCCCGCCTCTCAGGAGCGTCGCTCCCGACGCATCCCCCGGGCTCGAAGCGGCCCTCACACAGGCTCTGGCGACGCAGCCATCACAACGCTTCGCTACCGCCGAGGACTTCCGGCAAGCGCTCGCCCGTGCCCACCAGGGCGGTGGCATGGCGACATCCCGCATGGCCGCTGCCGGCGCCGCCGCGGGCGCGACTGGTGCCGCGCCTCCCCGCAGGCCCAACCGCACCGCCCGCGTCGACTACGAAGAGCCGGAGGAGGAGTCCCGCTCGAACGTCGCCCTGATCGTTGCGACCGTCGGCGTCATAATCCTGGCGCTTGGCGTCGGGATCGCGGCGGCCGCGCTCCTCATGCAGGGCGGCGGCGAAGGCGTAGGCGATGAGACGCCAACGCCAACCGAAGAACCGGATACCCCGACACCCGAACCAGACCCCACGCCGGAACCTACCCTTACGCCTACGCCAGAACCCACACCGGAGCCCGAACCCACGCCCACGCCGACGCCGACTCCCACACCCGAGCCGGAACCAACACCGGAGCCCGACCCCACGCCTGTGCCCCCCACCGATGACAATGGTGGCGGTGACGGGGGCCAGGGTGGTGGTGGCGGCGATACACCGCCGCCAACGCCTGCCGATCCGATCGAGCAAGAGCTCGAAGACGTGGAACAGTTTGAGCTCGAAGAAGCCGACGAGCAGGGGGAACCACCCCGGCCTTAAGACCCCCTGTGTTAGAGTGACCCCAATGATGTGAAGGGGGAACCGCACATGAAATTCGGTCTGTTCTATGAGATTTCTGTGCCCCGGCCCTGGGGTCCTGATACTGAACATAAGGTCTATCACAACGCGCTGGAACAGGTCCGCCTTGCCGACGAACTCGGCTTCGACCAAGTGTGGGCGGTCGAGCACCACTTCCTCGAAGAATATTCCCACTGCTCGGCGCCCGAAATCTTCCTGACGGCCTGTGCCATGCAGACGAAGAACATCCGGATCGGGCACGGCATCGTCGTTTGCGTGCCGGAATTCAACAATCCGATCAAGATTGCCGAGCGCACGGCCACGATGGACATCATGTCCAACGGCCGCCTCGAAGTCGGCACCGGCCGCTCCGCGACCTGGACCGAGCTCGGCGGGTTCGAAGCCAACCCGGACGAGACCAAGAAGACCTGGGACGAATACGTCCGCATCCTTCCACAGATGTGGACCCAGGAGCGGTTCGGCTACCAGGGGCGTGCGTTCAGCATGCCGACGCGCACCATCCTTCCCAAGCCCTACCAGAAGCCGCATCCACCCATGTGGGTCGCTGTCACAAGCCCCGGCACCGAGCTCGATGCCGCCGACCGTGGTCTCGGCAGCCTGGGCCTCACCTTCGGCGGTTTCGCCGAGCAGGAGGAGAAGATTGCCGAGTACCGGCGGCGCATCCAGTACTGCGACCCGGTCGCCGAGTTCGTGAACGAGCAGGTCAACACCACCAACTTCCTCTTCTGCCACGAAGACCGTGACACCGGCATCGAGACCGGGAAGCGCCTCTCGGGCACGTTCAACTACCTGGCCGAACAGCTCCTCGCTGCGCGCCAGGCCTACCCCAGCCGCTCCTACCCCAACCTCGGCCTGCTCCCTGCGCTTCGCCGCGAGTCCACCGCCCCCACCGAAGGCAACGTGCCCGAAGGCCTCGCCATTGGTGACCCGGACCGCGTCATCGAAGTCATCAAGAAGTGGGAGGCCGTCGGCGTCGACCGCATCAACTTCCTGCTCAATGCCAACGAGACCGTCCCGCAGGAACAGGTGCTCGAGAGCCTGCGCCTCTTCGGTAAGGAAGTCATGCCGAAGTTCGCCAACAAGGCCGAGGAGAAGGAAGCCGTGTCCGTGGGAGGTGGCGAATAATGCCCCTCACCGGGACACTCGACCTCTCGCCCTACGCTGGCGAAGCACCGCTCGTCGAAGACCTCGGCACCGCGCAGTGGGAGCTCAAAGAAGCCTCCATCCTTCAGATCCTCTATGAGATCGACGAAGTGGGGCTCACATCGCTCCTGCCCCCGGCGCTGCACCCCACCATCCCGCCGACCCTTCTCGTCAACGCGACGAAGGTCCCCGACAGCTCGGTCGGCCCCTTCACGTTGGCCGAAGTCCGGATCGGCTGCCGTGCGGCGACTCGCCCGCGCGGGTACCTCGCCCGCGCCATCTGCAATAGCGAAGACGCCGCCAGCGAACTCCGGAAGCGTTGGGGATACCCCGTCGATGTCGCCGAGGTCGACCTGGTGAAAACGCACTACAGCGTCGAACTCTCCGTCATCGAAGATGACGAGCTCATCCTCGAAGCCGCACTCATCGACCCGGAACCCATTAGTGGGAACGACATCCAGTACTTGGCGAATCTCAACCTCGCTCGTGTGAACCGCGACGGCAAGCCGGTTACCCGGCTGATCCAGGTCGACCCCGAATACACCTTCCATGCCGCGGACCGTGGGCAGGCTCAGATCACCGACATTGACCCCGGTGCGTGGCGCCTCGAAGAAGCGCTGCCTGTCTACCCGGTTTCGGCCTCGTATGCGCGGGCCGACATCACCATGCCGGCCATCCGGTTCCTCATCGACCCCGAGCAACCACCATTGAAGTCCGTGGAGCGCGTCGACAAGTAAGCCACCCGTCAGCGGCCGGCAACGCCCGCACCGGCTACCGGAGCGGGCGTTTTTCATTGACCGGGGAACCCGACCGCTATCCGCCGCCATCGTGCTGCGAAAAGTAAAACGGGGCGGCCATCATGGCCGCCCCGTCTATGTGGACGATTACCTGCGCGTACTACACGCGGTGGCACCAGACCCAGTGCTCTTTTTCCGCCGTCCCAACGTTCCGCCATTCGGGCACCCGCGTGCGGCACTCGTCAATGGCGATGGGGCAGCGTGTGTTGAAAACGCATCCGGGCGGTGGCCGCAGCGGGCTGGGCACGTCGCCAACGAGAATGATGCGCTCGCGGTCCCGCTCGATCGCCGGGTCCGGCACCGGAACTGCCGAGAGCAGCGCCTTCGTGTACGGGTGCAGAGGGTTCTCGAAAAGACTGTCCCTGTCCGTCAGCTCCATGATGTGGCCGAGGTACATCACAGCCACGCGATCGCTGATGTGCCGCACCACCGAAAGGTCGTGCGCGATGAACAGGTACGTCAGGTTGAACTGCTCCTGCAGGTCCTCCAGCAGGTTAATGATCTGCGCCTGTATCGAAACGTCGAGCGCCGAAACCGGCTCGTCGCATACGATGAAGTCCGGTTCCACAGCGAGCGCCCGCGCAATACCGATGCGCTGGCGCTGCCCGCCCGAGAACTCGTGCGGGTACCGGTTCGCGTAATACGGGTTGAGCCCGACCGTCTGCAGCAGGTGCTGCACGCGCTCCTTCCGCTCACCCTTGGCCAGCCCGTGAATCGTCAGCGGCTCACTGATGATGCTTCCGACCGACATACGCGGGTTCAGGCTCGCGTAGGGGTCCTGGAAGATCATCTGCATCTTCCGGCGGAACCGGCGAAGCTCGCCGCCCTTCACCTTGGTCAGGTCCCTTCCCTCGAAGTTCACCTCACCCTCGCTGGGGCGGACAAGCTGCAGCACAGCCTTCCCCGTCGTCGACTTCCCGCAACCGGACTCGCCCACGAGACCGAGCGTCTCGCCGCGCTTCACCGTGAAGCTGATATCGTCGACCGCTCGCACATCCGCGACCTTCCGCTGGAAGACGATGCCCGAGGTCACCGGGAAGTAGACCTTCATGTCCTTCACTTCGAGCAGGGTGTCGCCGACAGCCGTCGGGCCACTCCCCTGTACATGAACCCCGGTCGAACTAGCTTGTTGCGCCAATGGGAGCCTCCCTCTTCACGCGCTCGTGTTCCCAGCACGCAGCATAGTGGTTGTCCCCCACCAATTCGAATGGTGGGTATTCCTCCTGGCATCGGTCCACTCGCCACTCGCAGCGCGCGTAGAACGAGCATCCCGGCGGCAGGTGGGCCAGGTCCGGCGGCAGTCCTTCGATCGGTTGCAGCTTCATCTTGCGCGTCTCGTCCAGCCGCGGGACCGAGTTCAGCAGCCCCACCGTATACGGGTGCTTTGGATTCTTGTAAAGCTCCTCCGCCGTGGCCGTCTCGATAACCTTGCCGGCGTACATCACGTTCACCCGGTCGGCGTACCGCGCCACCACACCGAGGTTGTGCGTGATGATGATGACCGCCGTCCCAAACTCCTCGCTCAGGCGGTTCATCACTTCGAGGATCTGCGCCTGGATGGTCACGTCCAGCGCCGTGGTCGGCTCGTCAGCGAGCAGAAGCTTCGGGTTGCAGCTCATTGCCATCGCGATCATCACGCGCTGGCGCATCCCACCCGAGAACTGGTGCGGGTAGTCATCCAGCCGCCCGCGAGCCTCCGGGATGCCCACCATCTCGAGCAGCTCCGTCGCACGGTCGCGTGCCGCCTGGCCGCGCATGCCCATGTGCAGCTCAATCGCCTCGGTCATCTGGCGGCCGATGGTCAGCACCGGGTTCAGCGACGTCATCGGCTCCTGGAAGATCATCCCGATGTCGTTGCCGCGGATCTTCCGGATCGCGTCTTCGTCCAGCTTCAGGATGTCCCGTCCCTGGAACAGGATCTCGCCGGACACAATCTTTCCTGGTGGCTGTGGAATGAGGCGGAGGATTGAGAGCGCTGAAACACTCTTTCCACACCCCGACTCTCCTACCAGCCCGAGTACTTCACCCTCTTCGACGGAATACGTCGTCCCGTCGACAGCCTTTACCACGCCTTCTTGGGTATAGAAGTACGTGCGCAGGTCTTTGACCTCGAGTAGCGCCATCCCTCCTCCTTACATAAACCACCAGTTCTCGACCAGTGGTTAATTCGCGGTCAGCTTCTCGTATCGAGTTCTGGGGAAGAGGAGACTCGAACTCCTACGCCTTTCGGCACATGATCCTAAGTCATGCTCGTCTGCCAATTCCGACACTTCCCCCTGTGCTTGTCCCGGCCCGCGAGCTCTGCCACGCGTGCCCGAACCGGAGTTGGAGACATGGTGAGCCGCGAAGGACTCGAACCTTCAACCTAGTGATTAAGAGTCACTTGCTCTGCCAATTGAGCTAGCGGCCCTCCAACGGTCGCGCGGGAGTATATCACGTTATCCTTCCCGCAAAACAACTCGTGCGCCCGATGGCCGGGATGACGGTGCGTTCTTTACTTACCTTCGCCGCACCGCCCGTGCTGACCGCAGGGATGCGCCTGCGCTGTCACCTACCGTAGCGCACCTCCGCGCTTCGCGCGAGTGCCTCTGCCGCGCTCAGCGCGCGTTAACACTCACTCCCCTACAGTGTCAGCGTGACTTCGACCGCAGCTTCCCTCCGCCCCGCCTGGGACGGCGTCACACGCACCATTGCATGCCATAGCGCCGACCTCGACGGCACTCACGTCCCGAACTCCCTCCCCGCCATCGAAGCCTGCGTTGCCGCTGGCGCCCCCCGCGTTGAGGTCGACCTCCGCTTCCTGGCCGACGACACCATGGTCGTTTTCCACGATTCCACCCTCGAACCGCTCGCACAGGGAACAGGCGAACTCGAAACCCTTACATTCGAAGACGTCGTGAATGTCCGCTATGCCCAACCACCCTCGCCGCCGCTCGCGCGCTTCGAACAGGTGGTCGATGCGGTCCGCACAAGCGAGACCTGCCTCCAGGTCGACCTCAAACTCCCGGTGCCATTCACCCGCCGGCGCGTCGATGTCCTCTGCGAGGCGCTGGAGCCCCTTCGTGACCGGGCAATCGTCGGTTCACAGAATGGCGCGAATCTCATGCCCCTCGCCGAACGCGGGTTCAAGGTCGCGTTCGACCCGACACAGCACTGGCACTACTGGCCCGGCCGGCCACACGGACTCGAACTCTCCCCCCGGCGCCTCGGCATGCATGGACTCTGGGACGATGCCTCCATCGCTCACGACCCCGCTGTCCCCGGCATCGCCTACGTCAATGCACGTATCCGCGACCTGGTAGCGCTCGTCCCTCACGCGGCCGAATGGATGGTCGACTTGCACACCCTGCGTCACCTCCTTGGCATCGGCGTACCCCTGGGCCACGCGCTCGCCGAGCAGGGCATTGACCTTGCCGCCTGGACAATCGAAGACCGTGGCCCCGCCACTACCCGCGCGCGCATAACCGAACTCTTCGACCTTGGCGCCACCACGATCATCGCCCGCAGGGCCGCGACCGTCGCCCGCTACCTTCACGATTGACGATATCGCACAAAACGCTACGCAACTGTCACGCGTTGCGACCCCGGTCAAGGAAAGATTCGCGGCACTATTGTCGAACCTACCCGTGTGGGGAGAGAACACGGCCAGGGTTAAGAACCATGAATGACACAAACGATACCAGGTGCCACGGAGGGCAACCGGCGGACGAGTCCGGCCAGGGACTCGCCGAATATGCCCTCCTCCTTGGGCTCATCGCAGTCGCCGCAGTTGGCGCCCTCGCCATGCTCGGGACAGCCGTCGATGACCTCATGGGATGGCGCCTTTTCGAACTCGTCGAATAGCCACTAGGCGGCCTCCCAACGGTCATCCGCTGCCATTGGCTCAATTCGTCACATTCACGCTCAGACCAGGCGCTACCGCGCGCCATTCGCCGCCCGGGCCAGGGGGTGACGGGTCCGGCGTCGGCGTCGCTGTCGCGGTCGTTGTCGGCTCGGGTTCCGGCGTAGATGTCGCTGTGGGTTCCGGTGGCGCCGTTGTCGGCGTCTCCGTCGCTGCCGATGTGGCTGTCGCGGGAGGCACTGTTGGCGTCTCCGTCGGCTCCGGGGGGCTTACGTTCGAATCCGGGCACGGTTCGTTTGCGGAATACCGGGCGATGACCACAACCCACGCAATCTTGTGCCCGTTGCTGCTTGCATACTGTGCTGCGCCCACGCACTTCGCCGGCAATGTGCCGCCCCGCGATAACCATGCCCCGCTCATCGTGGGTGTGCGGTACGTGACTCCCGAGTGCTCATGCGGGCCTGCTGTTCCGCCGTACACCGCATCACGGGGCGGCACAGCGAGCGGTTTATTGTCTTCCAAATACAGCATCCCTTCACCACTTCCGTAGATGATCTGATCGTCCGGGTAGCCACAATCCACCGCCCGCTCTGCCCAGCCGCGCCCGTAGGCGTCCTCGTGTGCGTTAGGAGGCGTGGCCCCTTCCTCCACAAGGTGCTGCGCAAACCACGCCGCCGCCGCGTTCAGCGCCCCCGAAACCTCCAGGTCTGCCTCGACGAGCCCCTCGTCAGCCCGCCAGTCCCGCAGGTGGCCCAGGAACGTTTGCTCCTCGGCGTCCAGTGCGTCGTGGTCTGTTCCACACAGGTTCTGCGTAGCCTGTGCATCCTCCGCTTGCGTGCTCCCCATGAGCGCCATGCCCCCGGCAATCACCAGCACCATGGCGCCTGCCAGACCCGGCACAAGCGCTGCCAGCGCCCGACGGCGGGGAAGTCGAGCGTTCGTCATTCGCTTCTCCTTGCGCGAGGGCGTTTGGGCCCCGATTCCCGGCCCTGGTGCCCCGACACGCCGCAAGCAATGGTCTACAATCCGGCCACGATACTCAAACAGAATCGGGAAACCGCATATGGTCGCAATCGTTGGCAACGTCAAACCCGAAGACGACTACACTCACCCCCTCGGCCCCGAGGAGAACTTCAACGAGTCCGTCTACTTCAACTTCTTCGACCGTGAACAACAGATGGGCGGGTTCATGCGCATTGGCAACCGGGCCAATGAAGGCTACGCCGAAATGACCGTCATTGTGTATCTCCCCGGTGGCGCCGCGCTCTTCAACTACAAGCGCCCGCAGATCGACAACAACGACGAATGGAACGCCGGCGGCGCTAAAGTGGAAGTGCTCGAGCCCGGCGAGAAGATCCGCACCATCTACGAAGGTTCCGCCGTCTTCCTCGAAGACCCGCGCGACATGCGCGAACCCGGCGACGCTTTCCGCAACAATCCGCACAAAAAGGTCAGGCTCGACCTCGTCCATACCGGCGTCGGCCCCATCTATGGCCACGTCGGCGAGCCCGGCGACGGCAACGACTTCGCCCGTGCCCACTACGAACAGCACATGTCCGTCTCCGGGTCGATCGAAGTCGAAGGTCAGGAGTCCATCCAGGTGACCGGCCACGGTCTTCGTGACCACTCCTGGGGCCCCCGGTACTGGCAGTCCACGCCCTCCTATCGCTGGATCACCGGGAACTACGGCGACGACCTCGGCATGGTCGTCTCCGTCGTCGGCGAGCGCCGTGGCGGCGTCTTCCATCGCGGCGACGAGCTCATCCGGGTCAAAGACGTCCAGCTAGACACGGAGTACGAAGGCAACACCAACTATCACCAGGCCCTCAAAGCTGTTGTCACGCTCGAGAACGGCGAACAGCACACCGTCGAAGGCACCGTCAAAGGCTTCATCCCCCTGCGAAACCGCCGCTCCGGCATGTTCACCCACATTGGCGAAGGCATGACCGAATACGTGCTCGACGGGGAACGCGTCGGCTACGGCCTCAGCGAGTACCTCGACCAGCAGGCTTAGCCGTCGTGGAACAACGTTGGGCGCCGGGCGCGAAAAATGTGCCGCCCGGCGTCCCCCGGCGTTCCGCACACGCGCTAAACTCGGTCATCTCCACGCTAGGGTGCTCGTTCAAAGGGGGATGATGCGCATGCCCGGTTCGCTTGATGGCGTCACGGTTATCGATTTCACGGAATACGTCGCCGGTCCCTACGGCACGATGATGCTCGCCGACATGGGCGCCGAGGTCATCAAGGTCGAACCGATGGAAGGCGACCACTGGCGCCGCCACCAGCCGCTCTTGCCGCACGAGAGCCGCTACTTCTTCGGCGTGAACCGCGGCAAACGTAGCGTCGCCGTCGACACCGAAACGCCCGAGGGCAGGGCCGTTGTCGATGACCTCCTTCGCATGGCCGATGTCGTCATCCTCAACTACCGCCAGGGCACCATCGACCGCCTCGGCCTGGACTACGACTCGGTCAAGGCTGTGAACCCCTCGGTCATCTATTGCTCCATCTCCGCCTTCGGACAGAAAGGCACCTATAGCTCACGCCCCGGGTTCGACATCCTCGTCCAGGCGATGAGCGGGATCATGGACTTCGAGCGCAAGGTCGACCGGGGCGTTCCCGTCGGCATCGGCACCTTTGCCCCCACCGACCTTTCGAGCGGGATGTTTGCCGCGTTTGCCGTCGCCTCCGCGCTCTACCGCCGCGCAATGACCGGCGAAGGTGAGTGCATTGACCTCAGCCTCTTCGCCTCTGCGTTGGCCATCCAGTACCGCCCCATGCTTTCGCTCGAAGCCTTCGACCGCGAATCACGGCAGCACACCGTCGCAGCCATCGAGGCCGCCCGCGAAAACGGGATGTCGTACGAAGACATCCTCGCCCTCCGCACCGGCATGGGCCTCCAGCGCGCCGCAGCCCTCTACTACCGCGTCTACCGCACGAGTGACGGCCTCGTCTGCATCGCCTGCCTCAACAACCGCCAGCGCCGCCGCGTCCGCGACGAACTCGGCATCGAGGATCCGGCGGTCGATGGCGCAGCGTTCACTCCGGCTGCCGAGCTCGGCGCAGACGAGCAGGAGCAGCTCATCCAGGCGTTCGAAGAAGGCTTCAAGCAACGGTCCACCGACGAATGGCTCCGCCGCTTCGAAGAGCTCGATGTGCCCGCCGTGCCCGTCGTCATGACCGAAGAAGTCTTCGATTCCGAGCAGGTCCGCGCCAACGACCGCCTCCACCGCATGCAACATCCCGAGTTGGGCGAGATCGTCCAGGCCCGTTCTCCGATTGAAATGCAGAACACCGATGTCGGCGCCGGCTGGCCCGCACCGAAGTTCAGTATCGATGTCGAAGACATCCTCGGCCGCGCCGGGTACTCTGCCGATCAGCTCCGCGAGCTCGCCGAAAAGGGTGTCGTCCGCCTCCCCGGGGATCAGGACTAACCGGCAATCGCCACTGTCCCGCTTCCCGCGTAAAGTGCGCCTCCACAGGGAACGAGAACACCCTCTGGAGGTCGCTACTTGGAATACTGCACCTACGACAAGAAAGATCACGTCGCCTACGTCACCATCACCCGCCCCGAGGTGATGAACTCTCTGCACATCCACGCCAACCTCGAGCTAAACGAAGTCTTCGACGACTTCGCGAACGACGATGACATGTGGGTCGCGGTCCTCACTGGCCAGGGAGACCGCGCCTTCTCTGCCGGGAACGACCTCAAGTACACGGCCGAGATGTCGCGCCTGCCTGCCGATCAGCGCCCGCAGGTTGGTTTCCCCTCCGGCGGTTTTGGCGGCCTCACCAGCCGCTTCGATTTGCATAAGCCGCTCATCGCGCGCGTTAACGGCTTCGCCCTCGGCGGCGGGTTCGAGCTCGCGCTCGCCTGCGACATCATCGTCGCCGCCGACCACGCCGAGTTCGGCCTTCCCGAACCGCGCCGCGGCCTCATCGCAGGCGCCCTGGGCGTCCACCGGCTGCCGCGCCAGGCGCCGCTCAAGGCCGCCATGGGCTACATGCTCACGGGCCGCCACATGCCCGCTCAGCGCGCGTATGAGCTCGGCCTCGTGAATGAAGTCGTGCCGGCTGCCGAGCTCGACAACGTTGTCCAGTCCTGGGTGAACGACATCGTCCGCTGCGCCCCCCTGTCCGTCCGCGCGACGAAGGAAGCAGCCATGGACGGGCTCGACTTCGGCCTCGAACAGGCCGCGAAGCGCCCCTATGCGTGGGAGATGCGCCGCCGCCGCAGCGAAGACGCCGTCGAAGGCCCCCGCGCGTTCGCCGAAAAGCGCGAACCCAATTGGACCGGCCGCTAAATCGCGGATGGGCCCAACGTCCGTCAGCCCTTCCCGCGAGGCACGGCGAAGGGCTGTGCGGACGCTGACCGTTCCCGTCCTGGTTAGCTCCGCGCTTCGGCGAAGAACTCCTTGATCGCCGTGATGGCGTCGTCCATGTACTCGGCCATCAGGCCGTGTCCGCCACGTGGAAGCACCTGCAGCCGGGCGTTCTGCATCAAGTCGACCATCAAGGCCGACTGTTCGGGTGGCGTCAGCACGTCCTCGGCGCCGACGAGCACCAACGACGGCGCTCGTACGAGGTGCAGTTGTTGCCGGCTGTCGAACGTCCGGATAGCTGCCGCCTGGGCCGCGAAACCTTCGTCCGATGCCGGGGGCGCAGCCTCGACACCCAGCATCGCCTGGTGCGACGCCTTCTCGTGGTCATACAGCACACGCGGTGTGAAGACCCACGGCATCCCCATGATCGATTGTGCGACAGGGTCCACCCCGGCACTGCGCAACGCCAGCAAGCAGTCGAGCCACGCTTCCTGTACCGGTGTGTAGTTCGGAAACGCGCTCACGAACACCGCGCGCTTCACCGTGTTCGGGTGCCGGTAGGCCAGTGCCTGCAGTACCGACGCGCCCAACGACACCCCAATCACGTCACATGGCCCGATGCCAAGGTCCTTGATGAGTGCCGCCGTATCGTCGGCCATTTCGTCGATGCTGTACGGGCCAGGCGGCGTCTCGCTTTGTCCCGTTCCGCGGTTATCGAACACGATGCAACGCCGTTGGTCGGAGAAATGCGGCGTCACCAGTGCCCATGACAGGTGATCGCGGCCCAGCCCCGAAATGAAGAGCAGGGGGTCGCCCTGCCCCTGCTCCTCATACCAGAGCTGGATGCCGTTTGCCTCGGTGGTCGGCATCCCTGCTTCCTTTACTACTAGAACTCCATGATGGCGCGGCCAGAGATCTTCCCGTGCTCCAACGCATGGGTCGCCTCGCCGATCTGGTCGATGGTGTATCGCTGCGTCACGAGCGAATCGAGGTCGAGGTCGCCCTCCTTGTACCAGCGGAGGAACATGGGGAAATCCCGGTCCGGCCGGCACGAGCCGCCGATGCTGCCGATGTACTTCTTCTCGTTCACCAGCAGGTCGATGGCCTGGAGCTCGACCGGCGTCGTCGGCACGCCGACCAGCACCGCTGTCCCGCCCGTTGAAGCACCGAGCACCCCGGGCCGCGCGGCCGGCAGGATCTGTTCCATCGTCTGCCGCACGCCAATGCAGTCGAACACGTAGTCAGCGCCAGCCACTGGCGCGCCGAACATGTCGTGCTGGTCCTGCCTTTGCGTCAGCTCACGGATCTTCCCGACCGGGTCCACCTGCGAAGCGTTCACGCCGACCGTGGCGCCAAACTTCTTCGCGAACTCGAGTTTCGATTCGTCAAGGTCCACCGCGATGATCGGGTCTGCTTCTACCACGGCGGCGGCCGCAATCGCCGACAGGCCCACGCCCCCGACGCCGAAGATGGCCACGCTCTGGCCCTTCTTCACCTGTGCCGTGTGGTACACCGCGCCGGAGCCGGTCATCACCGCGCAACCGATGATCGCCGTCACGTCGGTCGATGTGTTCTTCGGCATTGAGACCACGTACTGCTCGTCGGCGATGGTGACATCGGCCCACGTGAACACGTTCTGCGACTGGGCGACGCCCCCGCCCGGGAGATGCAGCGTCACTGCTTCGGCCCGGCGCGTTGCCTTCTCCCCGTCACGCGGCACCCACGTCACCATCACGTGGTCGCCTTCCTTCACGTGCTTCACTTCCTTGCCCTTGGCAAGCACGACGCCGGTGGATTCGTGCCCAAGGACCACGGGCGCCGGCCGTGGCCGGTGCATCTGGTGAAGCTGGGAATGGCAGATCCCCGAAGCGAACTGTTTCACCACCACCTGGTAGGGGCCCGGGTCCGGGATTTGCACCTCGTCCACCCGCAGGGTGGGTGTCTCTTCCCCTTCTGGTACGACGACGACGCGCGCTGGTGTTGGCATGTTTCTCCCTCTTTGTTTCTCGCTCTGCGAAATGAAACTGCCGGGTCCCGACCATCGGGCCCGGCAGCCGCATTATGCCCCACGTTGCGCGGGCCTGCTGGCCCACGCGTCAGGCCAGGAAACCCTCACAGGTCCGGACGAACTCGTCCGGCTGTTCGAGCATCGGATAGTGCCCGGCGTTGTTGATGGTGACCCCCGACGCCCCCGGGATCGCGTCCGTAAACGCATCCGTATACGCGGCCGGGATGAGCTGGTCTGCGTTCCCCCGTACCACTAGGGTCTTCGCCTTGATGAGCGGAAGCCGCTTGCGCAGCCCCCGGTCCGGGATCGGCCACAAAAACTTCGTCGCTACGGCAAGGTTCCCGGTGCGGTTCAGCGTCGCGGTGATCTGGTCCGTGCCATTTCCCGTGTCTGTCTCGCGCGCCACGCTCGTCGCGTTGCCGGGCGTCGACCACGTAATCTCCGCGAGCTGCGTCGGGTTCAAGACAAACAGGTCCGGGACAGGGTGCTGATCGAACCAGAGCCCGAACGGCGACACAAGCATCACGCGGTTCACCACGTGCGGCGATACAGCGGCCAGCTCGGCCGCGAACATCCCGCCAAGCGAATGTCCGATGACGTCGACCCGGTCCACACCCAGCGCCTCGATGAACTGCCGGATGGCAAGCGTCATGTCGAGCGTCTCTTCGATGTAGTCGAAGCCTTCTGAATCGCCGCACCCCGGGAGCTCGGGCGCAATGACCCGGCGGTTCTTCGCCAGCTCGTGAAGGAAGCTGGCGTCTTCGCCGGGATGGCCTTCGAACCCGTGAAGGAAGACGACCGGGTTGCCCTGGCCCTCGTCCCACGTATGGAAGGTGAAATGATCCCCTGCAGGGATTGTTGTCCAGCCCATCGCTAACTCCGTGCCCCCGTTGTCTGTGCCTCGATGCCGGGCGAGATCGCCGCGACGCGCTCCTGGCTCACCTGTGGCGTCCACCGGTCCTCGTAGTCCGACCAGATGTCGCGCAGATACGGGATGACCTCGGTGCCGAACAGGTGCGTGTTCTCGCGCGCTGTCTCCTCGGCGAGGTTGCCCATGTGCAGCGTCGGGATGAGCTGACCCACTCGGAGCGTGTTCGCCAGCTCCCGGATGCGCTCGCGCACCTTCTCCGGGCTCCCCGCGATGATGTAGCCCTTCTCGTCGTATTCCTGGAAGCTCATCTCACCCCGTGCTGCCCGGAGCCGGTCCGGGTTCGGCTGCGACATGCGCTCCAGTTCCCACTTCATCGACTTCTGCGAGCGGTAGCCGGGCGCGTTCAGGAAGCCGGGCGCCACCGAGTTGTACCGGTAGAAGTACTTCACTGCTTCGTAGTACTTCTTCTCCGCCTCCGCGTCGTTCTCCGCGACACAGCAAATCTGCGTGAACGCCATGCGGTTCGGGTTCATATCCCCGCCCTGCTTGTCCACGTAATCCCAGTACCCGTCGACGATCGGCTTGGCACTCTGCATGCCTGAGAA
>SKSF01000035.1 GCA_007118095.1 Dehalococcoidia bacterium
CCCACCGGTGCTCCAAGCCCCTTCGACAGGCAGAAACAGACACTGTCGCACGGGCCAGCAAGCGTCGCCGCGTCCGTCTCCAGCGCGACCGCCGCGTTGAATATCCGCGCGCCGTCCATGTGAACTTTCAGCCCACGCTCGTGCGCGGCTCCCGCCATCGTCGCGGTATCCTCGGCCGGGATCGCCGCGCCGCCACAACGGTTATGCGTGTTTTCGAGGCACAGCAGCGAGGTCACAGGGGCGTGGATGTTGGGTCCTCTGACGTTCGCCGCGATTGCGGATGGCTCGAGCTGGCCGTCTTCCCGGTTTTCGAGCACGTTCACCATCAGGTTGGCAAGGCGTGCCGCGCCGCCTACTTCATAGTTGAAGATGTGCGACTCGCGCCCCAGCAGCACCTCATCGCCGGGATTCGTATGCGTCAGCAGCGCAACCAGGTTCGCCATCGTCCCGCTGCTCACGTAGAGGGCGGCTTCCTTGCCAACTTGCTCGGCCGCCATCGCCTCGAGCCGGTTTACAGTCGGATCTTCGCCGAAAACGTCGTCGCCGACCTCGGCGTACGCGATGGCCTCCCGCATCTCCGCTGTCGGGACGCTCACGGTGTCGCTGCGGAGGTCGATGACCGCGTTCATCTCATGCGCCCTTGCGTTCCCACAATGTCTGGTAGTGCTCGCCACCGCGGATAGCATCTAATACTTCGCGGCGCTCCTCCCGCATCAGTTCTTCCAGCGCTGCCTGGCACGTCGATGCAGCGTCCGGGCCACCCACACTCTCGAACCGGTCTACGATGCGCTGCCACACTCCGCTCGAAACGAGTACCCCCAGCATCCGCGGCCAGTGAAACGACATCACCTTCTCCGGCTGGGGGAATTCGGGCCGCAGTTCTTTGATGGCGCGAAATCGCTCCTCGACCGAGCTCGCCGGGTTCACCATGCCGACGTAGGGCCCCGTGTCCGGCCGCGTGCGGAAATCCACCAGCAGGCGCTTTGGCACGATGTGAAAGCGCACGACAAGCACGTCGGACGCATCGATGACCTTGTAGACCTCGTCCAGGTCCACCCCGTACTCGTCACTCATGCATTTCGGTCCAGCATCGCGAACTGCGTGGATCGTAGGGTACCGCCACCCACCATTCAAAGGGGTGGAGCGCCGGCGACTGACCGTGGCGGCGACGCCTTGGTTCGAACGGCGCACCCCACGGCATGTTGCCAACCACTTCATACTACAGGTGGAACAATCCCGGCCGACGGGTTTCGGGGGCTGCCTGGCACGACGCTCCTTCATAGGCGTCGATCTGTTGTGCCAATATGACGTGGCGCTGGGCAAGGACGTCACTCACGAGATGTCGGCGACTTGTGCGGTGTCCAGCCGCCAGGCACGGTCTTCCCCCAGCGCAGTGCCTGAGCCCTTTCGTCACTTTCAGCACGACAGCCCTGGCGTTGTCGAGCGTCTGTCGGAGCATCTCATCTGTCGGAGCTTCGCCATCAAGACGACCTCGGTGTGCCCCCTGCTTCCGCTTAGGTCGGCGGGCGTGATCGCTTGAACGGCAGGCGAGCGGCGAGTTCGTGCAGGCGCGCCTGCTCGACCGTGCCTCGCGTGTTCGATACGAGGACGAGCAGATCGGGGCCGCCGAGCTCCATCGCGACCTGGAGACAGGCTCCGCATGGCCAGGTCAGCCCACCGTCGGTCTCGGGTGCAACGAGAGCCAGGAGCTGCGGGCGACCGTGGCCGTGTGCGACGGCGGCAAAGAAGGCAGTCCTTTCAGCGCACATTGCCAATCCGAGCGAGACATTCTCCACCAGGGCGCCGGGAACGATGACATCGGCGTCGGTGACCACGGCAGCACCCATGCGGAACCGCGAATAGGGTGCGTAAGCTCGTTCGCGGGCTTGTGCCGCCGTCTGGAGTGCGTCGTTTGCGCGTTGGTCCTGGTTGTCCATGGCTGAAATGCTACACGAGGGGCGCGAGTCAGCCGGGACGGCGAGCCAAACACGACTGATGGGTTGTAGACTCCGGCAGGCCCGGTGATGCGGGCAACGAGGGGAGCTGCGTGACGCCTAATATCGCGGATCCAGGCACGCCTGACGAGCAACCGGCTGGTGTCACGAAAGCGGCTCCCCGCATCTACTACGGGTACTGGCTTGTGGGCGCGGCGTTCGTCGCTCAGTTCGTTTCGGTGGGCGCGCAGAATTACGTCATCGGTCCCTTTTTCGAACCGATGACGACGGACCTTGGCTGGACCCGTTCGGAGTACACCCTGGCGCGGACGCTGGGGATGTTCGTGATGGCGTTCACGGGCTTCTTCATCGGGACGTACGTGGATCGGCACGGCGGGCGGCGGTTCATGCTGATCGGCATCACGGTGCTGGCGAGCGCGATGTTTGCGCTCGCATATGTGCAGCATCTGTGGCAGTGGATTCTGCTCAACGGGCTGATTCTGACTGCGGGTTCGGCGCTGATCGGAAACCTTGTGGTGAACGTGACGCTGGCGAAGTGGTTCGTGGAACACCGGGGCCGCGCGATCGGGTGGGCATCGATGGGCGTTTCGATGGCGGGCGTAGCGTTGACGCCGGCGGCGACGATGGTGATCGACGAGTATGGATGGCGCGCCGCGTGGCAGATCCTGGCCGTGGCTTCGCTCGTGCTCATCCTGCCGCTGAGCCTGGTGATGCGGCGTGCGCCGGAGGACTTTGGGTGGCACCCGGATGGGCGTACAGCGGCGCAGATCGCAGCGGGCGCGGGCGCAATCGCGGCCGCGGACTTTGCAAGCTCGCTCACGCGGGCGCAGGCACTGCGGACACCGACGTTCTACCTGTTGGTGCTGGCATTCGGGATGTTTGTCGCAACGATCGGCGTGATGTTGCTGCAGACGATTCCCTTCATGACCGACGCAGGGTTCAGCCGCGGCACGGCTTCGCTGATGATCACGGTGGCATCGATCCCGGCACTGGTTTCGAAGCCGGTGTGGGGCTGGGCGATCGACAAGTGGGATGGTCAGAAGCTTGCCGCAGCCAGCGCCGCCATTACCGGTTCGGCGATGGTGCTCATCACAGTGAGTGTACAGACGGAGTTGAAGCCCTTCGTGTACTTTGCGTTCTTCTTGCTGGGGTGCGGATGGGGCGGGCTCATTCCACTGCAAGAGGTCATCTGGGCAAGCTTCTTCGGGAGGCGATACCTCGGGGCGGTGCGCAGCGCCGGCTTACCGCTGATGCTGGCGCTGACAGCTGGCGCGCCGCTGGTCGCGTCGATGTATTTCGACCGGGTCGGCAACTACGACGGGGTCTTCTTTGCTGTGGCGGCGATGAACTTCGCAGCAGCGGTGCTGCTGGTACTGATCCGCAGGCCGATACGACAGGCCGCGAGCTGACCTCTCTGCGGCCTGACTGAAGGAAGTCAGGGTTTCGGGGAGTCACTGCGATACGGGGGAGGCGGATGTGCCGGCTACGAAGCCTCGAGCGCTTGTCGGCCTCGTTCCAGTTCGAAGGCTGTGAGCTCCTGGAGTACTGCCTGCTTGCGTTTGGTCACTCCTGGCGTCGTTTCCAATTCGAGAGTCGACGCAAGGAAGCAAGTGGTCGGGGTGCCCCGATTCGAACGGGGGACCCCACGGCCCCAAACCGTGTGCTCTACCAGGCTGAGCTACACCCCGACTCCCCTGAGCGTACGAGGAATCCGCCGCAACGCAAAGCCGCACACCCGCTATAGTCCCCTTATGACCGATCCATTCGCACAAGAACCGCCCGGCGGCGACCTCACCCTCAGTATCCAGGGCGTCGGCGCCGAACCGCCCGCCGACGACGGGTCGATGCGACTGCACGTCAGCACAACCCGTGGCGAGATCCAGGGTGTTCTCCATCCCGTTGAAGGCGGCACTGGCGCGGTCGTCTTTGTCGGTGGCGCGTCTGGTGGCATCGATGGCCCCGCCGGGAACCTCTACAGTCGTATCCCGGCAGCACTCACCGAAAAGCAGATCACCACCCTCCGCCTGGACTACCGTCATCCCGATAACTTCGAAGAGTGCGTGCTCGATGTGCTCGGCGCCTGTTCCGTGCTGAAGGGCATCGGCGCGAGCAAGGTCGTCCTGGCCGGGAACAGCTTTGGTGGTGCAGTGGTTATCAGCGCGGCCGAGCTTGCGCCCATCGTGGCCGGTGTCGTTTCGATGTCTCCCCAGCTCTACGGCACCAGCCGGGTTGAGCAGCTTGACTGCCCACTTCTCTTCATCCACGGCATGGCCGATACGGTCCTTAGCCACGAGGCCAGCGAGGATATCTACCGCCGGGCGAACGAACCGAAACGCATCGTGCTCTACGCCGAAGCCGGCCACTCGCTGGTCCAGGCGAGCCACGACATCGAAGATCTGCTGCTCGAATGGATACCTGCGTGCCTTTCCGGAGTGACCATGGAAGGTGGGCGCGAAGAATACGAAGGCCCGCACCGTGGTGCGGATTCCATGCAGGGATAGTTGCGGCGAGCACGACAACTTGCCCTAAGCGGGTGAAGGGGACTGGCGCTGCCATTTACCTCTGTGATACTTTACGCATCCGGCTGAAACGGAGGCGCTGTCGGCGGGGTGGCCGGCGTATGCAAGGCTCGCGTGCTTGACGCCATCTCCCATAGCTTCAAGCACCATTCCCTCGGGAAAGCCGTCCTACCGGACGTGCATACGGCGGCCAGGCAGCTCCTCCTTTCAGCCCTCTTTTTTGTCTCGCGCTAACTTGCCATAACACAGTAAGCGCAAAGCAAGCGGGGCCGGCGTCATCTCCCGCGACGCCAGCCCCGTAGCACCCCCGCAGGGGCCGTCCTACCGGACGTTTTTTCGCGCTCGGCTTCGTGCTATTTGCCTACCTCCTTTCGTTCTGACTTGCCACTGCCTCTTCCTGCGCCCGGTTCAACGCGCCCAGGGAGCGGATGTTCCGCCGCAGGAACGCGGGCAGTTCGGCATCTTCGGAGCTGCTCACACCCGGGAGCCCGTACTCTGCGATGCGCTCTTCGCGCCGGTGGGTGTCGAGCTGTTGCGCCTTGGGCGGGAAGCCCGTCGCAATCACCGTCATGTGCACTTCTTCGCCGACGCTCGGGTCGACGACCGTGCCCATCAGGATGTTCGCCGAGGGGTCGGCCACTTCCGCGATGACGCGTGCCGCCTGGTCGAACTCCTGCAGCTTCAGGCTGCCGTCGTGCGTGATGTTGTAGAGGACGTTCTGCGCCCCATCAATCGACTGGTCGAGCAGCGGGCTAACCGTTGCCGCACGCGCAGCCTCGACCGCGCGGGAATCGCCGGCCGCGCGGCCGACGGCCAGGAGCGCGGGGCCTGCTTCCGACATCGTCGTGCGGACGTCGTTGAAGTCCAGGTTGATGGCGCCGTTCTGGCTGATGATGTTCGAAATCGACTGGATTGCCTGCCGCAGGACGTCGTCGGCCATATCGAAGGCCTCGGTGACCGTGCACTCGTTCGGGCAGATCTCAAGCAGTCGCGAGTTCGGGATGACAATGAGCGTATCGACCTTCTCGCGCAGCCGGCTGATGCCCTCCTCGGCCTGCTGCATCCGCCGTGCGCCCTCCCACGCGAACGGCTTCGTCACCACGCCGATGGTGAGCGCCCCGGCTTCCTTCGCGATCTCGGCGACGATCGGGGCGGCGCCTGTGCCCGTACCACCACCCATACCGGCGGTCACGAACACCATTTCGCTGCCGCGCAACAGGTCGTGCAGCTCTTCGCGGCTTTCGTCCGCCGCGCGTTCGCCACGAGACCAGTCGCCACCGACACCAAGGCCTTTCGTCAGCTTTTCACCGATCCGCAGCCGTACCGGCGCCTCCGAGGTGGCGAGCGCCTGGGCGTCCGTGTTGCAGGTGATGAATGTGACGCTGGGGATCCGGGACTGGATCATCCGGTCGACGGCGTTACATCCGCCGCCGCCCACCCCAACAACCTTGATGTTGGGCAGGACGTCTGTGTCGTACTGCGCGTGGCGGGTCATATTGCTCTCCTTGTGCTCTGGTTCCGGTGTGTTGGGTTTGTCGACATTGGCGGGGTTTGTCGCGGGAATCGTCTTCCCTCCTTTCCCTACTGGGGCATGAGTGACCGGCCTATTGATGCCAGGCGCTTGAACAGGCCCGAAGCCGGTACGTCGAAGTGCATCCCATTTGCCTCCGGCGCTGGCGTCCGGTCGTTCAGCCCGTGGCTCACAAGGCCGATCGAGGTCGCATACGATGGGCTCCCAATGAGGTCGCTCATTCCTGAATGGCTGGCGGGGCGTGCCTGCCGGACCGGCATCCCGAGCCGCGACTCCGCGACCTCGGCGAGCCCCGTGATCTGGCTGGCGCCACCTGTCAGCACCAGCCCCGCTGCAATGCGGTCGGCATAGCCGACCCGCTTCAACTCCAGCGCAATCATCTCGAGGATCTCCTCGACTCGCGCCTGGAGGATTTCGCTCACATAGCCGAGCTTCACCGACTTCCGTTGTTGGGTGCCGAAGGCGTCGACTTCGACCGTTTCGTGCTCGATCTCCGATGTCGAAAAGGCGCGGCCATGCTGACACTTCAGCGTCTCCGCACTTTCCCAGGGGCAGCGCAGCACCCTCGCCAGGTCGTGTGTCATGTGCGAACCGGCGATGGGCAGGCACGCCGTGTGCGCGATGCTGCCCTCGTCATAGACCGCCATGGAGGTCGTGCTGCCGCCGATATCCACCACGGCGACGCCCTGTTGCCGTTCCTGCTCCGTGAGCACGCACTCCGCCGCGCCAATGGGCTCGGCGACGATTTCGTCCACCTGCACGCCGGCACCCTCGATGCACTTCGTGAGGTTCTGAACCGCCGACACCGCCCCTGTGACGATGTGTGTCTCCGCGTCCAGGCGGCCGCCGTACATCCCGACCGGGTCGCTCACCGGCTCAGTGCCTTCCACCCAGTACCCGCGCGGAATGACATGCAGGATCTGCCGGTTTGTTGGGATGCTGATCTGCCCGGCGGACTCCAGGACGCGTGCCCGGTCGTCTTCGCTAATCGGTCGCGTCCGGTCCGGGATTGCAATGATCCCCCGGTTGTTCTGCGAGTGCAGGTGGCCACCCGAAATGCCCACCATCGCGCTCAGGATCCGCATGCCACAGGACTGCTCGGCCTTCTCGACCGCCGTCGCGACGGAATCCCGTGCCGATTGGATGTTGTCGATCACGCCCCGCGTGAGCCCTGAAGCAGGTGCGACGCCCACCCCGAGGATGCGCGTGTCCCCCTGTTCGTCGATGTCGCCCACAATAACCGCGACTTTGGTCGAACCGAGGTCGATGGCTGCGATGGTCTGGCGTCGTTTCATGTTGCTTCTCCTGGCGCGTGCTTACTGCAAAACCGGCCGGTTCCCATACCGGAGATCGATAACGTTGTAGTCGATGTCCTCTTCCTCCGCGGTCGCTGCCATCTCGGCCCAGACGGCGAGCTTGTAGTCCATACCGCTCGAGTCGCCCAGGACCGCCACGTGCCCGTCGGCTGTGGTTACCTGGACGCCTTTGCCCGTGAGGAACGCCACTTCTGTGACGCTCGTGCCCAGCCGCTCGGGCAGCAGCTCGTAGATATCGCGCGCGACCGCGACGGCGTGGTGGTCCACTCGTTCGCCGAGGTCCCGCGCGCCGACTTCCGAGCTGACGATGACCGGCGGGTCCTCGGGCGGCGCGATATCGTCGGCGGTGCCCAGGACAACGCCGTCCCGGTCGATGGTGTAGCTCAGCCCGCCCTGTTCCCACGTGCCCCAGGGCTGGCGCTCTTCGACGTGGATGACGACGGTGTCCGGCCAGCTTCGTTCCAGCCGGACCGTTTCGAGGCGCGCTATCTCGTAGATATCGTGCTGAGCCCCGGAGAGGTCGGCGGTGAACATGCTTTCGCCCGCGAGGTCCGCGCGCCCGGCAATCGTGGCTGCTTCCACGTTCTCGTTGCCCCGCACTTCCACCGTCGAGACTTCGAAAATGGGCGATGCGTAGGCCGCATAGGCGCCGCCCCCCAGCACGCCGAAGATCCCCAGCACAACCCCGGCAATTGCACACTTCCGGCCCGGCCGCAGGCGCTGCATGAGCCCGCGCTCCGAACCATCGCTCCCGCCCCTGGCGGCCGGTGTGTTCCGGCGGCCCACGGCGGGACGGGTGTGGCGCAAAATCCGCGCTGGCAGATCCCGTGGTCCTTTTCCACCGCGCCGGGCTGTCATCGGCGTGCCTCCCGTTCGTGCCGCGCCAGTGCCAGCTCCAGGATGTGCGTCAACAGGTCCGAATAGCCGATCCCGGTGGCCTCCCAGAGCTTCGGGTACATGCTGATGCTCGTGAAGCCCGGGATGGTGTTCACTTCGTTTGCCAACACCTCCTGCCCGTCGCGCACGAAGAAGTCGACCCGCGCGTAGCCTTCGCAACCCATCGCCTGGAACATACGCACAGCCATCATCCGAACGCGTTCCGCCGTGTCGTCGTCGATGCGCGCCGGGATGTAGAGCTCGCTCGTGGAGCCCGAGTCGTACTTGCTCTCGTAGTCGTAGAAGTCGCGGTCCGGCGCAATCTCCCCCGGGATGCTCGGCTCAGGGAACTCGTTGCCGAGTACCGAGACTTCCACTTCCTGGCCAGCGACGGCCTCTTCGATGACCGCTTTGTCGTCGTAAGCGAAAGCCGCGGCGAACGCGCCGTCCAAGTCCTCGCGCGACTCCACCTTGCTCACGCCCACGCTCGAACCCCCGTTTGCAGGCTTGGCAAAGCACGGGTAGCCGAGCGATTCCTCCACGAAACGGTGACACTGCGCCGGGTCTGCTTCGAATTCCCAGCTCCGGACGACGACGTAAGGCGTGACCGGGACACCGGCGTCGCGGAAGAGCGCCTTCATCACCGCCTTGTCCATGCCGATGGCACTGGCGGCCACTCCCGCGCCGGCGTATGGCAGCCCTGCCATTTCCAGGAAGCCCTGGAGCGTCCCGTCTTCGCCAAAGGTGCCGTGGATGAGCGGAAACACCACGTCGGCTGACGCAAGCGTTTCCATGCTCGAATGAGCCGAAAGGAGCGGCGTCCCCTGCTCGAAGCTGGTTGCCCCAACATCGAGCGCGGCAGCCGTCTCGTCCGCGGTCAGCCAGGCGCCGTCCCGGGCGATCCCGAGCGGCGTCACGTCCCAGCGCTCCGGGTCGAGCGCTGCGATAACACTGCGTGCGCTCACCAGGCTCACCTCGTGTTCGCCTGACTTACCGCCCATCAGCACGACGACGTGTTGCTTGCTCATCCCCAGTCCCCCACGAACGAAACTTCGCGTTCGAGCCGGATGCCGAACTGGTCGAATACGCGGCGCTCCGCTTCGCCCACCAGCCACGCCACATCTTCGGCGCGCGCCTGGCCGTGATTCACGAAGAAGTTGGAATGCTTCTCGCTGACCGCCGCGTCCCCGCGCCGGGCGCCCCGCAATCCCACGGCGTCGATGAGCTTCCAGGCGGGCTGTTCGGGCGGGTTCTTGAACATCGAACCGGCGTTGCGTCCGCGCGGCTGTGCCGAGAGTCGCCGGGTGTCGTACCCGGCCGCTTCCTCCAGCAACGCCGCGGCGTCACCGGGCGCGAGCGCCAGCTCGGCCTCGAGGATGGTTTGCCCGGCAAGGGCCCCGCGCGTGAAGACGCTGCCCCGGTAAACGAGTCCAAGCTCGGAGGCGTCCACCCACCGGTCGTGCCCGGTGGTGTTGTCTACCAGGCGCACGCTGCGCAGGACATCGGCCAGGCACCCGCCGTAAGCTCCCGCGTTGTAGACGACCGCGCCGCCCAGCGTCCCCGGGATTCCGACAGCCCAGGTCAGGCCGGCCCAGCCCTGGCGGCACATCTTCCGCGCGTACCCGGCGAAGCTCGCGCCGGTGCCGATCCGGAAGATTCCCTCGTCAACCGTGGATTCCTGCCGCGCCCGGTTATCAACCACGACGCCCCGGATACCGGCATCGGCGACGAGGATGTTGCTCCCGCTGCCCAGGATGAACAGGGATTCCCCTGCTGCCGTTGCTTCGTGCGCCACCCCGGCCAGCGCATCCGGGCTTTCCACCGTGACCCACAGGTCCGCCGGGCCTCCCACGCCAAAGGTGGTGTGCCGTGACAGCAGTTCGTCCCGTTTGACGGTGGCGAATGCCGCGAGGCGTTCCGCGAGCTGGTCCAGTGTGCTCATCGCAATGCCTCCAAAAGGAGCGGTCCAACAGTGTCGACGTCGCCCGCGCCGATGGTGAACACCACATCGCCCGGGCGGGCGCGGCGTGCGGCGAGCCAGGCCGCCTCTTCGAATGTCGCCGCGTAATGTGTCTGCGGGTTTTTGATGGCTTCCGCGAGGTCGGGCGCGCTGCGGCCCGCTTCCGGCTGTTCGCGCGCCGCATAGGTTTCCAGGACGATCAGCTCGTCGAGGCCCTCCCAGCACGTAAGCCATTCGTCCCAGAGGTATGCGATCCGGCTGTACGTGTGCGGCTGGTAGACGCCGATGATCCGCCGCCCGGCGAACCGCCCGCGCGCCGCTGCGATGGTGGCGCGCACCTCGGTCGGGTGGTGTGCGTAGTCATCCATCACCAGCACCCCCGCAGCCTCGCCCACCCGCTGGAAGCGGCGCCGCGCCCCCTGGAAGGTCGCCACCGCGCCACGGATTTGCCCGAAATCCACGCCCAGCGCCATCGCGACCGCGGTGGCCGCGAGGGTGTTCCGCACCACGTGCTCCCCGGGAAGGTTTGTCCGCATGCGTCCGACGGCCGCTCCTTGGCGCAGGACCGTGAAGCTTGTGCCCTCTTCGTCCTGCTGGATGTCGTCGGCCTTCCAGTGCCCGGCGGAGATCCCGTAGCCTTCAACCAGCAGGTCGCCCGTCCCGAGCGCTGCCGCGACCTGTGCCGCCCCCGCGTCGTCGGCACACCAGAGCAGCCGTCCGCCCGTCGGTATCTTCCGCGCGAATTCGACAAATGCCTCGTGGTAGGCCTCGGCTGTGCCGTAATAGTCGAGGTGGTCCGCCTCGATATTCGTGATGATCGCGATTTCGGGCGTGTACTCGTGGAAGGCGCGCTTGTACTCGTCAGCCTCCACGACGCAGATTTCTTCGCCCCACGACGCGTGACCGTCCAGGTCGACGCTCTCCCCGCCCAGCAGATACATGGGATTTCGCCCGGCCTGCTGGAGGATGTACGCGATCAGGCTCGAGGTTGTCGTCTTGCCGTGTGAGCCGGACACCGCCACCACGCGCTTCCCTGCCATCAGCCGCGCGACCATCTCCGCGCGAAGCAGAACCGGGATCCCGCGCTCCCGCGCTTCCACCAGTTCCGGGTTGTCTTCGTCGGCTGCTGCCGTCGTGACGACGAGCTTCGCGTCTCCGACGTTTTCTGCTCGGTGCCCTTCGTACACGCTGGCGCCGAGCGCAGCGACCCGCTCGGTCAGCGGCGAAAGCCGCAGGTCGCTGCCCGTAACGGCGACGCCCTGCTCGCGGAGCAGGATGCCAATCGCCGACATATGCATGCCGCCAACCCCGATGAGATGCACCGGCCCCTGTATTGTCTCGCTCATCGCGCCACCTCCCGGAGCATCCTCGCGATAGCTGCTGCTGCGTCTGGCCGCGCGAGCGAACCCGCCGCGTCCGCCATTGCCCGGAGCCGTTCGTCGTTATCCAGCAGTGCCATCGCCCGCGGCCCAAGCACATCCATTTGCGCCTCCTCGATCACTTCCGCCGCCCCCTGGTCCGCGAGCCAGAGCGCGTTATCCCGCTGGTGCCCGCCTGCAAATGTCCCCGGCACCAGGAGCGCAGGCAGCTTCGCGGCGGGGAGTTCCCCGATGACGCTCGCGCCAGCCCGCATGATGGCCAGGTCGGCCGCCACCATTGCCTTCGGCAGGTCGTTTCGGAATGCATCAACCACATAGCGTTCGCGAAGCGCCGGCTCGAGCGCGTCACGCGCCGCCCGCGCTTCGTCGATCCCCGCGTTCCCGGTGACATGGATCACCGTGGCGCGCTGAAGCAATGCCCGGAGTGCTGCCAGCACCACGCCGTTGATACTCCGCGACCCCTGCGACGCACCGGCCACGAGCAGCACGCGCGCATGCTGCGCTATCCCCAGGTCTTCCCGGGCGGATGCTTTGCTCATTGAAAAGAACTCCGGCCGCACCGGGTAACCCGTGACCGTTGTCTTCTTCGCTGGAAGATATGCAAGTGCTGCATCTGTCGTCGTGGCAAGCCGGGTCGCGAGCCGCTGCTCGGCCCGCACGGCCCATCCTGGCTTCACATCGGGCAGATACACCACCAGCGGCTTCCGGAGCACCCGCGCTGCCACGCTGCACGGGAAACTTGCGTATCCACCCGTGCTGAACACGACATCCGGACGGTAGGCACGAAGGTGACGCACGGCCATGGCTATACCGCGCAGCAGCCTCAGCCCGCCGCCCAGCACCTGCAGAGGCGACCGCCCCCGGATTCCTGTCGACGGGATCGCCGTGAACGCGATACCCCGCGGCTCGACCATTCCCCGCTCTCCGCGGTTATCGGGCCCGAAAAAGTGCACGTCGAGGCTATCCCCTTGCTGCTCCCGGACCGCTTCGAGCACCGAAAGCGCTGGAAAGATGTGGCCCCCGGTCCCGCCTGCCGTCAGCGCCAGCCTCATGACCGCTTCCTCCGTACGATGCGTCCGCCTGGCGGTTCGCTTGCTTCGTTACTGCCACCATTCTCCGGCGGATCGCCGGGCGGCCGCGCATAACGCGACACGCTCAGTAACACCCCCACGCCCATGAGCAGCGCCGCCACAGCGTTCCCGCCGAAGCTCAGGAACGGCAGCGGCACGCCGGTTAGCGGGATGACGCGCGTGATGCCGCCGATGTTCATCAGCGCTTGCAGCACGACCCACGTGGTGACACCCACGGCCAGCAACGCTCCAAAATCGTCGCGCGCGCGCAGCGCCACCTGGTAGCCGCGCACCATGAACAGCATGAAGATGCACACGATCGCGACCGTCGCAATCAACCCGAGCTCTTCGCCAATAATGGCGAAGACCCCGTCGGTGTGGCTCTCGGGCACGTAAAAGAACTTGCTCCGGCTCGCGCCGAGCCCCAGCCCGCTAAAGCCACCGTTCCCCATGGCGATCAGCGCCTGCAGCGTCTGGAAGCCGTAACCATCCGGGTCGGCTTCTGCGTTCAAGAACGTCATGAGCCGTTGGAGCCGGTATCCCTCGGCCAGCGCCAGCATGGTCATCGTTCCACCGCCCACGACCACCAGCGACCCGAGCTGCCAGATCGATGCCCCCGCGGCCCAGAACATGGTCACCGCGATGCCCAGGATGATGAGCGTCGTGCCCATGTTCGGCTGCATCATGATGAGCGTCGCGACGGCGCCCATGATGATGACGAACGGCACAAGCCCCTGTTCGATGCTCTTCACGTTCTCGCCTTTGCTCGAAAGCCAGGCGGCCATATAGATGATGATGGTCAGTTTCGCGAACTCCGCCGGCTGAACCGTCAGGCTCCCCACGCCGATCCAGCGCTGCGCGCCGTGCGCCTCCTGCCCGATCACGAGCACGGCCACGAGCATCCCGATGGTCCCGAGCATGAGCGGCACCGCGAGCGGCCGCAGCATCCGGTAGTCGGTCCGGATCGCCAGGATCATGAAGACGGCGCCCAGCGTCGCCCAGATCATCTGGCGCATGATGTAATGCGTCGGCTCGCCGAACCGCACAAGCGAAATGACGAAGCTCGAACTGTACACAACCACCAGGCCCGCGACCACGAGCGTGACCGTAAGCGCGAGCAGCAGCACATCCGGCCGCCCGGCCTTCCATTTTGGCGTCGCAGCGGCCGTCATCGGCTCCCCTCCCGGAAGCCAGGCAGCGCCTGGACAAGTTCCTTGTATGCCCGCCCGCGTGCTTCGAAGCTTGGATAAGCGTCGAAACTGGTGCCAGCGGGCGCCAGCAGCACCACGTCGCCGGGCTCGGCAACACTCGAAGCGCCCTCGACGGCCTCGTCAAGCGCATCCACGCGATGCACGGGCACGTCGGTGCTCTCGATCTCCTGGGCGAAGTCGGCGCCCGATTCACCGAAGCACACCACGGCCCGGCACCGGCGCCGCACCTCGTTGGCCAGCGTGTCGAGTGGCAGGTTCTTTTCGCGCCCGCCGAGGAGAAGCACGACAGGTTCGTGGAACGCTCGCAGCCCGGCGATTGTGCGTTCAGGCGCGGTCGCGATGCTGTCATTTACATAGGTCACACCGCGCGCCGTACCAACGACCTCGAGCCGGTGCGGTACGCCCGTGAAGCTGGCGATAGCGCGCCGCATATCGCTGTGCTCAAGGCCCATCGCGCAGCCGATCGCCGTAGCCATCACGACGTTTGCCAGGTTGTGTTCGCCGCGCAGGCGTACATCGGAGCGGTTCGCCACCGAGTGGTGCTGGCGGCCATGGACGCAGACCACATCGTGATACGCGAGGTAGGCTCCATCGCCCTCTACCCGGTCCTGTATCGAGCACCGGTGAAGCCGGCCACGAACCGACACCATCAGGCCGCGGCTCGTGCGATCGTCCACGTTCAGTATCGTGATGTCCTCCGGCCCCTGGTACTCCAGCAGGCGCCGCTTCAGGCCGACATATTCGTCCCAGCTAAACTGGTCGAGGTGATTGGGCGTGACATTCGTGATGGCAGCGATCTGCGGTGAGACATCGGTGTATTGGAGCTGCGTGTGGCTCACCTCCAGGATCACCGTGGTCGTCGGCGTAATCTCGGGAAGCCGGCCGAGCAGCGCCTCTCCGATGTTGCCGCCGGCGACGTAATCGAGCCCGGCCGTGTTGGCCATGGAGGCCACCAGTGCAGTCGTTGTCGACTTCCCCGCGCTCCCGGTGATGCCCACCATCCGTCCCGGGCAAAGCTGCATGAACAGCCGCATCTGCGAGGTGACCGGGATCCCGAGCTCACGTGCGCGTTGCATCGCCGGTTCGTGGCGCAGCACCGACTGGGAGACCGCGAGCAGGTCGAACCCTTCCGGGTCGAGCAGTGGCCGTCCCGTAATGACGCGCCGGACCCCGTCGGGCGCAGTTGCGCCGGCCGCTTCGAGTTGCTCACGCGTCCGCGTATCCGACATCGTGACCCGCGCCCCCCGCGCGAGCAGCCAGCGCGCGAGGTCCCGGCCCTCGATGCCGAGGGAGTAGACGAGCACCGATGCTCCGTCGAGCCGCGGCAGTGTGTCCATCGTCATACGGGCACCGCCAGCGCGAACGCGACGCCTACAAAGCCCGCCGCGATCGTGAGAATCCAGAACCGCGTCACGATTTGCGTCTCTGCCCAGCCGATACGCTCCAGGTGGTGGTGGAGCGGCGCCTGCTTGAAGATGCGCTTCCCGCCCGAAAGCTTGAAATAGCCAATCTGGATGACGTTACTCAGCGCCTCGGCGACAAAGACGATGCCGATGATCGGCAGCAACAGCCAGTGCCCGGTCATCAACGCCACAACCGCGAGGCTCGAACCGAGTGCGAGCGCCCCAGTGTCGCCCATGATCACCATCGCGGGGTGCGCGTTGTACCAGAGGTAGCCCAGGCTCGCGCCCGCGATGATGAAGGCGAATGTCGCCACAAACTCCTGGCCCTGGACAAAGGCGATGGCCCCGTACGCGACGAAGCAGATGAGCGCCGTCCCCCCGGCAAGCGCGTCCAAACCGTCTGAAACCGCAACCGCAGTGGTCGTGCCGACAATCGCCAGCACCGCGATCGGGATGTACCAGTAGCCCAGCGAGTACTGGCCGACCCACGGGATGTTGATCGACTCAACTTCGATGTATTCGAACAGGACCCATGCCGCGCCGATCGACAGCAGCGTGAGGAATATAACCTTGAATCGCCAGGAGAGCCCTCCCTGCTTCCGGTTCTGCAGGGTCCCCAGGTCGTCGATGAATCCGACCGCTCCCGTCGCACCGATAACCAGCAACGGCAGCAAAATGGACCGGTGTTCCCACCATTCCACCGCCGCCGCGGTAACGATCAGCGTGGGTAGCCAGATGATGAAGCCCCCAAAGGTCGGCGTTCCCGCCTTTATCTGGTGCGCTTCCGACAGGTACTCGCTGATGCTCTTGCCAATGCTGCGTCGGCGCAGGTATCGCACGATCGGCAACCCGACCACAACAGCAAGGAGAAACGCGGCCGCACCCGAGAGCAACGCATGGATCATGCCGTGCCCCCCAGGATCGGCAGCACCTGCTCAAACGCCTGGCTGCGCGACGCCTTCACCAGCACGATGTCACCCGACTGCACCCGCTTCCCCACTGCTTCCGCCGCTTCTTCCTTCGTCCCGTACCAGTGCGCCACCTTCAGTCCGCTGTCGCGTGCCGCCTGGACCAGCGCCTTGCACGGGTCACCGACCGCCGCCAGGACGTCACAGTTCCGGGCTGCGACGCGGCCGATCCGTGCGTGTTCTTCCTCTTCGTAGTCGCCAAGCTCCGCCATCACGCCGAGAAATGCGATACGCCGGCCCTCGAGCGTCCCGAGCATCCGCAGCGCGCCTTCGAGCGACGCCGGGCTCGAGTTGTACCGGTCATCGATAATCGTCACACCGGCTGCCGTTTTCATGATGCGCATCCGGCCGTCCGCCTCGGCCGAGGCCACTGACGCCGCTGCCGCTTCCAGCGAAAGACCAAGTGCCAGCGCTGCCCCCATCGCCGCAAGCGCCGCCGGGACCACGTGCGTGCCGGGGAGGGGTGTTGTTACCTCCACCTGCTGCCCGTCGTAGGCCACCGTGAAGCGGCAGCCTTCGAGCCCGCGGTCCTCAATTGGACCCCGCCGTAGGGTGGCGCGCTCGCTCTCGCCGAAGCTGATGACCCGCGTGGTGAGTTCGTCGGCCACGGGCGCCACCCGGGGGTCGTCAGCGTTGACGACAGCGGTCGCACCCGGCCGCAGGGACCGTACCAACGACAGCTTTTCGTGCTGGATGGCTTCAATGCTGCCCAGTTTCGAGACATGGGTCAGCCCGACATTGAGCACGATGCCTGCGTCGGGCGGCGCGATCGTGCACAGCTCGGCAATCTCCCCCGGGCTGTCCATCGCCATCTCGAGCACGGACACATCGTGGTCGCGCCGGAGGCTCGCCAGTGCCAGCGGCAGCCCTTCGCGCGAATTGAAGTTTTCTTTGCTCCAGTGCGTCGAGAAGTGCTGGCGCAGCACGGCTGCCGTTAGCTCTTTTGCCGTCGTCTTGCCAACAGTCCCGGTAATCCCCACCACGCGTGGACCGCACGTCTCCAGCCACGCATGCGCCAGCGCGGCGACAGCGGCGCGGCTATCGTCCACCACCGCAACTGCGCGGTCCGGCCAGTCACCCTCGGGCATGCGCTCGCCGATGACGGCCGTCGCGCCGCGCTCGAGTGCCTCTTCAAGGTACGCATTCCCGTCGAGCTCTTCGCCGCGGAACCCCACGAAGAGGTCGCCAGGCTTCACCTGCCGCGAGTCCGCCACGCCGTCCAGGATGAGCGCGCCCGGAACCGCCGCGTGCGCCTCCCAGCCCCGGGAGCGCAGCGTTTCCGCGAAGATGCCGGCTGTCAAATGCTGCTCGTTCATCGTGCCTCCGTGTACTGAGCTGCATCCGGCGGCACGTTGAGGTACGACAGGCTCGCGTCGACCAGTTCGGCGAACACCGGGCCGGCGGCCTGTGTCCCCGTCAGGCGGTCCGCGTTATCGTCCAGCTTCACAAGGATGACGATTTTGGGGTCGTCGACCGGCGCGAATCCGATGTACGAGGCCACCTGCGCATCGTCGTACTCCTCGCCCGGGACCGGGATGTTCGCGGTTCCCGACTTGCCCCCTGCGCGGTAGTACTGTGGCTCGGCGACGCTGTGCCAGTCAGGATGCACAACGTCTTCAAGCATGCGGCGCATCGTCGCGCTTGTCTGTTCGGAAATCGGCTCGCCGATCACATTTGGGCGCGCATCTTCCCGTTCGCCGTTTGGGTTCACATGCGCCTTCACAAACCGGGACTGCAGTAGCTTTCCCCCGTTGATCGTCGCTGCAAACGCGCTCGTCATCTGGAGCGGCGTTACGTTGATCCCCTGGCCAAACGACTGCGTCGCGAGGTCGACCGGCGACCAGCCAGGGTCATCCGGCCGCCGGAAGAAACCGCTGGCCTCGCCGGGCAGCTCGCTGCCCGTTGGTTCGCTGAACCCGAATGCGTCCAGGTAGCTGTGAAACCGGTCGGCGCCCAGCAAGTCGGCCATGAAGACCGAGGCTGTGTTGATGCTGTGTTGGAGCACACCCGTCATCGTCTCTTCGCCATACGTCCGGTAGTCCCAGTTCCGGATGGAGACGTCGTAAATGTCCACCGAACCCGTGTCCGTGTACGTCGTATCGGGGTTGATCATCCCGGCGTCGAGCGCGGCAGCTGCTGTGATGACCTTCATCACACTGCCCGGCTCGTACATGTCGGTCACCGCCGGGTTCCGCATGAGCTCGACCTGTCCCGGTTCGAGCAGGTTCAGGTTGCTGAACTTCAAGGACGGTTCGTTGGCCATAGCCAGCACTTCGCCCGTGTCCGGCTCCATCATCACGACCGTCCCGCCGGCGGCCTCGTGCCGTTCGATCGCCTCTGCCAGCGTCTGCTCCGCCAGCCGCTGCAAGTAGCGGTCGATCGTCAGCACGATGTCCTTCCCGGGGATCGATTCCGTCGCCACGTACTGCCCGAACGGGATGGGCTCTCCCGCCGTGTCGCGCTCGAAAATCGCCTGCCCAGGCTGCCCGTGGAGCTCGTCGTTCAACCCGGCCTCGATGCCAGACAGCCCCACATTGTCCATACCGAAGATGCCGATGAGCCCGGCGGCCAGGTCTCCCTCAGGGTGGACACGCGTCGTATTCGGCAGCGCGATAACCCCCGGGGGGTGCTCGTCGATCAGATCCCGGCCAGTCTCGTAATCCACGCCACGGGCGACAATCGTGTCGATGAGGCCGCTTTCGAGCACCTCATGCTTCAGTTCGCCCGGGTCTCTCCCGATCGCCGGCGCCAGCTCGTTCGCGGCCCGGTCGGCGGCGTCCGGGTCCGTCCACGCCTGGACGTTCACATAGATGTCCCATGTGTCCACGCTTGTGGCGAACGCATGTCCGTTCCGGTCAACAATGGCGCCGCGCCGGGCAAGCTCCGTCGAGCTCCCCTGCAACTCTTCCCGTGCCTGTTGCGCGTAGCGCTCGTGTTCAATGACCTGCAGTTCGACAAGGCGAGCGACGATGACGGCTGCGAGGAGGCCCATCACCACCCCGGGCAGCCAGATCCTGCGAGTGCCCAGGACTCGTTGGTTCGCCATGCCGAAACGCGCCTCCGGCCGCCCTGCCCGGGAGCAAAACGGCCTGAACTACCGTGGCAGAGGCACCCGGCTGACAAGTGATTGCCACCAGGGTGCGGGTTCGTCCGGACTCGGGACGTCCCCCGGGAGATGCTCTGCCGGGATGTTGGCTGGGGCCGGCCCCGGTTCGTCGACCGAGATGTAAATCGGATCGTCGGCCGGGCCCAGGCCAAGGGCTGTCGCTCGCTCCTCGATACGGTCGAGCGCCGTCAATCGGGCAACGTCCGCTTCGAGTAGCCCAATCTCACTCCGCAACTGCGCTTGCCGCGCGTCCATGAGCTGGCTGTCGAAGCCGCGGCTTGTGGCAATGCTGTTCTGCAAAACGGGGAGCGCGGCGCCCAGGCCAAGCACCAGGACCGAAGCCAGCACCCACCCGTTCACTCGCGGGAGTGGGAAGGGGATACCTCGCCCGGCGCCGCCCCACGGGCGGTTGATAGTAGCCATAGCTACCCGATCCGTTCTGCTGCACGTAGCAGCGCACTGCGGGCGCGCGGGTTTCCCGCCACTTCGTCCTCGCCTGGACGAATCGCACGTGGTGTGAGCAGCCGCAGCGTCGCTTCGTGCTCACACCGGCAGACCGGCATCCGGGGCGGGCAGATGCAGCCAGTCGCCTCGCGGCGCAAATACTGCTTCACCATCCGGTCTTCGAGTGAATGAAAGGATATGACTACCAGCCGTCCACCATGTGGACGGCTGGTAGTCCCAAAGCCGAGCAGACCGCGGGCTTGCGGGAGACCCGCGTCAAGGCTGTCGAGTTCGCCGTTGACGTGGACCCGGAGTGCAAGGAAGACCTGAGTGGCGGGGTGAATTTGGGATCGTCCCCTTGCACCCCCCACGGCCTGCTCGACGGCTCTGGCTAACTCCCAGGTCGTCCCGAGTGGACGCGCCTGGACGATACGGCGGGAGATCCGGCGCGCGCCCTGCACTTCGCCATACCGGCGAAACAGGTCGGCAAGCGCCGCCTCATCCCACGTATTCACAACATCGCCCGCGGTTTCGCCGCCCGCGGATGGATCCATCCGCATATCCAACGGGCCTTCCAGCCCAAAGGCAAAACCACGCCCGGCGACGCCGAGCTGAAATGACGAAAGGCCGAGGTCCATCAGAACCCCGTCCACTTCGTCGAATCCTGCGTCCTCTGCTACCGAGCGGAGTTCGCGGAAGTTCCCGTGCGCGAAGTTGACCCGCCTCCCAAACGAGGCCAACCTCGCGCGCGCGAACTCCAGCGCCTCCGCGTCCTGGTCGATGCAGAGCAGCTCCCCTTCCGGGCCAATCCGCTCAGCGATGACTTCGCTGTGCCCGCCCAGGCCGGTCGTACAGTCGATGTAGCGGCCACCCGGGCGCACGTCCAAGTAGTCCATCGCCTCTGCGAGAAGGACGGGCGCGTGCTGCGGTGTACTCGTCATAACAGTCACTTTAGCTTCCCGCCTCCTTCGAAGCTGTGCGCTGGGCCATTGCCGTGGTCTCGCGGCGTCGCGCCGATGCGCGGCTCCCGTCGCGGCCTTCCCACGTCGCCTTGTCCCAGATTTCCAGCCACTTGCCGGCGCCGATCACGACCACGTCGCGCTCCAGCCCGGCATGCTCTACCCACTTCTCCTGGAGGGTGAGACGAAACTGCCCGTCCGGCTTCACCGGCTGGGCATTCGCGAAGAAGTCTCGCCGTGCATCCCGGCCTTCCTCGGTCTCCTCCGGGATCGCCTGCACACGCTCCGACGCTTCATCGAAGCCCGAAGGTGTGTACACGACCACGCAGGGTTCCAGTCCGGTCGTCAGCACAGCCATCTCCTTGAATTCGTCCCGGTACAGCGGCGGTATTGGCACTCGCTTCTTCCCATCAATTGCGTACGGGTAGGTACCGAGAAAGGCCATCTACGGTGCCCTGCCGCCTGGAGCCGAATTTGGGAAGCCTCCTTCCCAGCGTGGGATGAGATGGGAAAAATCCCCACTCATCCCCACTAATCTCCACCGGGACTATATCCGGCCACACAGAAGGGTGTCAATGAACCCGCACCGGCCTTTTCCCGCTCGCACCGCCGCGACCCCCATGCCGCGGATGGGTACCATTGCCCCATGACACGCGTCGCTATCCTCACCCTCTCCGACAAAGGCGCCGCCGGTGACCGCCCCGATACCAGCGGCGACCGCATCGCCGGGCGCGTCACTGAAGCAGGGCACGAAGTCACCGCCCGCGAGATGCTGCCCGACGACCGTGAGGCGATTGCTACCCGTCTCCGCGAATGGGCCGACCACCACGTCGCCGAAATCGTCATCACCACGGGCGGGACCGGGCTCACCGAGCGCGACATCACACCCGAGGCGACGCGCGACGTCGCCGAGCGCGACGTCCCCGGCATCGTCACGGCCTTTCACATCGAGGGAATCAAGAAGACGCCCTACGCCATCCTTTCCCGGGGCGTCGCCGTCACCCGGCGCTCAACCCTCATCGTCAACCTTCCCGGCAGTCCGAGGGGCGTCGATGACGGGCTCGATATCCTCCTCCCCATCATTCCCCACATCGCCGAACTGCTAACGGGCCCGGTCGAGCACAACCCGTGACTCCCCTTCGCTTCGACGTCCTCACCCTTTTTCCTGGCGCGTTCACGGGGCCGCTCGATGTCTCCATGATTCGCCGCGCCCGTGAATCCGGCCTGGTGGAGATTGCGTTACACGACATTCGAGAACACGCGACCGACCGTCATCGCTCGGTCGACGACTACCCTTTCGGCGGCGGCCAGGGTATGGTCATGCGCGTCGACGTGCTCGATGCGGCGCTCGGACACGTCCGGACGCTCGCGGAGCCCCCCGGCCACGTCGTCTACCTTACTCCACAGGGCGAGCCGCTCACCGACCGCGTCGTCCGTCAGCTCGCGCACCATCCGCGCCTCATCCTCGTCTGCGGCCGCTACGAAGGCGTCGACGAACGCTTCATCGAACAGCGCGTTGACCGGGAGATCTCCATTGGCGACTACGTGCTGACCGGTGGCGAGCTTCCCGCGATGGTGCTCATCGATGCGGTGTCCCGCCATGTGCCCGGCGTGCTCGGCGACGAAGCGTCACCGGCCGACGAATCCTTCGCCGATGGCCTCCTCGAACATCCGCAGTACACGCGGCCCGCCGAATACCATGGCTGGAAGGTCCCGGAGGTCCTCCTCGGTGGGGACCACGCCAGCATCGAACGCTGGCGCCAGGAGCAGCGGGTAGAACGCACCCGCGCCCGCCGCCCCGACCGGCTTCCGCCACAGGAGTCGGCCGGCCAGGACCGGCACAAAGTCGGGATCAATGGTGTCCGCGTCCGGTCGCTCAATTACCCGGCCGATGTCCCCGCCCTTGCGCAACTGTGGCGGGCTGCCGGCTACGAGCCCGGCCCGCTCGATGAACCCAGGCGCCTCGCCGCGCTGCTGGATCATGCGCCCGGCCTCGCCGTAGTTGCGGAACAGGCCGGTCAGGTCATCGCCGCCGCCGTCGCCGGGTTCGATGGTCTGCAGGCCGATCTCTACCGGGTTGCGGTTGATCCCGCGAACCGCCGCCGCGGCATCGGTAGCGCACTTGTGTCGACCATCGAAGATCGCGCGAGGCAGATCGGCTGCCAGCGAATCGCCGCCGCACCGGTCACCGCCGAGATGATGTTTCTTGGCAGCCTCGGCTGGCGGGAATGGCGCGGGCTGGCCTATGTGCGGGACCTCTGATCACTCCCGCGCGGGGCGGAAGCCGGCCCGGTAACGCACCGCATACACCAGCATTCCCACCGCGATGACGCCGGCCCCGGCCACGACCGACTCCCACGGCAGCGTCACCGCGAGGATCGCACACCCCGCGACCCCGGCTGCCGCCAGCCACCGCGGCCACCGCCGCTGCCCCGGCGGCAGCGTGAACGCCGAGGCGTTCGCAATCCCGTAGTAGATGAGCACCCCGAACGAACTGAACCCGATGGCCTCCCGGATGTCCCCCGCCAGCACCACCAGCACGACGATAATGCCCACCATGATCTCGGCCCGGTGCGGGATCTTGCGCTTCGGATGGACGGTGGCCAGTGCCCGCGGCAGATGGCCATCGGACGACATCGCGAACATCGTCCGGCTCACCCCGGCAATCAACGAGAGAAGAACGCCCAGCGTTGCCACCGCCGCCCCGATCCGAACCAGTGGCACCATCTCCGAGAAGCGTCCCGCCCGAACTGCCTCCGCCAGCGGCGCGTCGGCGGCTGCGAGCGTCGCCGGGCCGACGGCGAGCAGCGCCGTGGCCGTCACGATCGCGTAGACCGCCAGCGTGATGCCCAGCGCCAGCGGGATCGCACGCGGGATCGTCCGCTCGGCATCGCGCACTTCCTCGCCCAGCGTTGCGATGCGCGCATACCCGGCAAACGCGAAGAACAGCAGGCCGCCCGCCTGGAGGATGCCGTAGATACCGCCATTTTCGTCCACCGGGTTGAGCCGGCCGGCGTCGGCCTGCCCCCCGAACAGCGCTGCCAGCGTGATTACGCCCAGTGCCGTCAGGACGGTGAAGACGATCGCCCGTGTCAGGAGCGCCGTCTTCTGGACACCGAACAGGTTCACAACCGTCAGCGCCACGACTGCGCTAACCGCGAGGTAGCGGGCAATCGACGGTTCCACATATGCCCCGAACGTCAGCGCGATCGCAGCACAGCTCGCGAGCTTCCCCACGACGAACGCCCATCCCGCCAAATAGCCCCAGGACTCCCCCAGCTGTTTTCGTCCGTAGACATAGGTCCCGCCCGACTCCGGATACAACGCCGCAAGCTGTGCCGAAGACGTGGCATTGCAATAGGCCACGGAGGCTGCGATCGCGAGGCCGATGAGCAAACCCGATCCCGCCGCCGCCGCTGCCGGTCCCACCGCCGCGAAGACACCGGCCCCGATCATCGACCCGAGGCCGATGATCACCGCGTCCCCGGTGCCCAGGCGCCGTGCCAGCCGGCTCGGCGCTGCCGTGTTGCCCTGCCCCTGCTCTTCGCTGTCTTCCGTCGAGGCCGCGTTCGTCACGGCGCGAGTCTACCAGCGGGGTTGTGAGCGACCTTAACGGCGCACCGGTGCTTCAGCGAGCAGCCGCCGGAACCGCTGGTTCGAAAGCGAGCCTGGCCGCCAGCTCGTGATCCGGAGGACGGTTTCCTCGGTGCTCACCCCCAGGGCGCGCAACAACAAACCCGCGGCCAGCCCGCTGCGGTTCATCCCGTACTGGCACATCAAGTAGACATGCTCGGGAGCGTCGTTGTCCTCGCGTAGCGCTTGCGCCCACTGCTGCGCGATGTCGTGCAGGACGGTGAGCTGCACCGGGTCCTGCTCGACGTCGGCGAAGACCTGCGACTCCCATCGCGCAGCGCGTTCGCGATAACCGGGTGGCATTCGCCCGGCACAATCGAGCACCCAGCTCCGCTGCAACCGCTCCAGTGTTACCGGTTCGCCCATCCGGGAATCCGCGCCGCCCATCCACACGTTCGTGTCAACGCGGTCCAGTTCGCCGGCGATCAGGAGCCGGGTTGCGTGCGGTAGATCAGTGACGGGTTCGAAGCGCCCCTTCGTATCCATAGCGGCAATGGTAAGGGCTCCGTAATGCAGTCGCCTGCAAGCAAGCACTTGCACGGGTACGCTATCTGGTACAGCCGATGGAAGACACACGAGAACGCATCCTCCAGGCAGCCCACGCCGTCTTCAGCACCGAGGGATACCGGGGTGCGACGACGCGCCGCATCGCGGCTGAGGCAGGCGTCAACGAAGTCACGCTTTTCCGGCTCTTCGAAACCAAGGAAGACCTGCTCGCTGCCGCGGTGGACCATGCCGTCGAAACGAGCATCCGCCGCCTCCATGCCACAGCGCTCCCTTCTACGCCTTGCGATGTGCACGCCGAGCTGCGCGATCGCATGCGCACTGTGCTCCAGGCGTTCCAGTCATCGGCGCCGCAGGTCAGGACAGCCCTTGCCGAATGGGGGCAGCACCCGGGCATCGACGAGCGCAGGCTGGCTACCGCCCGATACCTCCATGACGAAGTGCTGGCATACATGCGCGAGGCTCAGCGCCGGGGACTCATCCGCGAGGACGTCGCTCCCGAAGCGGCGACGGCGATGGTCATCGCACCCCTCTTCGCCCATGGCCTCCTGCATACCATCATTCCCGGCGTCTTCGGCGACGGACAGGCCCGCGCCGCCGATGCCTATCTCGACATCGCTCTCAATGGCCTCCAACCGGCCAAAACGGAAGGTGAAGCACCATGATTGGCCTCATCGAAATCAAGCGCCGCAAGATGCAGTTCGCGCTCATCGGCCTCATCGTCACGCTCATCGCCTACCTCGTGCTCATGATTAACGGCCTCGGCGTCGGGCTCAACGAACAGGCCGGCTCGGCGCTCGAGAACTTCGATGCCGATGCGCTCGCGTATTCCGACGGCGCCGGCCTCAGCGTCATCCGCTCGGAGCTCGGCGCCGATGTTGTCGAGCGAGCGCAGCAGGTCGATGGGATCGACGCCGCCGCCCCGCTGGGCTACGTGGCCGCCAATTACCGGTACGGCGATGGCGACGTTGCCTCGGCCGCCTTCCTTGGCTACGACCCGGGCACGGTTGGCGAACCCGACGTCGTCGACGGCCGTCCGCTCGAGGCGGATGACCGGTTCGGTTTGCTTGCCGACAGCGCCTTTCTGGACAACGCGGACCTTTCGGTCGGCGACACTGTGCCAATCAGCCTCCGCCTCGACACCATCGAGTTCGAAATTGTCGGCGAAATCGACCAGGGAAACTTCTTCTTCCAGCCCGTGGTGTACCTCCTGCGCGACACCTGGCAGGAACTGAAATACGGCCCCGACCCGGAAGAAGGGACACCCATCGCCAGCATCGTGCTCCTGCAGGGCGATGACCTTGTGGGCGACTACGACGGGTTCGAAGTCGTGAGCAAGTCCGTCGCCTTTGACAACATCGAAGGCGTCTCGGGGCAGCAGGCCACCGTCACGGCCCTGCGCTGGTTCGGCTACCTCATTGGTGCGCTCATCATCGGGTCCTTCTTCTATGTACTGACCCTTCAGCGCATCGTCCAGATCGGCGTCATGAAGGCCATCGGCGCGAGCGGCCTCTTCATCTTCAGCCAGGGCCTCATGCAGGTGGTCACCATCACCCTGGTCGGACTCGCCATTTCCGTTCCCCTCGCCGGCGTCACCGACTGGGCGCTCCAGCAGCTTCCCGACCCCGTACCCATCGCCTTCACCACCGGCACGTACATCACGACGTCCATCAGCCTTTTGTTCGCCGCCGCGCTGGGGGCGCTGTTCTCCGCGCGCCAGGTAGCCCGGGTCGACCCCATCATCGCCCTCGGCCAGCAGCAGTAAGGAGCCATCATGACCGCGACCCTGCGTGTTTCGAACCTATCCAAGACCTACGGCAGCGGCGATCACGCTGTTCACGCCGTCCGTAACGTGACCTTCGAAAGCGATGCGGGCTCCTTCATCACCGTCGTGGGCCCCAGCGGGTCCGGTAAGACGACCCTCCTCGCGATGGTCGGCGCACTCTTGCAGCCAACGGAAGGTGTCATCGAGCTTGACGGCCGGGACGTCTCCCGGCTCTCGGGGCGACAGCAGGCGCAATTTCGCCGTGAGGGTGTCGGCTACGTCTTCCAGTCGAACAACCTCATCCCCTACCTCACGGCGCGCGAGAACCTTTTGCTCATGCGGACCATCAGCGGCAAGAACGGCAGGGAAGGCCGGGAGCGCGCCGAACAGCTCCTCGACGAGCTCGGGCTGACATCCCGTGCCGACGCTGTCGCCACTGAGCTGTCGGGCGGCGAGCGCCAGCGTGTCGCGATCGCCCGCGCACTCATGAACGACCCGCGTGTTGTCCTGGTGGATGAGCCTACCGCCAGCCTCGATTCCGAACGTGGCAAGCAGGTCGTCGAATCACTGGTCCGGGAAGTGAAAGGCCGCAACAAGCTCGGCATCATGGTCACGCACGATATGGCGATGGCCGAGATGACCGACCGCATCCTCGAAATGCGTGACGGCGAGATGACCGAACGAAACCGCCCCTCTATACCGGACGCATCCGCCTGAGGGGACGGGCGTCGTCACGCGTCAGGGCGCGTGTTCCCAGTCGAGCATCATCACATCGATTTCCTCGCCGGGCTCTGCCGCCGGGACATCCTCGGGGATGATCGTGAGCCCGTTCGCCCGGCTCATGCTCGTCAGGATGCCGCTGCCCTGTGGCCCCGTGAGGTCGGCATGCCAGCGGCCGTCCTCCCCTTTCGTCACGATGCAGCGCGCGTAGAACCGCCGGCCATCCGTGTTCACCACACGGTCATGGGTGACCGCCCTGATCACCGGCCGTTCCCAGTCCCTACGGCCGAGCATCTTGAACATCGCCGGCCGCCCGAACAGCTCGAACGTCACCATCGACGAAACCGGGTTCCCTGGCAGGCCCAGGTGTGGCACCCGTCGCCCGTCTGGCGCGGTGAATGCCCCGAACGCCAGCGGCTTGCCCGGCTTCATCCGCACGGTCCAGAAGTTTACGTCCCCTTCGCGCGCCAGCACGTCCTTCACCACGTCGAAGTCGCCCCGCGACACGCCCGCGCTGGTCACCAGCATGTCGGCATCGAGCCCCTCCCGCACCTTCGCGGTGAGGTCTTCCACCGTGTCCCGGGCGATGCCCAGCAGCTTCGGGATCCCGCCGTACTGGCGTACCTGCGCCGCGACACTGTAGGCGTTCGCATCGTAGATGTGGCCCGGTTCGAGCGGTTCGCCTGGCGCCGTAATTTCATCGCCGGTCGACAGGATGGCGACGACCGGCCGCCGGTAGACCGGGATCTCCGTGAGGCCGATGCTCGCGATGACTCCCACCTCGGACGGGCGCACAGTCCGCCCAGCCTCGATCACCACATCGTTCTCGGTGATGTCCTCGGCGCGGTACCGGATGTTGGCGCCCGGCAGGGCAGCTTTCAGCACCTTCACCGTCTCCGCCTTTACGGCAGCCTGCGTTGGTTCGCGCAGCGGTTCGTCGGTCTCTTCGAAGGGCACGATCGAGTCCGCCCCTGGCGGCATCGGCGCCCCCGTCATGATGCGCACCGCCTGGCCGTGTTCGACCGGCGTATCGAGCACGTACCCCGCCGCCAGGTCTGCTACGACTGTCAATGTCACCGGGTTCTCTTCTGTCGCGCCGGTCGTGTCCTCGGCATGGACGGCATAGCCGTCCATCGCGGTGTTGTCCCGCCGCGGGATGTCGAATGGCGCCCGGATGTCCTCGGCGAGTACCTGTCCGAGCGCGTCGATCGGCGACACGCGCTCCAGCTCGAGCCGGCTGAAATAGTCGAGGATGCGCTCCCGCGCTTCCTCGACCGGGATCATCGATGTAACAGGGAACGTCATGCCCGGATTGTATCGTGTCCCGGCCCGCCGGGGCCGGGCAATGCGCGGCTAGTGGAGCGTCACGGACAGGCAGGTGGTGGTCCGCTGGACACCGGCCTCCTGCTGTATCGCCTCGGTGATCGCGTTGCCGAGCGTATCCAGGTCGTCCGCCTCGAGCAGCATGATCACGTCGAAGGGGCCGGTGACGGTGTCGACGTTGAGCACGCGCGTGCCCTGGTACGTAAAGTCCGCCAGTGACGACCGCACCATCTTTGCTTTCCCGACTTCGGACTCGATTAACACATAGCCACGGACCGCCACAGCACACCTCGAACCGTAAGAATTGTTCGTATGGTTCGGGCATCCGCCCGTGAGTGTCAAGGAACCCGTGTCAGCCCTCGATGGAAGCCACGTATCCGTAGAGGCTCTGGTCGCCACGTACGACCTCGATTTCGACCCCGGGGAACTCCTCCGCGAGCCGCTCCTCCAGCCGGGCAACGTCGTCGTCTGCGTCCGCACCCGGGTAGATGGTCACGATCTCCGCTTCGGCTGCGCCGCCCTGCCGCAACCCTTCGATCAGGGCATCTTCCTGCGTTTCCGCGGTCCCTGTCAGCTTCGTGTCGAGCAGCACCAGCGCGTCACCTTTGCGCACCTCGATGCCCTCGGTGGTCCGCGCGGCTGCGGCAATCGTCACCTCGACGGCGCGGACGCTTTCCAGCGCCTCCGTCATCGCCTCCACGTTTTCGCGGACAGGCGAATGCGGCTCGTATGCCACCAGCGCTGCGACACCGCCCGCCAGTGTCGTGCTCGGCACGATGTGGATGGTCGCGGTAGCCAGTTCGACTGCCTGTTCTGCTGACATCAGCACGTTCTTGTGGTTGGGCAGCATGATCACGTCGGGCACGCGCAGCTCATCCGCCGCCCGCGCCAGGTCGCCTGCCGCCGGCTTCACCGTCTCCCCCAGGTCCGCGACCATCGCTCCCAGGCTCTTGAACACGTCATCGAACCCGGCGCCGCGGCTCAACGCGAGCACGGCGAGCTTGTCCGTGGCGCCCGTCCCGCTCGTACGGAAGCGGCCCGCCTGCTCGCTCATGTCGTCGACTTTCACGCGGCTCACTTTGCCCCACTGCCGTGCTTCGTCGAGCAAGCCGTCCGGGTCTTCCGTATGCACGTGGATACGGGCGAGCTGTTCGTCCCCGACGACCACCACCGATTTGGATTGGTCTGTCTGCAGTCGTGACCGCAGCACATCCACATCGATATCGATCGACTCCCGCTCGAGGAGGAACTCGGTGCAGAAGCCATACCCGTCGTCATCGTGGTCATCTGAAGCCTGGGACTGGATCGGCCTGCCCAGGTCCGGTGGCGTCTCCGGGACTGGCTCACCCAGGATCCCGGCTCGGAATCCGCGGAGGATCGTGCAGATGCCTTCTCCGCCCGAGTCGGTCACCCCGGCCTCCCGGAGCTGTGGAAGCTGGTTAATCGTCTCGGCTTCCGCAGCTTCCGCTGCTCCGATTGCCGTTTGAAGCACCGGCAAGCAGGGATGCTCGTTGCCGTTGTCGGGCAGGTCGCCGGCCGCCTCCATTGCCGCGTCGCCCGCCGCACGCAGCACCGATAGCATCGTCCCTTCCTTGGGCTCCGCGACCGCGCTGTAGGCTCGTTTTGCCGTGCGGTGTAGCCCCTCCGCGAGGATGCGTGCGTCCATGACGTCCTCGTTCTCCGTGCCTTCGGAGAACCCGCGCAATGCCTGTGACAGGATGACCCCCGAGTTTCCACGGGCGCCGTAGAGCGCGCCACGGGCCACGGCCTTGATGCGGGCCCCGGCGCCTGTGGCGTCGGTCGCGGCCGCTCCGGCGCTGACCGCTTCCCGCAGCGTCGCCGACATGTTGCTGCCGGTATCGCCGTCAGGCACCGGGTAGACGTTGATCGCATCGATAGCCGAAGCCGCCGCATCCAGGTGCGCGACTGCCGCTTCAAACACCGCCTGGATCTCGGCGCCACGGAGTAAATGGAACGGAGGCCCCTGTTCGCCATCATCCCTGCCGGCGCTGTCCGCCTGGCTAGCCTGCGACGCCATACGTTTCCCTCCTCGCTCCGTCAGCCAGTTCGCGCAACCGCTGCAGGTTTGCCGCCACGCTCTCCTCCGCGTTGTAGACGCTGCTGCCGCACACAAGCACGTTCGCGCCCGCGCGAACACAGTCTGCAACGTTCGCCGCCTTCACGCCCCCGTCGATCTCGATATCGATCTCCCGCTCAAGGGCCGCCGCTGCTCCTCTGATGCGCGCAACCTTGCCGAGCTGGTGCCGGATCATCTGCTGGCCACCCCACCCCGGGTTAATGGTCATCACCATCACCTGGTCCGCATCATGCAGCGATTCTTCGATGGCGCTCACCGGGGTCCCCGGGTTCAGGCAAACCCCCGCCCGTTTGCCCAGTTTGTGGACCTGGTCCAGCGTCCGGTGAATATGCGGAGACACTTCGATGTGGACGTTGATTGTGTCGACAACGTCAGCGAACGCCTCTACCTGGTTCTCCGGCTTCTCAACCATCAGGTGCAGGTCAAATGGAAGGTCCGTCACCTTCCGCAGTGCAGCAACCAGTGTGTGGCCGAACGTGATGTTCGGCACGAACTGGCCATCCATCACATCGAGATGCAGCATGTCCGCCCCGCCCGCTTCCGCAGCACGCACTTCATCGGCGAGGCGCCCGAAGTCCGCTGTTAGGATTGACGGCGCCAGTTTCACAGTCGTCATCCCCCCATTCTAGCGGCATGTCCCCATGCAGTTATAATGCAAGGGCATAGGCAGGTGATCAGTTATGACCATACACATCGTCACCGATTCCACGTCCGACCTCACCCCCGAACTCTTGGAGGGTCTCGACATCACCGTCGTGCCGCTCTCCGTCTACTTCGGCGACGAGGAATTCCTTGATCGTGTCGATATCGATGCACCGGGCTTCTACAAGCGACTGGTGGAATCGAAACACCTGCCGCGCACGAGCCAGCCCTCCGTCGAAGCCTTCACCGATGTCTATCGCCGCCTCACGGCGAACGGCGACGAAGTCGTCTCCGTCCACATCTCATCGAATCTCTCCGGCACGCTCAACAGCGCGCACAACGCCCGCCAGGCGCTGGAAGACGCCGCCGACCGCATCCACCTCTTCGATGGACAGTCGGTCAGCATCGGCCTCGGCGCCGTTGCCCTTGCGGCTGCTCGGGCCGCCAACGAGGGCAAATCCATTGATGAAGTGCTCGCCGAGGCTGAATCCGTGCGCAAGCGCACCCGCGTCGTCGCATTGGTCGGCACGCTCGAATACCTCCAGCGCGGCGGCCGCATCGGCCGGGCACAGTCAATGCTCGGCTCGATGCTGCGCATCAAACCCACCGTCCAGATCGAGAACGGTGAGGTCGCCCCCTTCGAGCGCGTCCGGACCTACAAACGCGCCGTGGAGCGCCTGTTCCAGCTCGTCGAAGAACACCGGAATGCGGAAGCTATCTACGTCGGCTCCGCCGCCAACGACGATGAAGGAGCCGAATTCGCCGAGCGTGTCCGCGCATCGTTTCCGGACCTTCCGGTTGAGCAGATTACGCTTGGCCCCGTGCTCGGCGTTTACCTCGGGCCCGAAGCGCTAGGCGTGGGGATTGTCGATAAGCCATGACCAGCCCCCTGGTGGACACCGATCGCGTCCGGCGCGTCTTCGAACAGGAGCTTGACCGCGGCTGCGAGAACTCGCTCGTCGTCGGCGGGCTCGACCGGATGCTCATCCAGATGCGCGAAGACGGCATCCTGCAGCAGATCCCTGCGCTCGACCGCGGCATCCGGGAGCTTCCCGGCGGTGGGTACCGCTCGCTCGCACCCGAAGATCGCAAGCGCTGGCTCCAGGGTGTCCTCGCATCACTGGGAAACGGCACGACCACGCGGCAGCCTGCCCAGGCCTTGCCGCCGTCTCCACCGGCGCGACAGTCGAAAACGGCTGCCCGCCAGCGAAAGCCAGCCCCGGCAAAGGCTGCGACCCGGCAACCCGGAAACGAGCCGGGCACAGTCCGGCCGTCCGACCCCGTCACGCGCGTGCCCGGCGTCACGAAGGCTGTTGGCGAGAAGCTGGGCCGCCTGGGCGTTGAGACCGCGGGACAGCTCGCCACACTCTTCCCCCGCCGGTTCAACGACTTCACCGATGTCCGCAAGATCGGCGACCTTGAACCGTCACCGCGCCCGCAGACCGTCGTCGCCTCAATTCGCTCGGCGTCCCAGCGGCGGTTTGGCCGCCGCCTTGCGGGCTCCGAAGCCGTCCTGTCCGATGGCAGCGGCACCCTCAAAGCCGTCTGGTTCAACCAGCCCTATGTCGCGAAGGGACTGAACGAAGGCGACCGGCTGGTCCTCTCCGGCAAGGTCCGCACGTACCGCGGCCGCCTCCAGATGGACAACCCCGAATACGAGCCCTTCGACGAAGATGTCATGTCGGCGGGCCGGCTGGTCCCCGTGTACCCGGCGACGCAGGGCCTCGGCCAGCGCACGCTGCGAAAAGTCGTCCGGGCAGCGCTCGACACGGTCGCCGAACAGGTCCCCGACCCCATCCCCGTCACGGCTCAGCACCGCCACCACCTCAAGCCGCTCTCAAGTGCGGTCCGAACATATCATTACCCGGCGAACTTCGCGGAAGCCGAGAGCGCCCGCCAGCGCCTGGCACTTGGCGAGTTTATGGCTGTCCAGGCGGCTGTCCTCAAGCGCCGGGCGGAGTGGCAGGGGGCGGCCGATGCGCCAGTGCTCGCGTTTGGCCCCTGGCTCGATGGGTTCCGGGATGAGCTCGGCTTCCCCTTCACCGGCGCACAGGAGCGCGTCCTCGAAGAAATCCGGGACGACATCGCCGCCGGCTATCCCATGCTTCGGCTGCTCCAGGGCGACGTCGGTAGCGGCAAGACGGTGGTCGCGTTCGCCGCGATGCTGTCCGCGGTCGCGAACGGGTACCAGGCGGCGCTGATGGCCCCGACTGAAATCCTGGCCGAGCAGCACTATCGTTCACTCTCCCGGCTCCTCGGCGGCGACGAGCTCAGCCCGTTGCACGGCATGTTTGTCCCATCCTGGTTCGGTCGGAACGTCCGCGTCATGATGCTGACCGGCTCGCTCTCCGCCGCGGAGAAGCGCCAGGTCCGCGGCGACGCTGCCCACCAGGGCGCCGATATCATCATCGGGACCCACGCACTGCTCGAAGACGGTGTCGACCTCCCCCGCCTCGGTCTCGCAGTCGTCGACGAGCAGCACCGCTTCGGGGTCATGCAGCGCTCGCGGCTTCGCCAGAAGGGCCAGAACCCGCATCTGCTCGTCATGACCGCCACGCCCATCCCCCGCACGCTCGCCCTCACTGTCTACGGCGACCTCGAAGTCTCCGTCATCGACGAGCTGCCCCCGGGCCGCAAGCCGATCAAGACCCGCTGGGTGAAGCCCCACCAGCGCGATGAAGCCTACGCCCGTATCCGTGAGCGGATCGACGCCGGCGAGCAGGTCTTCGTCATCTGCCCCCTGGTGGAAGATTCCGACACCCTCGATGCCCGCTCTGCCGAAGAAGAGTTCGAACGCCTGCGCAATGGTCCCTTCAGCGGCTACCGGCTCGAGCTGTTGCACGGCCGTATGCCCGGCCGCCAGAAAGACGAGGTCATGGACCGGTTCAGCCGCGGCGAAGCCGACATGCTCGTCTCGACCAGCGTCATCGAGGTAGGTATCGACGTCCCGAAGGCCACCGTCATCATCATCGAAGGTGCCGAGCGTTTTGGCATCAGCCAGCTTCACCAGTTCCGGGGCCGCGTTGGCCGCTCCGACCTCCAGAGCTACTGCCTGCTCTTCAGCACCGAAGACGAGCCCGGCCCGGAAGCCCGCGAACGCCTGGAAGCGCTCGAATCCACGAATGACGGGTTCCAGCTCGCCGAAGTGGATCTGTCCATGCGCGGCGAGGGCGAGGTCTGGGGCCGCATGCAGAGCGGCGCCAACTCGATGCTGCGCGTCGCCCGCTTCTCCGACCGCGAGATCCTGCTGCAGGCACGTGCGATCGCCTCGGAGATCCTCCAGCACGACCCGGCGCTAACCGACCCGGCGCACGCGGCGCTGGCGGAAGCCGCCGCCCCCTATCTCGCCCGCGCCACGGAAGCGAACTAACCGATGGCACGCGCGCAGAAGGGCTATCGCTGCCGGGAATGCGGCTGGGAGACCGTCGGCTACGTGGGCCGGTGCCAGCTCTGCGGCGAATGGAACGTGCTCGAACCCTATGTGCGCAATCCCGGGCGCTCCACCGCCGCGGCCAGCACGGCCGAGGCAACGCCCGCCCGCGTTGTTGAGCTCGCCGACGTCGCTGGGGCTGAAGAGGACCGCTTCCCCACGACCATCGATGAGTTCGACCGGGTGCTCGGCGGCGGCATCGTCCCCGGCTCGCTGGCGCTCGTTGGCGGCGACCCTGGAGTCGGCAAATCCACCCTCATGCTGCAGGCAGCGGCCCGCCTCGCCGCCGCTGGCCGGCGGGTCGCCTACCTCTGCGGCGAGGAATCACCGCGCCAGGTGCGTTTGCGCGCCGGCCGGCTTGGCGTCGGAGGCGATGGCATCTCGCTCATCGCCGAGACCTCGCTCGATGCCGCCCTCGAGGCCGCTCGTTCACTCGATCCCGACCTGCTTATCGTCGACTCCATCCAATCGGTCTACTGCGAAGGCATCGAATCCCGGCTTGGCGGCCCGGCGCAGCTCGGGGAAGCCGGCGCCCGCCTCCTCTCGTGGGCGAAGACCACCGAGACCGCCACCTTTATGACCGGTCACGTCACCAAGTCCGGCGAGGTCGCCGGGCCTCGCCTGCTCGAACACCTGGTGGACGTCGTGCTTTATTTCGAAGGCGCCGAGCATGGCGCACTCCGCCTCCTGCGCGCCACCAAGAACCGCTTCGGCGCGACCGACGAAGTCGGCGTCTTCGAGATGACCGGCGCCGGCCTTGCCAGTGTCGAAAACCCCAGCGCCGCCTTCCTCGACCAGGAAGCCGAGCAGGCCTCCGGCTGCGCTGTGACTGCTGTCATCGAAGGTTCCCGTCCCCTGGCGTTGGAGGTACAGGCGCTTGCGGTTTCCTCCTCGCTCGCGACGCCACGCCGTGTCTCCTCCGGACTCGAGACGGCGCGGCTCCACCTGCTGCTGGCCGTGCTCTCGCGCCGCGTTGGGCTCAACGCGGGCGACATGGATGTTGTGGCAACGGTCTCCGGCGGTCTGCGGCTCCGCGAACCCGCCGCCGACCTGGCCGTTGCCGTCGCGCTCGCTTCCGCCATTCGCGACCGCCCGGTCGAACAGGGCGTTGCCTTCCTCGGTGAAGTGGCACTCTCGGGTTCCGTCCGCCCTGTTGGCCAGCCGGGACGCCGCCTTGCCGAGCTGGCGCGCATGGGTTTTCGGGCCTGCGTCGCAGCGCCGAATACACAGCCGGTCGAGGGTATCGAGGTGTGGCCCGTCCGCCATGTCCGCGACGCCGTAGCGATGGCACTCGCCTGACTGGTTAGTACTGCCGGTAGGCGCGGTTCCGCATGCGCACGCTCTGCAGGATGCCGAGCGACACAAACAACGAAACGAGCGAGCTGCCGCCCTGGCTCACAAATGGCAAGGGCAGCCCGGTGACCGGGAAGATGCCCAGGTTCACCGCGATGTTGATGAACGCCTGCATGGCGATCATTACCACGATGCCAACTGCGATGAGCTGGCCCGGTGCGTCCCCTGCGACTTCGGCAACGCGTATCCCTCGCATGAGCACGAGCAGATAGAGGCCGAGCAGCGTCACCGCGCCGACGAAGCCCAGCTCCTCGCCCAGCACGCTGAAGATGAAGTCGCGCGTCGGCACTTTCAGGTAGTCGAGCTGCGTCTGCTCACCCTGCCCCGGCCCCTTGCCAAGCAACTGCCCGGACCCCACGGCGATTTCCGCCTGGATGGGGTTATACCCGGCGCCCAGCCCCTCCTGATCCGCGTACGGGTTAATCAGGATCGAGACGCGCTCTACCTGGTAATCCGCGACCACGAAGGTCCACGCGAACGGCAGGATGGCAATGAACAGCGCGCCCAGCACCATCAGATGGCCCTGGTTCACACCGGCGATGACCACGACGCCGAGCCAGATCGCGGCGAAGATGAGCGCCGTCCCCAGGTCCGGCTGGATAAGCACCAGCCCCAGGATGGGGGCGACGATGAGCAGCGACATGAGAAAGGCGCGGATGTCCCTGGCGTCGCCGCCCCAGCGGTGGAAGAAGTGCGCAAGGGTGACGATGACCGCGACCTTCGCGAACTCCGACGGCTGGAGCTGCAACGGGCCTACGTTGAACCAGCGCGTCGCGCCGAACTCCGTCTGCCCGAACAGGTAGACCCCCACCAGCGACACGATCGACGCGCCATACAGGACCCACCAGTAATGTGTCAGGTAGTGATAGTCGAACCGCGAGATGATAACCATCATCACGAGGCCGATGACGGCGAACATCCCCTGTTGGACGACCGGGTTGCCCAGGCTGAACTGGGGACCGTCGTACACATTCCGCGACCCCGAATAGATAAGCAGCAACCCGAAGGCGACGAGTCCCAGCGTACCCAGCACCATGACGTAGTCGAAGCGGTTCCATGCCAGCAATGAGCCGCGGCTTCGACGCAGGGGTTCGGGCCGTTCCAGTGCGATGCTCATTCGTCACCACCCCGGACCGCGGGTTCACCCTGCAGTTCGTCGTAGTATTCGAGGATTTGCCCGGCGACCGGGGCCGCCCGCTCACCGCCCACGCCGATGTCGAAGAACACCGTCACAGCTACCTCGGGGTCGCTATACGGGTAGTAGCCCGTGAACCACGCGTGCTCGAGCTCCCGGCCATCGGCATGGGTAAACTCCGCCGTCCCGGTTTTCCCGGCGACCTCAAGCCCTTCCACCCGCGCCCGGCGGCCCGCACCATCCTCATCGGTGATGGTGCGGCGCATCCCCTGCCGTACTTCGTGCAGGTTCTCCTCGGATACGGGGACGTCTTCCCATTCCGGTTCGTAGGTGTGTTCCACCGAGCCGTCCGGGCGCAAAACCTCCCACACCGTCCTCGGCCGCACCAGGCGCCCGTTGTTTGCGATCGCCGCCGTCATCTGTGTCACCTGCATTGGTGTCGCAGTGACGTCGCCCTGGCCAATACCCATCCAGCAGGTGTCGCCGTAGTACCACTCCCGGTCTTCCGGGTTGAACATCGGGTCATCAAAGGTTTCGCGCTTCCATTCCGGGTCGGGGATGATGCCCGCCGCTTCGGCGCCGGTATCTATGCCGGTCTGGTCGCCGTAGCCCATCCGCGTCGCGTAATACCGCAGCCGGTAGGCCGACTCGTGCACGTTGCTCGCAAGCCCCGATCCGGGGATGTCCTGCAGGCCACACGACGCCATGTAGAAGTAATGGTTCGACGAAACCGATATTGCGCGGTGCAGGTCGACCGTCCCGTGTACCGCCCAGTCCCAGAGCGGCCACAACACCCCGTCGTCGCCTTCGAAGTGCCGCACCATGCTGTCGACCTCGATGGTCGTGTTCGGCGTAATCGCCCCTTCTTCAAGCGCCGCCAGTGCCGTCACCAGCTTGAACGTCGAACCCGGCGCGGCCGGGTTCAGGGCCCGGTTGATGAGCGGCCGACGCGGGTCGTCCAGCAGTGCCTCGATTTCCTCTTCATACAGGTCAGCCTGGGAGAACATGTTGTTGTCCCACGTCGGGATCGAAACTATCCCGCGGACAGCTCCGGTCTCCACGTCCATCACCACCGCTGCGGCCGTGGTCGCTTCGTCGTCCATCCCCTCTTCCAGTGCCTCGGCGATGTATTCCTGCAGGTCCATGTCGATGGACATTCGGAGGCTTCGGCCTGGTTCGGGCTCTTCCGTCTGCAGTACGTTCACGACGTCGCCGAAGGCGTTGACTTCGTTCGAACTCCACCCGACTTCACCGCGCAGGAGCCGCTCATATTCCAGTTCGATGCCCATCTTTCCCACGGGCTGGTTGAACTGGTACCCCTCGTCCCGCAGCTCCGGCCATTCCTCGGCGCTCGGCAGGCCGATATAGCCCAGCAACGGTGAAAACGTCTCGCCGCCGACATAATTCCGCCCGGGCTGAATCGTCACGCTGATGCCCGGCATGTCGCTTTCCACCTCGCGCAGCAGCAAGGCCTCGTCACGGCTCAGGTTTGCCTTGATCGCAATCCCCTGGTTCTCGGTGCCCTCGGTCTCCGCCTGCACCACTGCCGAATAGCTCTCCAGGTACGGGACATCGAGCAGCTCCTCCAGGTACTGGTACAGCACCCGCCGGTCCTCCTCGGATTCCGGCAGCAGCTCCGGGACAATCGTGGCCTGGTAAAAACCCACGTTCTCCACCAGTGGCCGGCCCTGCGCGTCGTAGATCAACCCGCGTGCGGGCAGGATCTGCTCCGACTGGATGTGGTTGTGCCTCGCCCGCTCGGCATAGTCTTCGCCACGGACAAGCTGCATGTCCGCCAGCCGGACCACCACGATCGCGAACAGCACGACGATTGCGATGCGCAGGACTGCCAGGTTTCCGTGTGGCCGCACGCGCGTCGGGCCCGGGTCAGGTGGTGGCTTCCCCTCGAAAAACGTCATGCCCGGTAGCGCTCCCGTGCGGGCGAAAGGCTCCGCGGCTGCCATCGTAGGAGCCAGGACGCAAGATAGGCGAGCGAAAGAAGCGCCAGGTCCAGGATTACACCCGGCAGCACCACCTGGAACACCAGCACCCCCGGGCTGACGTTCGCGCCATCAATCCACGGCCCAATCGCGAGCACGCAGCGCGCCCATGCGCTCGTAGCGCCCACCGCCAACACGGTCTGCATGTACCGGGACAGCGGGGTCGCCGCGTTATCCATCCAGTACGCGAGGGGCAGCAGCGGCGTGAAGGCGACAATGAGCATTGCCGGTGACCGGTCCGAAACGAAGCCCAGCACCAGCGCGATCACCGGCAACGTGATCATCGCCGTCCGCGGTCCCTGGTACGTCAGGAGCAGGGCCAACGACACCAGCAGCAGGTCGACCTGCGCTCCCATGAACAGGAAGTAGGGCGCTGCCGTCACCTGGAGGTAGGCAAGGATAAGGATGATGGCGAAGATAACCGCAGCCTTCACTCTCCCTCCAGCAGCTCACGCGCAGGCTCGAAGCTCGTATCAACCAGGACGGTCCGCAGCGTTGAAAGCCGCACGCGCGGCTCAATCTCGATGTCCAGTTCCAGGTCCTGCGCCGAACCCTCCACGTCCACGACGCGGCCGATGGGCAGGTCGCGCGGATAGTTCCCACCCGCACCCGTTGTGACCACCTCGTCGTCAACGCTGATGTTCCCGCGGGCCATTTCCATTTGCACCGTGCGCGTCGCTGTCCCCGTCACGATGCCATCGATGTCGGTCCCGACGATTTGCGCGTTCACAGCGCTGCGGCTATCGCTAATGAGCCGCACGGCCGACTGGGTGCTGAAGGTCTCCGTGACGGTGCCGACAAGCGAGCCCTGCGGCGAAAGCACAACCATGCCATTACGCAGGCCGTCGTCGCTCCCCCGGTCGATATACACGACGTCGCTGAATGGCGAGGTATCGCTGCGCAGGATCGAAGCAGCCTCGAACGTGCGGTCGTCGCTCTGCCCGATAACCCCGAGCGCGGCCTGCAGCTCGGATACCTCGGCGGCCTCCTGCTGCAGCCGGACCACATCGTTCCGCAGCTCTTCGTTTTCGAGCCGCAGCTGCCGGTTCTCCTCACGGAGTGACCCGATCTCCCGCAGGTCAGTAATGAAGTCGCCCACCGGCCGGATGAACGCATTCATACTGCCTTCAACCGGGCCCGTAACACGGAGGAACGTCCCCTGCATGGGGCTCAGCACCCCCACCTGTCCGGCGATTGCGAGAAAGAGGGCCAGGGCGGCCATCGCTGCGACCCACCATGTGTAACGTTCGAGGATGAACATGGTGACCTCGCCCGAAGCTACGATGATGCTAGCGTTTGCCCCGCCGCGTCGCCAGTTGCGATTGCACCTTGCTTAACATCGCCTGTTCCTCGAGGACCTCGCCCGCTCCTCGTACCACACAGAGCAGCGGGTCTTCGGCGACATAGACGGGGAACCGCGTTTCCTGGCTCAGCCGCCGGTCGAGGCCGCTGAGCATGGCGCCGCCGCCAGCCAGCGCGATCCCGTGCGCCATCAGGTCGCTCACGAGCTCTGGCGGCGTCACCTCGATTGACGACCGTACCCCTTCCACGATGGCGCTGATCGACCCGGCAAGCGCGTCCCGGATCTCCACCGTGCTCACTTCCACCGCCTTCGGCAACCCCGTCGCGAGGTCGCGCCCGCGCAGCATCACTGCTTCTTCGGGGTCAAGGGGCGCCGCCGAGCCGGCATTCTGCTTGATCTCCTCTGCCGTCCGTTCGCCGATGAGCAGGTTATGCACCTGCCGCGCGTACGCGATGATGTCCTGGTCCATCTCGTCGCCCGCCACCCGGATCGACGTGCTCACCACGATGCCCCCCAGCGACACCACGGCCACCTCGGTCGTCCCGCCGCCGATGTCTACAATCATGCAGCCGGCCGCTTCCATGACCGGCAGCCCCGACCCAATCGCCGCCGCCATCGGCTCTTCAACCAGGTAGCAGGCGCGGGCCCCCGCGTTCAACGCGGCGTCGTGCACTGCCCGCTTCTCCACCTCGGTCACGCCGCTGGGGATGCCGATGACCACCCGCGGCTGCGTCAGGAAGGTCCGCTCGTGCACTGCGCGGATGAAGTAGCTCAGCATCTTTTCGGTGACTTCGAAGTCTGAAATCACACCGTCGCGCAGAGGCCGTACGGCGATGATGCTGGCGGGCGTCCGGCCCACCATGCGCTTCGCCTCTTCGCCAATCGCCAGGATCTTCTTTGTGATCCGGTCGATCGCCACCACCGATGGCTCATTGATGACAATACCCTTCCCGCGCACCATCACCAGCGTGTTGGCGGTGCCCAGGTCGATCGCAATGTCGTGCGACAAAAAGCCAAAGATGCCGTTGAGCGGGCTCAGAAAGGACAAAGGGGCATCCTGCTCGGGGTATGCGGATGGAGGCCACGAGACAACGTCGTGCCGAAGGTTAAGTATAGGCGCTTATTTCTGTTGTGCGAGGCTCGCGGCTTTACTGGGCGGTAACTGCCATTGTTCCTGCTCATTCCCCTCCAGTCTCTTCGAGTGCCGCCGGGCCCTGCTCCAATAACTGCACGAAACCGTCTTCGTCCAGGACACGCACGCCCAGCTTCTCTGCCCGCTGCAGCTTCGAACCAGGGCTCGCGCCCGCGACGACCGCGCTGGTCTTCTTGCTCACCGAGCTCGCGACCTTGCCGCCGCCTTCGCGGATGCGCTCCTCGGCCTGGGACCGCGACATTGTATCGAGTGTGCCGGTCACAACCAGTGTGAGCCCGCTCAGCTTGCCGTCAGCGGGCGCTGTTTCTTCCTGCTCCATCGTCACGCCAGCCGCGGCAAGCCGCTCCACCAGTTCACGGTTCCGCGGTTCCGCTGTCCACGCCGCGAGGCTCTGCGCGACCGTTGGGCCGATGCCTTCGACGTCCTGGAGCTCCTCGTCGCTCGCATCCAGCAGTGACTGCATCGAACGGAAGTGATCGGCAAGGAGCCGCGCCGTCTCGTAACCGACGTGGCGGATTCCCAGGCCAAAGATGACGTTCGGCAGCGGGCGGCTTTTGCTCTTCTCAATGCCGGCGAGCAGGTTCCGGCCTTCCTCGCTCAGGTATTCCTGGTCTTTCTCTTCGCCGCGTTTCCGGTCGCCCTTCCGGCGAAACTCCGGCAATGCGAACAGGTCATCCTCACCCAGGTAGTAGAGGTCAGAAAGGCGTTTCACCACGCCGCGCTCGGAAAGCAGCGCTGCCCGCGTCTCGCCCAGCCCTTCGATGTCCAGCGCTCCCCGGCTGCCGAAATGCTCCAGCATTCGCCGCTGCTGCGCCGGGCATCCCTCGGTGTTCGGGCAGAAGTACGCGACTTCTTCGGGTTCCCGGACGAGCGCCGTGTCGCACGCCGGGCACGTTTTCGGCATCTCGAATTCCCGCTCGTCGCCCTTGCGCAGGCTCGTAACTGGCCCCACCACCTGCGGGATGACGTCTCCCGCGCGCTGCACGATGACGGTGTCACCTTCCCGGATGTCCTTGCGGTGGATGTCGCTCTCGTTGTGCAGGCTGGCCTGGCTCACGGTCGCGCCGCCCACGAAGACCGGTTCAAGTTCCGCGTATGGGTTGATAGCCCCGGTCCGCCCGACGTTGACCCTGATTGCCTTGAGCCTGGTCGTCCGCTGCTGTGGGGGGAATTTGAACGCCGTCGCCCAGCGCGGCTCGCGCCCCACTACTCCCAGCTCGTCCCACGCTCGGATGTCGTTGACCTTGATGACGACCCCGTCGATGTCGTAGTCGAGCCGCTCCCGCAGCTCGTCCCACCAGCCGATACGCTCGCGGCACTCGCTCATGTCTGCGTGCAGTGCGCTCTCCGGGTGCGTCCGGAACCCCATCCCGCTCAGCCACCGCAGGATCTCCCAGTGACGCTGCGGGAACTCCCCTTCGCACCAGCCAAGCTGGTAAACGTACACATGCAGCGGCCGCGATGCCGTGATGCGCGGGTCAAGCTGTCGCACCGACCCCGCTGCGGAGTTTCGTGGGTTCGCGTAGATGGGCTCTCCCCGCTCGGCGCGCTCCTCGTTCATTTGTTCGAAGCCGCTCTTGGTCATGTAGACCTCGCCACGCACCTCGAAGCGCTGCGGATACTCACCATGCAGCGAAAGTGGGATGCTCCGGATGGTCCGCAGGTTCGCCGTGATGTCCTCGCCCTGCCGCCCGTCGCCCCGCGTCGCTCCCTGCACGAACTTGCCGTCTTCGTACACCAGCGAAACGGCAAGCCCGTCCACCTTCGGTTCGGTCACCAGTTCGAAGTCGCTGTAGCCCAGCAGGCCCGATGTCCGCCGGTGCCACGCCTCCAGGTCGTCGTCAGTGAAGCAGTTCGAAAGGCTCAGCATCGGCTGGCGGTGTTCCACGACGCCGAACGCGGCGACCGGCTCTGCCCCCACACGCTGCGTCGGCGAATCCGGCGTGATGAGCTCCGGGTACTCCGTCTCAATCTCCCGCAGCTCGTTCATGAACGAGTCGTAGACGTCGTCTGAGACCTCGGGGTCATCGAGCACGTAGTAGCGATAGTTGTGGTAGTTGATCAGCGAGCGCAGCTCCTCGCTGCGCAGCCGGGCGTCATACTGCGTTTCGTCCGCCATCGCCACTCAAGTATAGGGCGCGCGCGTGCTACACTTGATCGCACCGTGACTCTCCCTGTTGTTGTAATCGACTACGGCGCGGGCAACCTCCGGAGCGTCGAGCGGGCACTTGCCCACAGCGGCGCCGACGTGCGCATCACTTCGGACGCCGCATCCATCGAGCAGGCCCCCGCTGTTGTTCTGCCCGGCGTTGGCGCCGCTGCCGACACTATGGAGAACCTGCGCGAGCGCAGCCTCGTTGAGCCCATCCGCGACTACATCGCCTCGGGTCGGCCGTTCCTGGGCGTGTGCATGGGTCTCCAGGCCCTCCTGGAGTGGTCCGAAGAAGGCGGCCGCCAGGAATGCCTTGGCATCGTCCCCGGCCATGTCGCGCACTTCCGCGCGTCCCACCTGAAGGTGCCGCACATGGGCTGGAACACGGTCACCTGGCTTCGCGACCATCCGCTCACCGTCGGCATCCCGCAGGACAGCTACTTCTACTTCGTCCACAGCTTCCACCCGGTCCTCGACGACCCGGCATGGGCGCTCGGGGAGACGACCTACGGCGTCACGTTCCCCAGTGTGGTGGCGCGTGAAAACGTGGTCGCGACCCAGTTCCACCCCGAAAAGAGCGGCACCCACGGCCTCCAGCTCTACCGAAACTTTGTCGCCTGGGCCGCCGAAGAAGCCCGCGCAGTCCCCACTGCAGACCACGCCTCGTGACCGGTTTCGAAGTCATCCCCGCTATCGACCTCCGCGGCGGCGCCGCTGTCCGCCTCTTCCAGGGCGACTACGACCGTGAAACACGCTATTCGACAGAGCCTGGAGCCGTCGCAATCAAATGGGAGGAGCTGGGAGCCCCGCGCATCCACATCGTCGACCTCGACGGCGCGAAGGCCGGGCAGCCCGTGAACACGCGCGAAATCGAAGCCATTTGCGATGCCGTCCGCATCCCCGTCGAAGTCTCCGGGGGCCTTCGCACCCTCGACGATATCGATGCCGCGTTTGCACGCGGCGCGGGTCGCGTCCAGCTTGGCTCCATTGCCGTGAAGGACCCCGGCCTCGTCGCGCAGGCGGTGAAACGTTACCCCGGCGCCATCGTGGTCTCCATCGATGCCCGTGGTGGCGAGGTCATGACTGGCGGGTGGCTCGACAGCAGCGGCCGCCAGGCGCTCGATTTCGCCCGCGAAATGGCCGCACTCGGCGTCCCCCGCCTGATGGTGACCGACATCGGTCGTGACGGCGCCATGAGCGGACCCAACGTTGATTTCCTGCGTGAATTCGTCGCCGCCCTTGATGTCCCGGTCGTCGCCTCGGGCGGCGTGACCCATGTTGACCACCTGCGCCAGGTTGCCGATGTGGGCTGCGAGGGCGCAATCATCGGTCGCGCCCTTTACGAGGGCGTCCTCGACCTTCGAGAAGCACTGGAGGCAGTCGCCTGATGCTCACCCGCCGTATCATCCCCTGCTTCGATGTCGACAAGGGTCGTGTGGTGAAAGGCGTGTCTTTCGTCGAACTGCGTGACGCCGGCGACCCCGTGGAACTCGCCCGCGCCTACGACCGCGAAGGCGCTGACGAACTCGTATTCCTCGACATCACGGCATCTTCCGACGACCGCGAAACGGTCTACGACATGGTCGCGGCCACGGCAGACCAGGTCTTCATCCCCTTCACCGTCGGCGGCGGTATCCGCAGCACTGCAGACATGAAGCGCATGCTGGAACTTGGCGCCGACAAGGTCAGCATCAACACCGCCGCCGTCGACCGCCCCGACCTCGTCAACGAAGGCGCGTACCGCTTCGGCAGCCAGTGCATCGTTGTCGCTATCGATGCCCGCGCCGTGCAGGGGGCCGATGACCGGTGGGAGGTCTACGTCCACGGCGGCCGCACGCCCACCGGCATGGACGCCGTCGAATGGGCACGTGAGGTGGTTGAACGCGGCGCCGGCGAGCTGCTCGTCACCAGCATGGACGCCGACGGCCACCAGGCCGGCTATGACATCCCGATGCTGCGCGCCATCTCCGACGCCGTTTCCGTCCCGGTCATCGCTTCCGGCGGCGCGGGCAACGCGGAACACATGGTTGAAGCGCTCGACGCTGGCGGCGCCGACGCAGTGCTCGCCGCGAGCATTTTCCACTTTGGGACGTGTAGCATCGGCGAGGTAAAACAGCAGCTTGCCGATGCGGGCCTGCCGGTCCGGCCCGTCACCGAGAGCAGCTACTGAGGCCAGGTCGCGCATGAGCGAAGAAAACATCCTCCAGTTCGATACTCAGGGGTTGGTCCCGGCGGTCGTCCAGGATGCAAACACCGGCGATGTGCTCGTGATGGCTTACATGAACCGCCAGGCGCTCGAGAACACCTACCGCACGGGCCGTATCACCTTCTGGAGCCGCAGCCGCGCCGAGCTCTGGGTGAAGGGTGAGACCAGTGGCAACTGGCTGAACCTGGTAAGCATCCACAAGAACTGCGAGGCCAACTCGCTGCTCGTCATGGCCATCCCGGAGGGCCCCACCTGCCATACCGGGCACGCTACCTGCTACTACCGCGAGCTCGACCCCCTTGCCGACCTCCCCGGGGGGAACGCGTAGTGGCGCTCGACATCTTTCCCGTCGACGGCCCATGGCCGGGGCGGCTGGCGGTCTGTGCCAGGCCGCGCTCGGGGACCTGGATGCTGGACGATGTCCGCGCCCTCAAAGGTACGGGCTACGATGTCCTTGTTTCCGCGATTACGCCACGGGAACTGCGGGAGCTGCACCTCGACCGGCTTGGCGCTGCGTGCGGCGAACACGGCATCGAACACGTCCAGTTCCCCATCGGCAACATGCAGGTCCCGCCACTCGATAACGTGCTCCCTATGCTCGACCGCTGGGACCGCGCCCTGGCGGAAGGCCGGGGCATCGCTTTCCACTGCTACGGCAGCGTTGGCCGGTCACCTATGCTGGCAGCCGCACTCCTCGTCCGGGGCGGTGTACACCCTGAAATCGCATGGGAGCGGCTCACCCGGTCGCGCGGCCGCGATGTCCCCGACACGCTCGAACAGCGGCGCTGGGTCGACGGCATGGCTGCCGGCATCGATATCCACGCCGCCCTCGAGTAGCTACCTCGTCCGTGGAGGCGCTGCGGTAACCGCCCCCGGAGGGTACGGTAAATGCATGCACGCAGCCTCCAAGCCCGATTACACCCGCCTCGACCTCCCGGAGCCGCCCGAACACCGTCCATACGTCCTCGTGAACATGGTCATGTCCGTCGACGGCAAGATCGTCGTCGAAGGGAACGAGCAGGGTATCGGTTCGAAGACCGACCAGCGGCTCATGCGCGAACTGCGGGTGAACGTCGACATGGTGATGAACGGCGCGAGCACGCTGCGGCAGAGCGGGGCCTCCCCGCGCCTGGGTGACGAGACGCTCGAAGCTGTCCGCATCCAGCAGGGGAAGGCGCGCTTCCCCATCTCCTCTGTCCTGACCGCATCGGGTGACCTCCCCCTCGACCGCGTGTTCTTCACCGCCAGCGACTTTGACGCGGTGGTGTTCGCTGCTGCGGGGCTCCCGGTCGAGCGGCGCAGCGCCATCGAGGAAACGGGGCGCTCGGTGATCGAATTGCCTGCCGACGACCCCATCCCGGCGATGCTCTGGCACATGCGCCACGATTTCGGTGCGCGCTATCTCCTCGTCGAAGGCGGTGCCGAGCTCAACCGCGCCCTTCTCGAATGCAATGGCATCGACGAGTACTTCATGACTCTGGGCCCGGTCCTGGTGGGTGGCCGTCATGGCCTTGGTGCTATCGGCGGCGATGAAGGCTGGTCCCGTGATGAGCTCCGTCAGCTCGAACTGCTTGCTGCCGTTACGAACCCGGCCACCAGCGAAATCTATACGCGCTGGCGGGTCCACTACCCCGGGAAGGAATAGAACGCCCGTTCTAGTGGTGGTACACTCACATTCGTCGCGAAAGGTCTTCGGTACACTGGACGCGACACCTCGTCGGCTACCCGCCGGCCGGAGCATCCCATCCTGGTTCCCGCACTGAGAATCGCCTGTGCCTCTTGATCACATCCATGTCCGCGGCGCTCGGGAGCACAACCTCAAGAACATCGACGTCAGCATCCCGCGCGAAAAACTCGTTGTCATAACCGGGCTCTCCGGATCCGGGAAGTCGTCGCTCGCCTTCGACACCATCTACGCCGAGGGTCAGCGCCGCTACGTCGAATCGCTCTCGGCTTACGCGCGCCAGTTCCTGGGGCTCATGGAGAAGCCTGACGTCGACCACATCGAAGGCCTCTCCCCGGCCATCTCCATCGACCAGAAGACCACGTCGAACAACCCCCGGTCGACCGTCGGCACAGTAACCGAGATTTACGATTACATGCGCCTCCTCTGGGCCCGTGTCGGCAAGCCCCACTGCCCGAAGTGCGGGCGCCCCATCGAGCGCCAGACCGTCCAGCAAATCGTCGATGCCACCCTCGCCTATCCGGAAGGCTCCCGCCTCCTGCTGCTTGCCCCGGTGACCCGCGCGAAGAAGGGCGAACACGTCGGCATCCTCGACGAAGCCCGCCGCGCCGGCTTCGTACGTGTGCGCATCGATGGCGAAGTCCGTGACCTGGACGAGCCCATCAAGCTCGATAAGAACAAGCGGCACGATATCGATATCGTCGTCGACCGCCTGGTCGTCCCCGAACCCGGGAGCGACGACGGCGCCACCAGCCGTATCGCCGACTCGGTGGAAACAGCGCTCAAGGTGGGCTCGGGCGTCATGCAGGTTGCACTCTACGATAGTGACGAACCCGAGCATGTCTTCTCGGAGCACTTTGCCTGCCCATACGACGGCACCTCCATCGGTGAGATTGAGCCGCGCACGTTCAGCTTCAACAGCCCCCACGGCGCCTGCACCCAGTGCACCGGGCTCGGGCTCGAAATGCAGATAGACCCGGTGCTCGTCATTCCCGACCGGACGAAGTCCATCGCCGATGGCGCCATCGAACCGTGGGCACGGTCGGCCGCGGTCGGCACCTGGTACATGCGCATCATTGAAGGGCTGGCGGACCACCTCGGCTTCGACATCAACACCCCGGTCCGGGACCTCACGGACGATCAGGTCAGCGCCGTCCTCCACGGAACGGGCGACACACCCATCTCCGTGCGGTTCACGAACCAGTACGGCCGCACTCAGGTCTACGAGACGAAGTACGAAGGTGTCGTCAACAACCTCCAGCGTCGCTACCGCGAGACCGACTCCGACTACGTCCGCAACGAGATCGAGAAGTACATGGCGTCCATCCCCTGCGCCGCTTGCAAGGGGAAGCGCCTCCGCCCCGAAGCGCTCGCGGTGCTCGTCGACGGCAGGGACATCACAACCGTCACCGATCTCAGCATTGCCGACGCGATCACCTGGGCCGACCACATCGCAGGCCCCGAAACCCCCTTCTCATCCCGCGACCGGGCAATCGCACGCCAGGTGCTCAAGGAGATTCGCTCCCGCCTCCAGTTCCTCATCGACGTCGGGCTCGACTATCTCACGCTCAACCGCGTGTCCGGCACACTCTCTGGCGGCGAATCACAGCGTATCCGCCTTGCCACGCAGATCGGCTCGGCGCTCATGGGCGTGCTCTACATCTGCGACGAACCCTCCATCGGCCTCCACCCGGTCGACGCCGACAGGCTCATCGGCACGCTCGAACGCCTGCGCGACCTCGGCAACACTGTGCTCATCGTCGAACACGACGAAGCCATGATGCGCGCGGCCGACTGGATCGTTGACATGGGTCCTGGCGCCGGGAACAGCGGTGGCGAGCTCGTCGCCGAAGGCCCGATAGACGCTATCATGGCCAGCGACCGCAGCCTCACCGGTGACTACCTTGCTGGCCGCCGGGAGATCACCGTGCCTACCGAACGCCGGTCCGGCAATGGCAACATCCTCACCATCCGTGGCGCGCGCGAGAACAACCTTCGCGGCATCGATGTCGACTTCCCCCTGGGCAAGTTCCTCGCCGTCACCGGGGTTTCCGGCTCGGGCAAGTCATCACTCATTTCGGAGATCCTGGTGAAGCGCCTGTCGGTTGCACTCCACGGTGCCCGTCAGCGCCCGGGTAAGCATGACGGCGTCGAAGGCCTCGACTACGTCGACAAGATCGTCGATATCGACCAGTCCCCCATCGGCCGCACCCCGCGCTCCAACCCGGCGACCTATACGGGCGTCTTCACCGTCATCCGCGACCTATTCGCATCCGTGCCCGAAGCGAAGGCTCGCGGGTACAAACCCGGACGTTTCAGCTTCAATGTGAAAGGCGGCCGCTGCGAAGAATGCTCCGGTGACGGCTACAAAGTCGTCGAAATGCAGTTCCTGCCCGATGTCACTGTCCCCTGCGAGGTGTGCCTGGGGAAGCGGTATAACCGCGAGGCGCTTGAGATCACCTTCCGCGGCAAGAACATCGCCGAAGTGCTCGATATGACCGTGTCCGAAGCGCGCGAGTTCTTCGAACGCTTCCCCCGTGCGCGCCGCATCCTCGAAACGCTCGAAGCGACGGGCCTCGGTTACATCCACCTGGGCCAGCCCGCGACCACCCTTTCCGGCGGCGAGGCGCAGCGCATCAAGCTTGCGTCCGAGCTGTCGCGCCGCTCCACCGGCAAGACCGTCTACGTACTCGACGAGCCGACCACCGGGCTGAGCTTCCAGGACGTGTCGCACCTGTTGAACGTGCTCCAGCGTCTCGCGGATGCAGGCAACACCGTTATCGTCATCGAGCACCACCTGGACATCATCAAATCTGCCGATTGGGTTATCGACCTGGGCCCCCTTGGTGGTACGCGTGGCGGCGAGCTCCTGGCGGCGGGGACGCCCGAGGACGTCGCAGCCGAACCAGCAAGTTACACCGGCCAGTACCTGCGTCCATTGCTCGAAGCTGCCGGCACGCTCAAGACCGCGGCAAAACGCCGGAAACGTGCCGCGGCCGGCAACGGCAAGGTGTCCGAGGCTGATGACGCTGCGGCGGCCGCTGTCGGCCGCATCGGCGATAGGCTCACGCTCGAAGGTGCGGCCTCGGGCCCGAAACCACAGACGAAGGCGGCCGCAAAGCGCGAGCGGCAGGCAGCCCGCCCCCGCAAAGAGACTGCCGGGGAGCGCAACCTCCGCGAGACTCGTGAGCGGGACCAGTAGCGCGCGTCACACTCGCCCTTCATGCTCACGCCCCGGGCGTCCTATCCTAGGGGCATATCTACGTCGCAGGCGCTCTGCGCCACTATCTGAAGGAGGCCCCCGGCGAATGCCTATCTACGAATTCCACTGCACCGAGTGCAACCAGAGCTTTGACGTCATGCGCCCCCGCGAACAGGCGGGCGACCCCGCCATGTGCCCCAACGATGGCGCTGAAGGCCGTCGCCTCTTCACCGCCAACATCGCCGTCGCCAAGGGTGGCGGCATGGACGACTTCGACTTCGGCGACCTCGAAGGCATGGGCGGCATGGACGACGGAATGGGGGGCATGGGTGGCATGCCCGGAATGGGCGGAATGCCCGGTATGGGTGGTATGCCCGGCATGGGTGGTATGCCCGGCATGGGCGGCATGCCCGATATGGGCATGGACGACTTCGACTTCTAGGCGCTGCCGCCGTGCGGCGGGCGTCCCTGTCCGCCGCACCCCGGCAAAGCAAGCGCCCCACGGCTCGGGGAGGATCACATGAAGACACTTCGCATTTCCCACCCGGGCATATCCGGGGCCAACACTGCCGCCACTATCCACTTCTACACCGAAGTCCTGGGGATGGAGATGGTGCTCAAGCAGCCCAATCTCGACTACGAACCCGAGGACCACCACCTCTTCCACGTGGGCAACGACACCTTCATTGCCTACTTCCTCCCGCGGGACGAAGGCGCACATACGTACCCGGACGCGCAGTCTGGCTCAGGCCACATGGACCACCTGGCCATCGATGTCGACCCGCCATCGCTCGAAGAAGCGATGCGGCGGCTTCGGGACGAAGGCGTCGCATTCGACGGGCCAGTTGAGCGCGGCTATGAGCGCTCCATCTATTTCAAAGACCCAAACGATGTGACCGTGGAACTGCTTTCGTGGCATACCACGCCGCCGGATGGCGTGTCGCTGGCCGAGGTGCTGAGGCGTGCCCAGGCCCTGCGCGAAGCCCGGGGGCACACAATCGTCGAAGACGAGGACGTCCAGCAGGCAATCAAAGAACTGCAGGGGGCATGAGGCCAGCGCTACGCTGGCCCCGGGTCAGTTCATCTCGATGCCGCCGTCCACATTGAGCGACTGGCCCGTGATGTTCTTCGCCGCGTCCGAAGCGAAGAACGCGACCGCCTGGCCGATGTCTTCGGGCGTCTGTTCGCGCTGCAGCGGGCAGTTCGTCTTGATGAAGCGTTCGAACACCTGCCGCCGGTCGACCACCTCGGGCGTGTCGTCGCCGCTGATAGCTGCTTCCAGGTGCCGCCACATGTCGGTCCAGAGCAGCCCCGGGCACACAGCGTTCACGTTCACGTTCATCGGCCCCAGTTCATGCGCCAGCGACTGCGTTAGGCTGATGGCGCCCGCCTTCGACGCGTTGTAGTGCGCGAGCCCCGCGCCACCGTGCCGTCCCGCGATTGATGCAATGTTGACCACCTTGCCACCGCCCTGCTCGCGCAAATGTGGCACCAGCGCCCGCGTGACCGTCCACATGCCCTTCAGATTCACTTCGTAGCACGCGTCCCAGTCCTGCGCCGTAATCGCTCCGCCGCCGACGTTTGAGCCGACGACGCCCGCGTTGTTCACCAGGATGTCGACGTGACCCTGCCAGCCAATCGCCTCGGTGAGCGCCGCCTCCACCGACCCCGCGTTCGTCACGTCCATCTCAACAACAGTCGCCTTCCGGCCCTTTTGCTCGATCTCCTTCGCCGTGTCCCATGCGTTCTCACGGTCGATATCGGCGATGACGATGTCAGCGCCCTCGTCCGCCAGCACCAGCGAGATCCCACGCCCGATGCCGCGTCCGCCACCCGTCACCACCGCGATCCGCTTGTCCAGCCTGCCCATAAATGCCTCCTGTGATCGTGCGTGCGGAGTGTAGCAGGCAGCATGCCGTCGCTGCCGTAGCGATCACTCGGGATGCCGCAGGGGCCGCTGGCGGACCCGCCGCTCTTCAACGACTGTGAGGTGGCCGTGCAACTCGAAGCCCTGCTCACAAGAGCGAGCAAGAGCTGCCCGGGCAGCTGGGGATGTCGAAGCCGAAGCCGGAAGTAGACGATGCCGGCCGGCGCCTGGGTTCCATGCAGGATGAGCAACGCCCCGAAGTCCCGGTCGAAGGTGAGCAAGATCCGCGCATCCTCGTCCGCGATGCCGAGGACCGTCGGGTCATCTGCCCCGATCGAGACGTCGCTTACCAGCGTTACACTATGTCCATGCTCAACGAGCAGTGCAACACTTGCTCGTGGCCAGTTCTCGTCTGCAAGGAAACGCACTGACTCGCTGCCGGATGGACATCGTAGAACGCGAGCTCCTTCAGGGAGTCGCGCATGAAATCGAAGACGGCCAACAAGTGTTCGCGCTTCAGGTGCGGGTAACTTTCGAAGATCTCGGCTTCTGTGCAGCCGTTGGCCAGGAGCTCGACGACATGCTCCACCGAAATCCGCGTCCCCTTGATCACCGGCTTCCCGACCAGGATGCTCGGGTCGCTGTGGATGAATCGCGCCAGTCCACGGGTTCCATGGCCACTCGTCTACTCCTGTCGCCAGCCAATGAGGTCGCGGCAGAACGCCTTCGTCGCGCTGTTGAACACGCCAGCCGCCTCCCACTGCAAAAAGTGCCCGGAGTCTCGCACGATGAACGGCCCCACGTGGTCGGGGAACACCACCGCCGCCATCCGGTCGTAGTCCGGGTACAGCACATGGTCCGAAGGGCCGAACAGGATCAGCGTGTGCGTCGGGTTATCCACCGACATGGTGGAAGGTTCGCTGCGCGCCGTCTCTGAAAACGTACTTTCGTATGCGCCGAAACTTGCCCGCATGCGGGCGCCGTCTGCCCAGGGCTCGGTCATGAAGTCCACTTCGTCCGGCGTGAACCCGCCCGGGTGCGCCCAGAATCGCGACGTGTAGAAGGTCGCGATGTACCGGCGCCGCATCTCCGGTGTCGAGAGCTCGGCAGCAAGCGCGTCCGCGTCGGTCCCCTGCCGCACGAAGTAGTCGGAGGCTTCGCGTGGTGGACGAGTATTCATGTGCCCCATTCGTTCCTTGTCGAACGGCAACGGTGAGTTGAACAGCACCATGCGCTCGACGAAGCCCGGGTAGCGTAGCGACATGTCCTGGATGACCGGCCCGCCCAGGTCGCCCCCCGCGACGACCACCCGCTCGTGCCCCAGCTCGTCATGGACCAGCGCGTAGAGGTCGCGGACGTGTGATGGCACATCATGGAAGCCATCTGGCCCGGGTTCCGATTCGCCGAAGCCCCGAAGGTCCGGCACGATCACTTCGAAGCCCGCCTCCGCCAGGGGCGCGATGTTCCGCCACCAGATGCGCTTCGTTTCTGGCCACCCGTGGACGAGCAACAGTGGGACCCCGCCGGCTCCTTCGTGGACATACGCTTGCGTAAATCCGCGGATGCGGGTGGTCTTCACCGTGAAACGCGATGCGTTGAGATCGTCACTCATGCCGGGTGGCTCCTTTCCTCACCGGTTGCGGTCAACGTCCCCGGCCTGCAACCTTGCCGGGAACCTGGCACGAGACTTTACCGGGAGGCTTACCATGAGCTACCGCGCCTTCGTTGTAAACAAAACCGACTCGAGCTTCTCCGCACAGATCACGCAGCTCGAAGAATCCGACCTGCCACAGGGCGACGTCACTATCCGCGTTCACTGGTCGAGCGTTAACTACAAAGACGGGCTCGCCTCGATCTCGAATGGCCGGGTGATCCGGAGCTACCCCATGACCCCCGGCGTAGACCTCTCCGGTGTCGTCACGGAATCCAGTGACGACCGCTTCAAGGCAGGGGATGAGGTTTTCGTGACAGGTTACGACCTGGGCGTCGCTCATCCCGGTGGTTTCGCCGAGTATGCCCGCGTCCCCGGCGACTGGGTCCTCAAAGTTCCCGAAGGCCTCTCCCTGAAGGAGACGATGGCGCTGGGCACCGCCGGCTTCACTGCCGCTCTCTCGATCGAAGCGCTGGAATCGGTCGGACTGACCACCGATAAGGGCCCGGTCATCGTCACTGGCGCTACTGGTGGCGTTGGCAGCACGGCCGTGAGCATGCTTGCCGGCCTCGGATATACGGTCGCCGGGAGCACCGGGAAGGAATCCGAGCACCAGTACCTGCGCGACCTTGGCGCAAGCGAGGTCCTCCCGCGCGACGAAGTCAGTGCCGAGAGCAACCGCCCGCTCGAATCCGAGCGATGGGCTGGTGCGGTCGACCCCGTCGGCGGAGCGACGACCGCCTACCTGGCGCGGACAATGAAGTACGGCGGCGGCATCGCCCTGTCCGGCATGACCGGCGGCAGCAACGTTGCGACCACGGTCTTCCCCTTCATCCTGCGGGGCGTCAATCTCCTCGGCATCGAATCGGTCTTCTGCCCCCGTGATCACCGTCAGCGGGTCTGGGAGCGTTGTGGACAAGACCTCAAGCCGAAGCACCTCCTCGACAGCATCGCGCAGGAGGTCACGCTCGACGGCCTCCCTTCCGTCCTCGACCAGATCCTGCAGGGCCAGGTGCGCGGCCGCGTCCTGGTCAACCTGGGCGCGTGATCCGTTAGATCACGCGCTCCAGCAGCCGGTCGTACATGTCCGGCGTCACCGGGCTCACCACGCGTCCGAGCCCGGTCCACCCCGCCCATTTCCACTCACCCAGCGCGCGCGGTTGCTGGATGGGCTCCTTCAGGGGCCGCGATTTGCTGGCGAACACGAGCTGGTAATGCTCTCCCAGCGGCACCGTTTCGTTCACGATGCCGATCCACCGGTCCATCTGACCGCCCGGCTCGGATGAAAACATCGTGCCGATATAGCGGTGCCGCGAACCCATCGGTGGCGAGATGGCGTTCGCATAGGGCACATCGTCGCCGAAGTTCCGCCGCACCGCCGCGCCGCCGAGCGCGAATAGCCGGTTCGAGCGCAGCGCCTCCTCGAGCGGGACCGGGCCCATGCCGAGAATGTCGTCGCGCACGAACTGGTGGAAATCCTGGACCAGCGGGTCCGGGTCGTCTTCGATGGCCTCGACGACGTCGAGCCAGGTCACGGGTGTCCAGCCTGGCCGCATTTGCTGGCGGTCCAGGCCGAGGGTGACGAACGACGCGGGCGCTTCCCACTCTCCCGCGACTGCCTCCAAACCTTCGTAGTGCTCGACCGGCTCCGGCGGTTCGACGTGGACTTCGATCACGATGCGCCGCCCGCCTTCGAACGTGAGGAGCAGGTCCGCGAGCCCCGCTTCCGCGAGGCGTGGCTGCACCTCCACGTCGGCAAGTGGTTCGTTGGCAATTCCGGCGGCGTTGCGGAACAGGGCAGTAAGCACGTTGTGCCCCCGGTTCAGCAGGTACGCCAGGCCGCTGGTGCAATAGTTCTCGAATGGTGACGCGGGTGACCCCGGCTGGTACGCCGAGAGCATGGTAAAGAGGTTGGCTGCACGCATGTCTCCAGTATGGATGCGCCCGGCGCCGGGGGTCACGCCCGACTACCCCGGTTGTGTGCCGTAGTCGACCCACCCGGTGCACGGCTGCAGGACGCGGGTGCTTGTCACCTGCACCAGCTTGCGGCGCTCGCGGAGCGCTTCCAGGTACGCAGGGTGAAGCCGCCGCGCCTCCTCGCTTGCATCTGCCGGGAGCGGGGCATCGTCACGCGTCGCTTCCCAGTGCGCCATCGAATCATATGCGGTCAGCAGGATGACCTCGTTGCTGGGCCCGCCGTGCATGTTCGTAAACAGGCCCACGATCTTGCATCCGCGCGCCTCCATGTAAGGCCAGACGCCCTCACGTGAAAGGCGCTCGAATTCGCCGAGCATGCCCCGCTCGATGGTGAAACTTCGTTGGACAAGGACGGTCATGCGATTCTCCGCGGGTCAGGCTGCGACCGCATCATGCCGCACAGACATCGCACGGAGAACGCGGATGAGCGTCTGCGTCCAGTTCTCGCCGACGGTCGCGCGGTCGATACGCACCTGGTTCGGCCCCGGGATGATACCCGCGATGCCCAGCCGCTCCACCGCGCGGTGCTGTCCTTCGGTCGTACCGTCCCGCACGTGCAGGTGGATGAACGGTTCGCTCGTCTTGATGCTTTCCACTCGTGCCCGTCGCCCCATCGACTTCACCAGCGCCACAAACAGCAGGTTCTCCACAACCGGCGGTACCGGCCCGAACCGGTCGGCCAGCTCTGCCTGCATCTCGGCCACCTGCGCCGCCGTGCTGATTTCCGCAATCCGCTGATACAGGGCGAGCCGCTGTGACGGGTCCTCGATGTAGCTTTCCGGGATGTGCGCGCTCAGCGGCAGGTCGATGGCCGGCGCAGGCGGGAGCGGCGCTTCCACCTGCGGCAGCCCCTCGCCCGGCCCTTCGAACGCCTGCTTGATGGCGCTCACCGCCTCGGCAACCAGTTTCGAATACAGCTCGAACCCCACAGCGGCGATGTGCCCGCTCTGGGCTGTACCGAGCAGGTTTCCCGCGCCCCGGATCTCGAGGTCGCGAATCGCGATCTGGAACCCGGCTCCCAGCTCCGATGCTTCGAACACGGCCTGCAGCCGCTTCTGCGCCGTCTCGCTGATTGCACGGTTCCGGTCGTAAAGGAGGTACGCGTAGGCCTGGTTCGAAGCGCGCCCCACGCGGCCGCGGAGCTGGTAGAGCTGCGCCAGGCCGAGCTGGTTCGCATTGTTCATCACGATGGTGTTCGCGTTCGGGATGTCGAGCCCGCTCTCGATGATGGTCGTGCAGACCAGCACATCGTGCTCGCCAGCGCCGAACTCGGCCATCACCCGCTCGAGCTGCTCTTCCCGCATCTGCCCGTGACCGATGGTGATGCGCGCTTCCGGCACCAGCTCCCGCAGGCGGCCCGCGATCGCTTCGATGCCCTGCACCCGGTTGTGCACGAAGTACACCTGCCCGCCGCGGTGGATCTCCCGCATGATCGCCTCGCGCACGATCTCGTCGTCCCATTCCGTGACATAGGTGCGGACGGGCAGCCGCTCTTCCGGCGGCGTCATTACCGTGCTCATGTCGCGGATGCCCACCAGGGACATCTGCAGCGTGCGCGGGATAGGCGTGGCCGAGAGCGTCAGCACATCGACCTCTTCCCGCAGCTTCTTCAACCGTTCCTTGTGGGACACGCCGAACCGCTGTTCTTCGTCGACGATCAGCAACCCCACGTCCTTGAACTCGACGTCTCTCTGCAACAAACGGTGAGTCCCGACCACGATATCGACGTCGCCTTCCCGGATGCCGCGGACGATCTCCCGCTGATCTTCCTCGCTGCGGAACCGCGAGAGCACCTCGACACGCACAGGAAACCCGGCCATTCGCTCCCGGAAGGTGTGGCCGTGCTGCTCGGCCAGCACCGTTGTGGGGACAAGCACCGCCACCTGCCGCCCCGCCATCACTGCCTTGAAGGCTGCCCGCGCCGCCACCTCGGTCTTCCCATAGCCCACGTCGCCGCACAGCAGCCGGTCCATCGGGCGCGGGCTCTGCATGTCCCGCTTCACTTCGGCAATCGCGGCTGCCTGGTCGTTTGTCTCCACGAACGGGAATGCCGCCTCCATCTCCATCTGCCACGCGTGGTCGTCGGGATATGCGAAACCCTTCGCCATCTCCCGCTTCGCGTAGAGGTCGATGAGGTCCTGGGCGAGTTCGAGCACGGCCTGGCGTACGCGTCGCTTCGCACGCTGCCATTCCTGGGTGTCCAGCCGGGTGAGCGCCGGTTTCTGGTCGCCCGGGCCCACATAACGTGTGATCGCATCCAGGTTGTCGGCCGGGACATAGAGCCGGTCGCCATCCGCGTATTGCAGTTCCAGGTACTCGCGCTCGGTGCCGTTCGACGTGCGCCGGACCATCCCCCCGAAGCGCGCAATCCCGTGGTCCGCATGCACGAGGTAGTCGCCTTGTTCGATGGTCGAAAGGAGGTCACTCCGCACACCCCGCCGCGAGCGCTGCGGCCGGCGCTGCTTCTTGAATCCAAAGATCTCGGGGTCCGAGATCAGTGTGAGGTCGTCATTGAAGACGAACCCGCCGGCAACCGGGATGGAAGTCAGGATGATCTCACCCGGCTCCGGCGCGGTCTCGAGCTCGCGCGTCAGCCGCGCCGTGATCCCTTCTTCGCGCAGCAGGTCGTCGATGCGCAACGCCTGCTGGGAGGCGATGACGACGTGTCGGCCCTGCCGTGCCCAGGCCCACGCCTGCTGCAGCACGGTCTGGAGCTTCCCCGCGAAAGCAGGCGCCACCGCGAACGGGAGCCGGCGCACGCCCGTGGTCTCGTCGCCGAAGCGCTCGAATTCGATAACTGCGGATGCGGCCCCTATAGCGCGCTCAACGTCGCCTGCGCCAACCCGCAGCGGCGGCAAGCCCGCGGGGATTGAGCCTCGCCGCTCAAGCTCGGCGCGCGATTGCTCCTCGTCGTTGATGATGTTCTGCAGTGCGTCGTGGCCGCCGGCCCGGTCATCGACGACGAACCGCACGTGCTCTGAAAGGTGGTCGAGCGCCGACGATTCGAATAGCAGCGCTTCGAAGAGCCCGGGGTAGTTCGTCCGGCCGCCTTCAGCCACCATCGCGAGTTCATCGACCAGCGGCGAATCGTCCCCCGCCGCGTCTCCGAGCTGTTCCAGCAACCGCGCAGCCGCCGCATGCGCTTCGTGCGTGGCGGTCGACACGGGGTCGAGGTGGACGGCGTCCACCCGCTCCGTGCTGCGCTGCGTTTCCAGGTTGATCCGCCGGATGCTGTCGATCTCGTCTCCGAAGTATTCAATCCGGAGCGGGTCGTCCGTGGCAGGCGGGAACACATCGACAATGCCGCCGTGCCGGGCCATTGTCCCGGGGCGGTCCGCCACCGGTTCGTGTTCGTACCCTTCGGCTTCAAGCGCTTCAAGCAGCGCCGCCGGGCCCATGGTCGAGCCGACACGGACGGTGATGCCTTCTGTACGCCGCTCCGGCCCGGCGCAGTGTCCGGTGACCGCAGCCCACGATGCGACCACGATGACCTGGCCGGTACCCGCAAGCATGTCGAGCGCGCGTTCGCGCTCGTGCTGGATGACCGGGTCGTCACGGCTCAATTCGTACGGCAGCCGCTCCTGTTCGGGAAGCCGTACCACCGGGGTGCGCGCGTATACCTGTACCTCGTCGAAGAGCGCCTGCGCCGTGGCAGGTGTCGCCGCCAGCACCAGCAGGGGTCCATCGTGGTCCGATGCTGCCGCCGCGATGAGCGGGCCGCGCGTGGCGTCCGGTGCGCCAAGGCGCACCTGGCCGTTCCCGGGTGCCCAGAGCCCCCCGAGTTCCTGACCGATGGCGGCCGCGATGCCGGTCAGTTCGCCTGCCAGCGGCTGCTCCTCCTGGTGTCCCGCGTGCGACGCGGGCGTCCTTTTACTGTAGCCCACCAGCCGGAAAAGCACCGTAGAACAGCACACGTAAGTTCGCCGCCGCCTGCCGCTGGCACACGCGATACCTTTAGGTAGACAGTGTATATCGCATCGATAGACTGCAAAACGTCGCAACTGCGACAGCGACGTGTCAATAGCCGCCGTTGACGTGTCAGCCGTATGGACATAGAGGCCGACTTACCGGTTCCTTAACTCGCCTCGACAGGCGGCAACTGACACGCTGTCCAAATTCGCATCGTGCAGGTTAAGGCACACTGGTACGCGACTTTCGTTGCGCCCGGTAAATGCCCGGTTCCTATTGACACCTGATAGTCGCTGCGTATACTCCAGCCATCCGTTGGCACCTATGAGTCGTATAAATGGACGGGTAGCAGCGGGGCGATAGTTCATTGAGGGGGGAAGCCGCATGCCGAAGCGGAACAATTATTGGATAAACAGGCCTGGTTCAGGTCGTCTCTCACGCAGACGATTCATGGGTGGCCTCGCTGGCGCCGGGACCGGTGCCGCGGGCCTGACGCTCGTCGGTTGTGGGAACGACGACGATGAACCGTCTCCAACTCCGACCGACGACAACGGAAACGGCAACGGCGCACCCGAGCCCACACCCGCCAACGGCAATGGCAACGGGAATGGGCAGCCCCGGCAGGGCGGCGTCCGTCGTGTCAGCTCTTCGGACGCCACGTTCGATACCTTCGACGCCGACCGCAGCCGGTTTACGCCATTCGCCGCGATGCTGGGCTACAGCCACCTGGGCATCGTCCACTACCGGTCATTCGAAAACGGCGGCGAGCTTGAAGGCGCCCTTGCGGAGTCCTGGGAAGAGCCCGACGATCTCACCCTGACGTTCCGGCTTCGACCGGGCGTCCGCTGGCACAACAAACCCCCGCTTGACGGGCGGGAAACGACTGTTGAAGACCTCCAGTTCTTCATCGAGCGAAACCGTGACGGTGTCCTGCTCGACGGCACCGAGGACGCCAGCTTCTGGCGCCAGCTCCAGTTCAGCTTCGTCGAAAGCGTCGAAGTCACCGACGACCAGACACTCACCGTTACCTTCAGCCAGCCAAACCCCTTCTTCCTCGGCACGCTGGCCAATTCGTATGCCAAGGTCCAGGCACGGGAAATCATCGAAGAGTACGAAGACCAGATGCGCGATCTCCCGGTGGAGGCGCTCGTCGGGACCGGCGCTTTCATGCTCGAATCCTTCGATCCGGAGGGCCGCGCCGAGTGGGTCCGCAACCCTGACTTCTACGAAGACGTGAACTTTGATGGGGTCGAATGGGTGCCGCTCTTCGCCGACACCGCTGCCCGTGAATCTTCATTCCTCCAGAAAGACATCGACGAACTCGGTGGCATCGACCTGGGGCGCCTGAACCAGCACCTCGACGACTACGAAGGAGAGATGCACAACACGCCTGCCTTCTCTGCCAACCCGATCGCCGGCACGTACTATGGTGGCGCCCCGCCCTGGAACGACCAGCGGCTCATCGGCGCCATCTTTCGCACGCTGGACCGCCGCCTCCTCATGGAACAGTTTGTCCAGGGCAGTGGTGCCCTCTCCGGCAACATCCCGCCAACGCAGATCGGTTGGGGGATCCAGCAGGAGGAACTGATCACGTACCCCGGTTACCTCGAAGACCGCGAGGAAGACCTGGCGGAAGCCCGTGCGATGTGGGACGCCGCCGACGGCGAGGAGCTCGGCGAAATCATTGTCGATATCCCCGATATCTTCGAGGGCCTCTACGGTGGTGCAGCCGAGATCATCACGGACATGCTCCAGGGGAACCTCGGGAACGAATTTACTGCGTCTATAGAGACCTACGCGACGATTAACGGGAAGATCCCGGACCAGGCATACGGGAACGAAAACAACAACATCTGGTTCGGCTGGATCACGGACGTTTCCGACCTGGAGCCCACAATCGGGCTCTGGCAGAACTACAACTCCGAGGCTCCGGCATTCTTCCAGTTCGGGGTCGAGATACCGGAAGTCGACGATCTGACGAACGAGGCAATGGTCGAGTTCGACGAAGAACGTCGCATGGAGCTGTCACAGGAAATCGAGCGCCATCTCCTCGAGAACTATGGCGCCGGCATCCCCTACAACTTCCTGCAGATCACCAACACGCTGCGATGGAACTACTACCACGTTGGCGAAGAACCGCCCTTCCCCAATACCCACAACGTCTATCGCGACCACTGGTTCGACATGGACGATCCGACGTGGGAGGGCCGCAGCTAACACCTTCGGATAGCAGCAGGGGGACACCAGCACGCCCGGGGTCCCCCTGCGTCCGGGAAACCCCGACCTGGAGTGGCAGGTAGATGCGGAACTACGCAATCAGGCGCGCCCTGATTAATATTCCCGTGATCTGGTTTGTGATCACACTGGTCTTCCTGGCGACGAACGCATTGCCGGGTGACTTCGTCGCCGAGACCATTGCGGCGTCCAACCCCATCGGCGCTGAAGACCCCGAAGCACAGGAACGCTTCCGCGAACAGGTGCGCGAAGAGCTCGGGCTGCACCGGCCCGTGCATGAGCGCTATGCCGTCTACATGGCTGACCTCGCGCGCGGTGAATTCGGGACATCCTTCCAGACGCGTCAGCCAACGATCGAGATGTTCCAGGCAGGAATCGCCCCAACGGCCCAGCTAGGGATCATGACCTTCATCGTCCTGGTCATGGTGAGCGTGCCGATCGGTGTCATTTCGGCGATCCGCCAGGACACCATCATCGACTACGTGCTCCGGGTCATCGCCATCACCGCCCTGGCTGCGCCTAACTTCTGGGTCGCGACCATCGCACTCCTCTACGTGGTGCAGTGGGGTTTGTGGGACGTTCAGCTCACCCGGTCACCACTCCTGTGGGAAGACCCGTGGGCAAGCTTCAAGCTCTTCATCATCCCCGCGGTCGTCGGCGGCTTTGCGGCCGGCGCACAGGTGATGCGCTTGCTGCGCTCACAGATGCTTGAAGTCCTGCGCCAGGACTACATCCGCACCGCGTGGTCCAAGGGGATGCGTGAACGCACCATCATCATGCGCCACGCGCTCAAGAACGCCTTCATCCCGGTGCTCACCATCCTCGGGCTCACGCTTGCGACGCTGATCGCGGGCAACGTGGTGTTCGAATACATCTTCAACATCAACGGCATCGGCAACCGGATGATCACGGCCATCCGAGCGCGTGACGTGCCGGTGTTGCAGACCTTCATTCTCATCATCGCGACGTTCGTGGTGTTCGTGAACCTCGCGATCGACCTGCTCTACGGGGCGCTCGACCCGCGCATTCGATTCTCGTAACACCGGAGGCCGGCGTGGCACAGGACACACAGGACCAGGCGGGCGCGAGCCCGTCCATTTATCAAAGCCCGAGTGCGCGGCCCTTCTACGTCCGCTTCGCGAAGTGGTGGTCCACCTTCCTGCGAGGCAAGCCGCTGGGCGCTTTCGGCATTGTCGTCATCATCATCATGGTCATCTGTGCCGTGTTCGCGGATGTGCTGGGCCGCTACGGCACCGGCGAAACCTTCCGCCAGGAGAACCCGGCGTTCGACGAAGAACTTTACCAGCAATCGCTCACCGACCCGTCCATCCGCCTCGAGCACCCGCCAGAGACCTTCGAACGTGGCGACCTGCTCAAGGCGAACGCGTCGCCCGATAGCGAGAACTGGCTCGGCACCGATGACCGTGGCCGCGACCTCTACACGCGCATCATCTACGGGGCGCAGGTGTCCCTTTACGTTGGC
>SKSF01000113.1 GCA_007118095.1 Dehalococcoidia bacterium
ATCCGCCACGAGATGCGGTCGAGTTCCTGGAGAGCCGCATCGATGTCATAGAGCTTCGGATTTGCCTGGAGAAACCATGCCCTTGTCATTTACTGCACCGACCTTCTGGCCCTTTTGCTCTGGGGCAGCACTATACGAAACATGACTCCGGTCGGGAGAGCACTGGGCCAACAACTGGAAGAGTACGCGTGCGGGCACGTTCCCCCGCCGCACGTGGTGAGTTTGACGCCATATCTGACGCCATCACGACCGAAAATCGGGACACGAGACCGGACTCTTATTGTCGAGTCTGAATACGAATGACACGAGGCCAGCTGTTCAGGGCACTGCTTTTAATCCATTGGTCCAGGGTTCGAGTCCCTGCGGGCCCACATCGCAAAACCAGATACCGCAGGCACGACTCGCGCGAAAAAGCGCCCCGTCTCACAACGGGGCGTTTACGTTTCTGGGCCTGACGCCCTTTTTGACACCTTCACGATGGGATGTGACGCGGACAAGATGGCGTCCATGGCGGCTCCACATCGACTGTCCTAGCCGCTCTGATGCCCTGACCGTTCACCCAGGCGCTCACCGAGCTCGACCAGGCGGTGGCTGATAACCGAGCCTGACGTGGTGAGCCTGAAGCGCTCGCTTTCTGCTTCTTCCAGGATTCCGATGAGCGGGCTCGCCAGCGTCTTCAGCAAGGACGCCACTTCCTCTTCTCGTGCGCCGTCTGCAATCGGGTCATCCGCAAGCACCATGACGAGGTCCCGTGCGGACAGGGGGCCAAACTGCGGCGAACGTGTCGCAATGGCATCGACCACCGCACGCGCAAGGGTCGTGAGTCGTAGCCATTCCTCGGCCTCTTCGGATACCGTCCCCATATCAGCAGCGCCGACTGTCTCGAAGAGCTTCCGGTATGCGACGAGTCCCAGGGGTGCTTCCGCATGTTGCTGACACAGCGCGATGAGTTGTTCGACCGACAGGACCGTCACACCTGCATCTTCCGCACGGGAAAACAACCGCCCGCCACCGGGTGACGGGGCAACCAATGCTGCAAAATCGGCCTCGTGCTTCTGATTGTGATCCTGGAAGGTGATCCAATCCACCTGCCCATCGCTGACTGTCCCCGAGGCACTCGTCTTACAGTCGATAATCGCGCGGTAACTTGCCCCTTTTCCAAGCGCGGCGTCCAGCAGCACGTCCGTCTTGCCGGGGCCACCAAGCCGTTCCGCCTCGAAGCCCAGGAAGGTGAACGCGTCGCAGACACCTGTTCAAAGCGGACCGGGCTACTGCTCGCCTCAGAAGCTATCGCGAGCTCATCCAGCAGATCACGCAACGCATCGGGTACGGTCTCCGCGACCCGTGGAGGCTCATGAGGGACAGCCTCGGTTGGCGAGACACCCGGGTCCGTCTGCCCGGGCCCAGGTGCGGCCGACGGTTCGTAGAGTTCGAGCTCAGCCAGCAGCGCGCGACCGGTATCCGTCGCCACCAGGCGCTCCGATTTATCAACTGTCAGGAACCCTGCCGACTCCAACCAGCCGCGCCGCCCCGGGGGCATCTATGGCCGCTAGCCGGGTGAACAGGGGACTCGTGACCCTCGTGTGAGGCCATTGCGTCATGAACAATGGCAGAATCCCACCGGAGGTCGGGCCGGCCACATGACGTTCGAAACGATTCGCAAAGAGCCTGGGACATTCCCGGCGCCGCCCAACCTGGACGACTACGAGGCCGCGCGTGCGAGCTTTTCGTGGGACGACGCGAGGCGACGGCTTGATGGCCTGCCTGGCGGCAAGGGATTGAATATTGCTCATGAAGCCGTCAGCCGGCACGTGGCCCGGGGACAGGGTGATGTCGTGGCGCTGCGCTACCTGGATAAACGGGGCGGCCAACGCGACATCAGCTATGCCGAACTGGACGGGCTCTCCAGCCGTTTCGCGAACGTGCTGGCTGATCTCGGCGTCGAACCCGGGGAACGGGTCTTCTCGCTCATAGGCCGTGTGCCCGAGCTCTATGCAGCCGTGCTCGGGACATTGAAACACCGCAGCGTTTTCTGTCCGCTCTTCTCGGCATTCGGACCGGAGCCGGTGCAGCAGCGCATGTCAATTGGGGACGCAACCGTGCTGGTCACGACACCGGCGCTCTACCGGCGGAAGGTCCTCCCGATACGCGATAGCCTGCCGTCGTTGCGGCACGTCTTTGTCGTCCGGGAGGGCGAAGAGGCCGCAATCCCTGACGGCACGCTCGACTTGCGGGCGGCGATGAACGCCGCTTCGGAGAGCTACGAGATCGGTCCTACGTCACCGGAAGACCGGGCGTTGCTGCACTTCACCAGTGGTACCACAGGCAAGCCAAAGGGCGCGGTGCATGTCCACGAAGCCGTGGTCGCCCACGACGTGACGGGCTATTACGCGCTCGACCTGCGGCCAGGCGACATCTACTGGTGCACAGCAGACCCGGGCTGGGTGACCGGCACATCGTACGGCATCATCTCGCCGCTCGCGCAGGGCGTGACGATGATCGTCGACGAAGCGGAATTCGATGCCAGCCGCTGGTACCAGGCGCTGCAACAGCATGACGTCACTGTCTGGTACACGGCGCCGACGGCAATCCGGATGCTCATGAAAGCGGGGACCGAGATGGCCCGGCAATATAGTTACCCGTCACTTCGCTTCGTTGCGAGTGTGGGCGAGCCGCTCAACCCGGAAGGGGTTGCCTGGGGACAGGAGGCGCTGGGGCTGCCAATCCACGATAACTGGTGGCAGACGGAGACCGGCGGCATCATGATTGCCAATTTCGCCAGCATGGACATCCGCCCCGGTTCGATGGGCAGGCCGATGCCGGGCATCGAAGCGGCAATCGTGGAGCATGACAAGGAGCGAGGGGAGGTCCGCGTCATCGACGAACCGGGGCAGGAAGGCCAGCTCGCCCTCCGCACAGGGTGGCCCTCGATGTTCCGCGGTTACCTGCACGACGAGGAGCGTTATGCGCAGTGCTTCGCGGATGGCTGGTACCTGACAGGGGATCTCTCCCGGGTCGACGAGGACGGCTACTTCTGGTTCGTCGGCCGGGCAGACGATGTTATCAAGTCGGCCGGCCATCTCATCGGGCCATTCGAGGTGGAAAGCGCGCTCATGGAGCACGCAGCGGTAGCCGAAGCGGGAGTGATCGGCAAGCCAGAGCCCACGGCCGGCTCCATTGTGAAGGCGTTTCTCACGCTGAAGCCAGGCTACGAGCCATCGGAGGACTTGCGGCTCGACATCCTGGGGCACGCGCGGCGCCGTCTTGGACCGGCCGTCGCGCCGCGCGAGATCGACTTTGTCGATGATCTTCCAAAGACCCGGAGCGGGAAGGTGCTGCGGCGCCTGTTGAAAGCCCGCGAACTGTCCCTGCCCGAGGGGGACACGTCAACACTGGAGGAATCCTCATGATTACTACGCCGCTGGTGCCAGCGACCGGCCTCGACCGGGAGCACGCACACCACCTGATGCGACAGATGTTGCTCGTCCGCCGCTTCGAGGAGAAATGCGTCGAGCTCTACAGCGCGACGAAGATCCGCGGGTTTCTCCACCTCTACATCGGGCAAGAGGCAGTCGCAGTGGGGGTGATGCAGTCGCTGTTGCCCCGTGACAGCATTGTCGCGACATACCGCGAACACGGGCACGCGCTCGCTCGTGGCATGTCGGCACGGTCAATCATGGCCGAGATGTTTGGCAAGCTGGAAGGCTGCAGCCGCGGGCGCGGGGGATCGATGCATCTCTTCGACGCGGAGACCAATTTCTACGGCGGGAACGCGATTGTTGGAGGCGGTATCCCGCTTGCCGGGGGCATTGCGATGGCGGATCGCATGCTCAACCGGGATGCGGTGACGGCCTGCTTCTTCGGCGAAGGCGCGATGGCGGAGGGCGAGTTCCACGAAACGATGAACCTCGCGGAGCTCTGGCGGCTGCCGGTTATCTTCTGCTGCGAGAACAACATGTATGCGATGGGGACAGCGCTGTGGCGTTCGGAGTCGGAGACGAACCTGGCCGTGAAGACTGCTGCGTACGAGATGCCGAGCTGGAGCGTCAACGGGATGGACGTCCTGGCTGTGGAAGATGCCGTCCGGCGGGCGATGACCCTGGTGCGCTCTAACGGTCCCTGCTTCATCGAGTTCCAGACCTACCGGTTCCGTGCCCACTCAATGTATGACCCGGAGCTCTACCGCGAGAAGGCCGAGGTGGAAGAGTGGAAAGAGCAATGCCCCATTGATACCTTCCGGACCCGCCTGTATGAGGCGGACCTGCTTACCGACGACGAGCTCCAGGCGATGGAGCAGTCGGTTGCCGAGGAGATCGAAGATTCCATCGCCTTCGCAGAGGCTGGCACGCTCGAACCCGTGGAAGAGCTGGAGCGCTTCGTATACTCGGAGAAGCAGTCCTGATGGGAACCGAGATGATCAAGATGACCTATCGGGACGCGTGCCGCGAAGCCATGCGGGACGCCATGCACCGCGATTCGCGCGTATTCCTCATGGGTGAAGACGTCGGCATGTACGGCGGCTGCTTCGCGGTGAGCCGGGGATTGCTGGACGAGTTTGGCCCCGAGCGCATCCGGGATACGCCACTGTCCGAGGGCGGGTTCGTGGGAATTGGCATTGGCGCCGCGATGAACGGGATGCGGCCCATCGTCGAGATCATGACGGTGAATTTCAGCCTGCTGGCACTGGACCAGATCCTGAATAACGCGGCAACGCTGATGCATATGTCGGGCGGGCAGTTCAATGTGCCAGTCGTGATTCGCATGGCAACGGGTGGCGGCCGGCAGCTCGCGGCCCAGCACTCACACAGCCTCGAAGGCTGGTACGCCCATATCCCCGGGATCAAGATCGTCGCGCCGGGGACCATTGAAGATGCGCGCGGCATGTTGCTGAGCGCCATCGAAGACCCCGACCCGGTGCTCGTCTTTGAAGCGACGGCACTCTACAACATGGAGGGTGAAATCCCGGCGGACTCTGGCGCAGTCCCGCTCGAAGGTGCGCGCGTGCTCCGCGAGGGGGAGGACATCAGCCTGGTTTCCTATGGCAGCTCGATACCCAAGACGCTGGAGGCTGCGGCCGCGCTCGAGGCCGATGGCATTGACGCGGAAGTGCTGGACCTGCGGTCGCTACGCCCCCTTGATAACGACGCAATCCTCGACACAGTGAGGAAGACGCACCGGGTGGTGATCGTCGACGAAGGCTGGAAGAGCGGCAGCCTGTCCGCGGAAATCACCGCGCGTATTGTCGAAGGAGCCTTTTACGAACTCGACGCGCCGGTCGCCCGGGTCTGCACGGCCGAAGTGCCGATACCGTATGCGCGACATCTCGAAGAGGCGGCCCTTCCGTCTGTTGAACGCATCGTCAGCACTGTTCGCGAAGCGCTGGGTACCAATGGCTGATTTCGTCATGCCCTCGCTTGGCGCAGACATGGAGGAAGGCACCGTCATCCGCTGGCTGGTGAAGCCAGGCGACGAGGTACGCCGGGGCCAGATTGTGGCCGAGGTCGAAACTGAAAAGGCCGACATGGAGATTGAAATCTTCCAGGACGGCGTCATCGACGAGCTGATCGCGAACGAAGGCGACACGGTGCCAGTCGGGGGACTGCTGGCGCGGGTCCAGGCCGCGGGCGAAGCCAGGGCTGTCCCGGAGCAGGAACCGCCGGCCGAAGCGCCCACGGCTGCGGAAGAAGCCACCCCCGAAGAAGCGCCGCAGCCCGCGGACGAAGGGGAACCGGCCGCAGCAAAGGCGGAAACGCCTGGAGATGGCGCCACCCCGACCGAACGTGAACCGGCACCGAAGCCGGCTGTTGAGGCCACCCCGGCACCACCGGCGAAACCACAGGAAGCTGCAGAGCGCCGCCGCGTCACACCAAGTGCCCGGAAGCTGGCCGCGGAGCTCGGTGTGGACCCCGATACCGTAAGGGGCACCGGGGTCGATGGGGCGGTCAGGCGGGCAGATATCGAACAGGCGGCCACGCGCGGCCCGGCGGTTGCTGCGCCCACAGAAGGCCGCGCACGCGTGTCGCCCTATGCGCGCAAGAAGGCGAGCGAGCTCGGTGTCGACCTCGGGCAGGTCACCGGGAGCGGCCCGGGCGGCGCCATTACCGCGGACGATGTGCAACGTGCTGCGGCTGTCCCGGGCGCGAAAGCAAAGCCCGGGCCGGCACCCGCGGACAAACCCGCCGAGCCGCAGGAGCCGCCGGCTGAACCCGAGACGGACAGGGCTGCGGCCCGGACCGCCGCCCGCCAGCGCGTCATCGCGAACCTCATGGAGCGGTCGAAGCGCGAGATCCCGCACTACTACCTGGGGCACACCGTGGACCTCTCGCGAGCGATGCAGTGGCTCCAGGAGGAAAACCAGCAACGGCCGGTTCCGGAACGGCTGCTCTATTCGGTATTGCTCATGAAAGCCGTGGCAGCGGCTGTACCCTCGGTCCCGGAAGTGAACGGGAATTACGAGGACGGCGCCTTCCAGCCATGGACAACGGTGAACCTCGGGGTTGCCGTATCGCTTCGCGACGGTGGCCTTGTGACACCGGCCGTCCAGGACGCGGGCAACAAGTCACTGGAAGAGCTGATGCGGGACCTCCGTGACCTGGTGCAGCGGGCGCGGACTGGAAAGCTTCGCGCCGCGGAGATGTCGAACGCGACGATCACCGTAACGAACCTTGGAGACCAGGGCGTGGAATCGGTGCAGGGCGTCATCTACCCTCCGCAGGTCGCAATCGTCGGATTTGGAAAGGTCATTGAACGGCCATGGGCGGAACAGGGCATGGTCGGCGTCCGTCCGACCATCACAGCGACCCTCGCAGCCGACCACCGCGTGAGTAACGGCCACCGCGGCGGCCTGTTCCTCGCCGCCATCGATCGCTTGCTACAGGAGCCAACGAAGCTATGACCGCAGACGAAGCACGGAACGTTATCATCCAGGCGATGCGCGAAGTCGCGCCGGAGGTAGACCTCGGGAGCGTGCCACCGGAGGCCGACCTCCGGGAGGAGCTGGACATCGACTCGATGGACTTTTTGAACTTCATCGTCGGCCTGCACGAAAAGACCGGCATAGATGTCCCGGAAGAAGACTACGAACACTTCGCCACGCTGCAGGGAGCGATTGACTACGTTGTCCGTCGCTCCGGCGCAGCCGCATGACAGGTTGGCGCTCCGATGGATGAGTACGACCTTGCGGTGATCGGCGGAGGGCCCGGGGGCTATGTCGCCGCGATCCGTGCAGCACAGCTCGGCCAGCGCGTGGTGATCTTCGAAAAGGAACGGCTGGGCGGGCTATGCCTCAACTGGGGATGCATACCAAGCAAGGCCGTCCTGCGGAACGCGGAAGTTGTGAACTACCTGCGCGAGGGGGACACCTGGGGCATCACCATCCAGGGCGAGCCCACGTTTGACTTTGGTGCGGCCATCGACCGCAGCCGCCAGGTAGTCGAGAAGATTGTGGGCGGCGTCGAAACGCTGATGAAGCAGAACGGCATCACCGTTGTCGAGGCCGAGGCCTCCTTCGCAAGCGCGGGCATTATCAGCGCTGACGGGCGCGAATACGCAGCGGCAAGCACGATTATCGCGACAGGGGCCAGCACACAGACACTCCCTGGTGTGGCGGTGGACGGTGAAACCGTGGTCACCAGTCGTGAAGCGCTCGCACGCAGGCGGGCGCCGGCTGGTGCGGTGGTCATCGGCGGCGGTCCCGTGGGCGTTGAGTTCGCCTATATGTGGTCGAGTTACGGGGCGGAGGTTCGCATCATCGAACGGCTGGAGACGCTTCTACCCAACGAAGACCCGGAAATCGGCAAAGCGCTTGAAAAGTCATTCGCAAAGCGCGGGATCGCAACCACGAGGGGGGCGAGCGTGGAAGGTGTCAGCGTTTCCGGCGGCACCGCCCGGGTGCAGGTTGCCACCGACGCGGGCACCGAGATGGTCGAAGCTGACACCGTCCTGGTGGCCGTGGGTTTCGTACCTCACACCGCTGGCCTCGGGCTCGACAGGGCCGGTGTCGAAACGGACGAACAGGGGTTCATCCGCATCGACGACAATTTGCAAACGAATGTGCAAGGCGTCTACGCGGTCGGCGACGTAACCGGCAAGCTGATGCTGGCGCACGTGGCATCGCAACAGGGTGTAGCCGCCGTAGAGCACCTGGCAGGGCTCGGGCCGCCAACGCTCGACTACCGGCAAATGCCTCGCGCGACATATTGTCAGCCGCAGGTGGCAACTATTGGCTACACGGAACGAGAGGCTACGGATGCCGGTTTCGCGGTAAGAACGGGGCGATTCCCGTTTGCGGCACTGGGACACGCGATCGCCATGGGCGACACCGAAGGGTTTATCAAGGTGGTCGCGGACAGCGCGACAGGACAGATCCTCGGCATCCACATGATCGGGCACGACGTGAACCAGGTGCTCGGTGAAGCATCACTTGGGGTGCTGCTCGAAGCGACCACAGTCGAACTCGGCTTCGCGGTCGCGCCTCACCCGTCACTGAGCGAGGCACTGAAGGAGGCAGCTCTCGCCGCAGACGGCAACGCTATTCACATCGCACACCGGAGGAGGTCGGGGTAAGACGCGCCTTCCAGCGAGAAGGTGCCGAGGGAGGGGCAAGGCTGCGCGCCGGCGCTGGCCGGGGCTTGATCGACGCTGCCCCGCAACGGCCTCGCCGCTTCAGCGCAAGGAGGGGGGCAGCAGGATGGAGCAATCGCCTCCTTGCGTATCCGGCCCGGCTCTCGGCCCTGTAACCCATCCCCCGGACCCGGCGGTGCTTTGGCTTGCGCATTCCGCTGCCTGTTCTCGACTAAAGGGCCGCCTTCAACACTCCGAACGAGAACAGTAGGCCGCCGAGCACCACAGCAGGCCCCCCGGCCGCCTGGAGCATGAAACCGGGAGAGCGCGAGGCGAACTGATCATCCACACCGGCCAGCCAATTCAGGGTGCCGCCGGCAAGGGATGCCACGACACCGGCGATGACCAGCCAGGCGGCAAGGATTTCCAGGCCGCTTGCAAGCGTGGAATAAGCGGCGGCGAAGGAGAGAGCAAGCAGGATAGCGCCTCCGATCAGCGCCTCCATGTGCGCGTTGACCAGGTGGCGCGGCGCCGTTGGACCGGCCATCCGCGCCCTGGCCATTGGGATGCCAAGCAGGAATCCGTAGAGCAGGACCAGTGTGCCCGCCACAATCAGTGTTTCGCCGCTCGTCTCCATGGTCGCCCCCTGGTCGCAGAACTCGGGGCGACCAAATCAGCGACGAGGTTTGCTGCGTCCCTGCGGGAACGATGGCTACCCCGAACCCATCCCTTGCCCCAGGTCGTCGCGCTGGGCCTTGCCAGGCGTTGCCTTGTCGCGGACCTCTATGGCTCTGCCGGTCAGGCAGCGTTCCGGCCAGCCTATGCCGGGTGATGACCGGGGGGCAATACCCATTGTGAAAGAATCGACGCCACGGAATCGTCCACAGCCGTCGGAATGAAGCCGGGCAAGGAGCAGGGGGCCGCAACCGTCAGATTCGAAGCCGGCATCACTCGCTGCGATGGCCACGACCTGGGCGCCGTCGCCCGAATCGTAGCCCGGCAGGTTGGCTTCCGCGCGGAAACCAGGTCGGACCACTGTAACGACCATCCACCGCTCGAGACGTTGCACCGCTTTCAGCGCCGGCCCCTTGCATGCCTGCTCTGCGGCGACGCACCTGGCCGTTGCCTATCGCTCCGTGGCAGGCGGCGCCGCCGGTTGGCCGATGCCGTCGCCAAGGCGGCTCAGCACGTACCTGGCACTGCGCTGCCCGACGTGGCCGGCAGGGAGCGGGGGCATGCTGTCGTAACCCAACAAATGGGCATCGCCAGGATGGAAAGAAACGTTGAACAGCATCAGCGGGTCGTCGAAGGGGACCGCGTGGAGCTTCCCGCCGATCTGCTCGACCTGGTGGCGCATTTTGCGGAGCCAGCCACGTTCGACGTACAGGTCGCGGGCGCGGTCGGCCTCACCCTCGGAAAGCACCAACCCCGTCAGCTGCGACTGTGGCCCAGCATCTCGAGCACGCTGTCGTCGTGGCTGTAGTCGAACTCGTAGATGTCGCGACCCTCGGCCTGGTACCAGCGGTAGGAGTCGGCGAGTCCTTCGCG
>SKSF01000088.1 GCA_007118095.1 Dehalococcoidia bacterium
ATGCAGGTCCTCGTCACGAGGCCGGGGTACGTCCTGGGGGCTTTCGTTTTCACTCATCGCGCGCTTCCCCGGTTGAACGCGGTACGTGGAGGTGGAGCATGCCACCGTGGTAGGTGGCGGTGACATTCCCTGCATCGATCGTACCGGGGATATCCACTTCCAGGCGGAAGCGCCCGTAGCGAATCTCTGCTTCATGGAAGCGGCAATCGGGCTGGTGTGCCGGGGGTTGGCGCATCCCTTCGACGACCAATGCGTTCCGGAAGAGAGTGATGTCCAGGTCTTCTTCCTCCACGCCGGGGATCTCGATGATTACCTCGACGGCGCTCGCGGTCTCCATGAGGTCGGCAGCCGGGCGCCAGTAGGCCGGCGCGACCCTGTGGGCCTGGAAGGACTGGAGCCGGCGGCGGCTGGTCACGGTGTACTGGTAGTCGATCCGGCGGTAATGGACGGCCATGCGCCTCCTCCTCTGTGGGAACCTTCAGCGCACCCGGCACTCAAGGAACTCCGCGCCACCATGCAAAGCGGGGCTTCGCGGCGTGGACGCATCCTCCAGCTTAACGGGCATCCCGGGCGCTGTGCCGGGACCGTAGAGCTGCGGTGTTCCCGTTTCCCGGCGGGGAGTCTTCAAATCACACCCGCGTCGTGAAATCGTTCGATCTCTTCCCAGCCGAATCCACACTCGAGCAGGATGTCTTCTGTTTGTTGCCCGTGTTCGGGCGGCGCCCCCGCTTCGCCGGGGATTTCGCCGTTCACCATGATGGGGCTTCCGCCGACGGTGATCTCGCCCGCGGAGGGATGGTGCATCGGACGGACATAGCCGTTTGCCCTGGCCTGCTTGCTCGACAACACCGCGTGGTAGTCCACCACCTCGGCCACCAGGACATCAGCTTCCTGCAGCCGCGTGAGCCACGCTTCCGTCGTCTGCTGGCACAGCACTGGTTCCACCTCGGCGCGCAACGCCTCGCCGTTCTGCTGGCGTGCCCGCCCGTTTTCGAATCGCGGGTCGCACTGGAGATGTTCGATCCCAAGCACCTGGCAGAAACGTGGCCAGCGGGTATCGTCAACGGCCGCGAAGGCGATGTACCCGTCGCTCGTGGCGTATGCACCCCAGAGTCCCTGGATGAACTGGTGACCGCGGCCTGCGCGATTCGGTTCCGTCCCGGTAAGCGACGTATAGTTGATCTCCCAGGCCTGCATGGCTATGAGCGTCCCGTAGATGGAGACGTCCACCTTCTGCGCCTCGCCCGTCTGGGACCGGGCGAACAGCGCCGCCAGGATGCCCATCGCCAGGCTCATGCCACCAGAGGTGTCGGCAACGGCGAAGGGCGCGGGAAGCGGCGCCTCCCCTTCGAAGCCCCCTTTGGCGAGCAATCCCGTGCTGGCCTGGGCAAGGATATCCCGGCTCGGCCGCTGAACCCATGGCCCGACGGGCCCAAACGAGCTCCCCTGCGCGAAGACGATTTGTGGGTTCACAGCCTTGAGCCCTTCGAACCCTATCCCAAGCCGGTCGAGGACGCCGGGACGGTAATTCGTCAACACAACATCTGTCGCAGTGGCCAGCCGCTTCACGATATGGAGCGCCTCGGGCGTCTTCAGATCGAGGGCGATGCTCCGCTTGCCGCGGTTCATTGCGATGAAGTACGGCGAGACATCGTGATTCGGGACATCGGTGGAGCCGCGCCCGGCCAACGCCCACCTGCTCAGGTCCCCTGTCGTGCGGTTTTCGACCTTCGTTACCTCGGCGCCCAGGTCACCGAGAATGAGGCCGGCAAATGGGCCCTGGATCTCCTGGCCGATTTCGAGCACACGGACACCTGCGAGCGGCTGGGACATGCAACACCTCTTGTGCGACGGCCATCGGGGGCCGGATTGCCGCAGTATTGACCACATCCATGGATCGCATCAATCACGGGAGGTCCGGTGGCGCGGCGGCGCGGCACGTCCTCGGCGGACGTGCGGCGCCATCGTCTACGCCCGGCGGACCTGGAGGCACAACCCGTCCGAGCCGACCACGGCTACCTGTTCGCCTTCGTCAGCGTGTCCTGTTTCGATGCGGGCCTGCCAGCGCTCGCCGTCGATGACGACGAAGCCATCGGGATCGAGCGGCGTGCGTGCGACGGCCGTCCTCCCGATGAGTGCCTCGGGCCCGGCGGGGACGCTCGTACGCTGCCGCAGCCAGAGCGTGAGAAGGAAGTCGGCCAGCGCCACTACGGCCGCGCCGAGGACAAGGGACCACATGAGCCATGCCGGGATGACGCCAGACAGACCCAGTACAAGTGCACCGACAAGAACAAGCCGCGCCGCCATGGTTACAGGGTACCGTGACGGGTTACTCCTCAATCTGAACGGCCGGAAGCTACGCCAGGCGCACCAGGAGGACGGGTATGGTGCTTCTCTGCAGCACAGCGTCGGCAACGCTGCCGTACACCAGCCTGCCGACGCCGCCGCGGCCGTGGGTGGTCATCGCGATGAGTGAACAGTCGTGCTCGCCCGCCTGTTCGAGGATAGCCGCGGGGGGTGGGCCGTCAGCGACATCCGCATGGGCCTGGATGCCCTCGGCGGAGAGGCGGCCGACGACGTCCGAAAGGTAGCGTTGAGCTGCTGCCGCCTCGGAATCGAGGCGGCGTTGCGCGATGTCCAGGCCGACTTCGGGCGCGTGCGGCGTCCTGGATTCGGCATGCACCTGGGAGCGGGCGGCGGTGGCGCGGACGAGGTAAACGCTGGACTCGAATTTCTGCGCCAGCGCGATGATGTGGGGAAGGACCCGTTCAGCTTCTTCGGAACCGTCGAGGGGCACAAGAATGCGTTCGTACACAGCGGAACCCGTACGCAGCGTAGTGGCTGCAGCTATCCCTAGTTTATGCTGAAGGCGGCGCCCCGCGGGAGCAGGCCGAATGGTGGGAACGGGAGACCCCGCAAAAGGGCCCGGGCCTGCTGAGCAGGCCCGGGCCGGGGATTTGAGCTGCCGGCCTTGCCGGTGGATCAGGCGAGGTCGAAGCGGTCGACGTTCATGACTTTGTCCCAGGCGGCAACGAAGTCCTTGACGAACTTCTCGTCCGCGTCGTCAGCCGCATAGACCTCGGCGTTGGCGCGGAGCATAGAGTGCGAACCGAAGATGAGGTCAACGCGGGTCCCCGTCCACTTGACGTTGCCGCTGGCACGGTCGCGGCCTTCGTAGGCGCCATCGGCGGTGGGCTGCCACTCGGTGCCCATGTCCATGAGATTGACGAAAAAGTCGTTCGTCAGCTTGCCGGGCCGGTTGGTAAGCACACCGTGGGCCGCCTGCTTGTAATTGGCATTGAGCGCGCGCATGCCCCCGACGAGCACGGTCATCTCGGGTGCGCTGAGCCCGAGCAGGTTGGCCCGCTCGACCAGCAGCCATTCGGGCGCCCGGGTCTCGCCGCTGCCGAGGTAGTTGCGGAAGCCGTCGGCGGTGGGCTCGAGCACGGAGAAGGAGTCTGCGTCGGTCTGTTCCTCCGAAGCGTCGGTGCGGCCGGGTGTGAACGGCACGGTGATATTGTGCCCGGCGTCCTTTGCCGCCTGTTCGACCGCCGCGCACCCGCCGAGGACGATGAGGTCCGCGAGAGAGACCTTCTTGCCGCCTGACTGTTCGCTATTGAACTGCTGCTGGATGCCTTCGAGGGCCTGCAGCACGCTGGCCAGGTTTGCCGGTTCGTTCGACTCCCAGTCCTTTTGCGGGGCAAGGCGGATGCGCGCGCCGTTCGCGCCGCCGCGCATGTCGGTCCGGCGGAAGCTGGCTGCGGCACCCCATGCGGTAGCGATGAGCTGCTCACGTGGGATGCCGGCGGTGAGGATCCGCTCCTTCAGGGTGGCGATATCGGCGTCGTTGATGAGCTCGTGGTCGACCTTCGGGACCGGGTCCTGCCAGATCTGAGGTTCGGGGACCCAGGGGCCCAGGTAGCGGTCGATGGGACCCATATCGCGATGCAGGAGCTTGTACCACGCTTTCGCGAACGCCTCTTCGAGCTCGGCGGGGTTCTCGTAGAAGCGACGGGCGATCTTCTCGTAGTCGGGGTCGACCTTGAGCGCCAGGTCCGTCGTGAGCATCATGGGCGCTTCCCGCTTCGACGGGTCATGAGCACTGGGTACGATGTCCTGAGCCTCGGGGTTCTTGGGAGTCCACTGGTGCTTCCCGGCGGGGCTGCTGGTCAGCTCCCATTCGAACTCGAACAGGTTCTTCAGGAACGTGTTGTCCCACTTCGTGGGGGTCTCGGTCCAGGCGCCTTCGAGCCCGCTGGTGATGGTGTCGGGGCCCATGCCAGTGCCGTAGCTGTTCTTCCAGCCCAGGCCCTGCTCTTCCAGGGGCGCGGCTTCCGGTTCGGGGCCGTTGTAGGGTTCGGGCGCGGCGCCGTGGCTCTTGCCGAAGGTGTGGCCGCCGATAATCAATGCGGCGGTTTCTTCGTCGTTCATCGCCATGCGTTCGAAGGCCTGCCGGATGTACTTCGCCGCGAGCGCGGGGTCCGGGTTGGCGTTCGGCCCTTCGGGGTTCACATAGATGAGACCCATGTGGTCGGCGCCAAACGGGCCCTTGAGGTTCCCCTGTTCGTCGTGGCGCTCGTCACCAAGCCACTCTTCTTCGGCGCCCCAGTCGATTTCTTCGGGCTCCCAGATGTCCTCTCGGCCGAAGCCGAAACCGAAGGTCTTGAAGCCCATCGACTGCATGGCGACGTCGCCCGCGTAGATAAGGAGGTCGCCCCAGGAGATCTTGCTGCCGTACTTCTGCTTGATTGGCCACAGGACGCGGCGGGCCTTATCGAGGCTGACGTTGTCGGGCCAGCTATTGAGGGGGGCGTAGCGCTGAGAGCCGTCGGCGCCGCCGCCGCGGCCATCCCAGATCCGGTAGGTGCCGGCGGCGTGCCAGCTCATGCGGATGAAGAGCGGGCCATAATGGCCATAGTCGGCGGGCCACCAGTCCTGGGAGTTCGTCATGAGGTCGATGAGGTCCTTGCGGAGGGCCTCGACGTCGAGTTTCTTGAACTCTTCCGCGTAGTCGAAGTCCTCGCCCAGCGGGTTGGCACGGGGGGAGTGCTGGTGGAGGACGGAAATGTCGAGCTGGTTGGGCCACCAGTCGCGGTTGGTTTTCGGCCGGGGCGGACGGATTTCGGTCTTTGCGGCGTCCTGGGATTCAGACATGCCGGTTAGTCTCCTCTCTGGCTGGTTCGTGTTGTCGTTGTTCCGGGCGCATGCGGCCCTGTGCGGTTTGCTTCGGGTTGCCGGATCACCTCGAGAGCGAGGCACACGGCTGTACGCCCCATGCTACGTGACTGAAGCATCTGACGATGTAACCGGTGCGTGCACCACGCGATGCAGCGGGTGGCAGTGACCCCATGATGCCCGATTCTACCCCTGGAGTGGAGGAGGTTCACGCGGGGGTAGGAGGGGGATCCCGGCGGTGCCTGCCTGTCGGGGCAAGCATGTTTGCCCCGTGAACCGTGGCGACCGTCCGGGTCGGGCCGAGCATTCGAACTGCTCCATTAGCGTGGTCGGTGTTGCATGGTCACCAGTGTTGCACAACGGACCACCTTGTCCGGCCGGAGGGGTATCGGGTCGCCAGCCATCGCGCGCCGCTCTCCCGGCGAAGACATGTGGCGTTCTCGCCACGATCCTCCCCGGGGATGAGGCGCAAATGGCTACGGGCGGCGCCGGTGATTGCGAAGCCCGGGGCGGCGGCCCGTGCTGAACCCCTCCGCCCCGGGCCAGCACCGTATCAGCGGTTTGTGTAGAAATCTGGCTGGCGCTTTTCGATGAAGGCGCTCACCGCTTCCTTATGCGACGGCCGCTTTGCTGCCTCGGCAAACGCGAGCCGTTCCCGGCGCTTTACTTCGGCGCCATCGGATTCGTACAGGTTGCTGTGGACGAGCTGCTTCACCGCACGGGTCGTCTCGGGGTGCAGGCGCGCGTAGCGCTCGGCTTTCTCGACAGCGCGATCGAGCAGGGCTTCGGGTGTGACGACTTCGTGCACGAGGCCGATGCGGTGTGCGTCTTCGGCAGAGAAGAGGTCGCCGGTGAGCATCATGTCCATGGCATTGTTGAGGCCGACAAGCTGTGGAAGGATGCGGGTGCTCTGAAGCTCGGGCGTGACGCCCATTGCGGCGAAGCGCATGGAAAGGCGGGCGCGCTCCGAGGCGATGCGGTAATCGGCGCCAAGCGTAATGGTCAGCCCCGCGCCGATTGAGTCGCCGTTGTACGCAATGACTGCTGGCTTCACGCGCGCCCAGAGTTCGGGCCAGGTCTCGTCGTCGGTCCGCTCCGCGCGGCGGGCCATGTCGCGGCCTTCTTCGCCTTTCTGGATGTTATCGCCCCAACCTTTGACGTCGGCGCCGGCGCAAAATGCACGGCCGGCCCCGGTCAGGACGAGGGCGCCAATCTCGTCGTTGGCATCGAACGTGTTCACGGCGTCCCGGAGTTCTTCGCCCATCCCGGCACTGAGCGCGTTCATGCGCTCCGGGTTATTGAGCCAGATGACTGCGACACGCCCGCGGACCTCGGTCTGGATGAACTGGTAGCCCATGATTCCGTCCTTTCCCTATGAGCCTTGCGGCTGAGGATGATGATGTTGAACGCGCACTGCTCATACGCGATTGCGGAGGTTTGGATCGAGAGCGTCTCGCAGGCCGTCACCGAGCAGGTTGAGCGACAGCGTCGCAAGGAATATAGCGACACCCGGGAAGAACATGAGGTATGGCGACTGGTAGATGAGGTCACCGGCCTCGTTGAGCATTCCGCCCCAGGTGGGGGTTGGCGGCCTCACGCCGAGCCCGAGGAAGCTGAGTGTCGCCTCCGTGAGGATGGCGACGCCCATTGTTAGCGTGCTCGCGACAATGATTGACGAATAAGTGTTGGGCAGGACATGTCCGAACATGATCCGAGCATCGGTTGCACCCGACGCACGAGCAGCCAGGACGAAATCCCGCTCCTTCAGGCTGAGAACCTGGCTTCGTACCAGGCGGGCATAGACCGGGGCGACGCCGATGCCAAGGGCGAGCATGAGGTTGAAGATGCTTGGCCCAAGCGCGAGGACAAGGGCAAGCGCCAAGAGCAGGCCGGGGAAGGCCAGGACAGCATCGACAAGGCGCATGATGAACGCATCCGTGAAGCCACCGGCGTACCCGCTCACCAGGCCGAGCGGGACGCCGATGAAGACTGCAACCAGGACGGCGATTCCGCCCACCTGCAGTGATATGCGCGCGCCATAGAAGACCCGCGTCATAACGTCCCGGCCGAAGCCGTCGGTCCCGAACGGATGCGTAAGCGACGGCGACTCGAGCCGGATGCGCCCGTCGGCCTCGGCCGGGTCGTGTGGGGTGAGTACCGGGGCAAAGATGGCGATGATGATCATCATCGCGAGGATGACGACGGCGAAGGCGGCGAGCTTGTGACGCCGGGCAAGATAGAGCGGCCGGAACCGGCGCCGTGAGCGCAGGGCTGCGGCGCCGCCAGGTTCGAGAACATCGGTGCGCATCTGTTCGCTAGCCATATCGAATCCTCGGGTCGAGGATTGCGTAGCTGAGGTCGGTCAAGAGGTTCACGAGCAGCACCATGAAGGTGAAGAGCAGCACGACGCCCTGCACCATGGGGTAATCACGCCCGTTGATGGCTTCTATCGTGAGCCTGCCGAGCCCCGGCAACGCGAAAATTGATTCGATGACGATGCTGCCTGCGAGCACGGTCCCCAGCTGCACACCAATGATGGTGACCACTGGAAGCAATGCGTTCCGCAGCGTGTGCCGGGTAACCACGAGTCCGCCCGGGAGGCCTTTTGCGCGGGCAGTCCTCACGTGATCCTGGTGGAGGACATCAAGGACGCTGGAGCGCGTGTGGCGCATGACTGCGGCTGACAGCGTCAGGCCGAGTGCCGTGACGGGCATCGCCATGGTACGGAAGGCGTCGACGGGGTTCTCCCAGACGGCTGTGAACCCCGTCGCCGGTAACATCCCGAGCCATACCACGAACACCCAGATGAGGAGCAGCGCGAACCAGAAGTTGGGTACCGCGATGCCAAACATCGCGACCACTGTCACGAGCATGTCGATGGGCGAATTACGTTTGACTGCGGCGATGGTGCCGCAGGGGATTCCGATGAGTACCGCGAGCCCGACCGACAGGAGCCCGACCTGCGCCGTCACGGGGACGCGGTCGATGAGCTGTTCGTGTACGGGCTGACGGTAGAGGAAGGAAGACCCCAGGTCGCCGCGGGCCAAATCGGCCAGCCAGTCCACGTACTGGACGGGGAGCGGCTGGTCGAGGCCCAGGTCCTCGCGCATGGCCGCGAGGGCCTCGCGGTCGAAGCTTTCCTCAGGTTCGCCCATCATCGCGTAGACGGGGTCCCCCGGGATTGCGCGCATGATCACGAACAGGAAGAGCGTGACCAGGAGCAACACCACCGGGAACTGGGCGAAGCGGCGAACAAGATAAGCCGTCATGTCGCGACGTCAGCCTTTGAGAGTGGAGTTAGCTTTCCAACCAGGCGCGGTTGAATTCGATGGAGCTACCTGTACGTACCCAGCGGAACCCGTGCAGGTTGTTGTTGTAGGCAGCAAGCCGGGGCGCCTGCATGAGCCAGGCGATGTACGCAAGGTCATGGTCCATCTCTTCGATGTCGCGATAGATCGATGCACGCTCTTCGTCGTCGAACGTCTGCGAGGCCTCCCTGAGGAGCTCTTCAATCTCAGGCACCTCGTTCCCCCCGTCGATGCCCCCTGCATATCGTCCGGCGAGGAAGAAGTACGCATCGCCTTCGGAAACACCGGCGCCGAATGCCCCCAGGTTGTATTCGCCCTGGTCCACGAATTGCTCGGTGTAAACCGGGATTTCAACGCTATCGACGCTGGCCTCAATGCCAACCCGGCCCAGCTGTGCTTGGACGAGCTCACCAACGCGCGGGTACACGCCGGAGGTGTACGTGACAATGCTGACCTGCGCCCCGTCCTCCATGCCTGCCTGCTCGAGCAGCTGCGCTGCCCGGTCGGGGTCGTAGGTGTATGCGGGTGCGTCTTCGCGATACTGCCGCGCGACGGGGGTCAGGATGCCTTCGCCAGGGGCCCCATATTCGCCCAGGAAGACTGACGCGAATTCTTCGCGGTCGAGCGCATAGTTGATCGCCTGCCGGAATGCCTGGATGTCGGTCGGTTCCCGGTCAATGATCATGCGCAGGCCCTGCTGGAGCCCGCCGATCTGGACGAAAAGGTCAAGGTCGTCGTTGTTCTCAATCTGCTCCGCGTTCTCCGCAAGGAAGACGAAGTCGAGGTCGATGCTCCCGGCCTGCAGCTCGGCGACCGCAACAGAAGTCTCACCGACCACATTCAGGCGTACTGCATCCAGGTAGGGCAGCTTGTTGCCGTCCGCGTCGGTGATTGGCCAATCGGGGTTCGCGCGAAAGACGGACTCGCCATCCCGGACGAACTGCTCGACATGGAACGGCCCGACACTGACTGGCTCCTGGCCGAAACGGTCTTCACCCATCTCTTCGACCGCCGTCGGCGATACCAGGGATCCAAGACCCGAAGGCGGGCTCTGTGTCATGACCTCAAGGAACAGCGCCTGCGGTGTTTCGAAGCTGAAGGTTACGGTGTGTTCGTCGGTCGGTTCGACGGTGACGCCATCAAGGTAATGCCGCGACGACGGTCCAATAGCCGGATCTGCCGCACGGCTCATGGAATACTCGACGGCCTCGGCGTTCACGGGTGTCCCATCCTGGAAAACGAGGTCTTCGCGCAGGTGGAAGATCAGCGTGTGGTCGTCGGCCTGCTCCCAGTCGGAAACGATTTGCGCTTCCGCTTCCTGGTCTTCGCTCCAGTGCAGCATGGGGGCCGCAAAGAGATGGCTCGAAGTCGTGTCGTATCCGCTGCTGGCGCGGATAGGATCGCCGAAGCTGATGCTGCTGGGCCGGCGGACAACGATTTCTCCCCCACGCTGCGGCGAGCCGTCGGCTGCCGGCGTTTCTCCCGGGGCATCGTCACTGTCATCGCCGTTGCCCCCGTTGACAGCATCGTCGTCGTCATTTCCGCAGCCGACAAGCGAGAGGCCGGCCGTACCGACCG
>SKSF01000205.1 GCA_007118095.1 Dehalococcoidia bacterium
TATCACCCGCGCTTCCTCGCGCCATTGATGCGGGAGGTGTTCCCGGTAATGCGGCGCGAAGTGTACCCGTGGAACATCCCGCCGGCGCTTCTGTTGAGCGCGCGGACGGCCCGGATCGGCGAATGAACGACCCGCGTTTGCGGCCGCTGACCGAAGGCGGGCTGATTATCGTCCCTCTGGTGCTGGGCGGGCTGGTGTTCCTGCGGCGGTCGCTTTCCGTGGCGCTCATTCTCTGGGGGCTGGCGGCAGCGGTGGGGCATTTTTTCCGCGATCCCGAGCGCGCGATCCGGCGGCAGCCGACGGTGGCGCTTTCACCCGCGGACGGGCGCGTGCTGCATGTCGAGCGCGCCTGGGACGACTACTGGCAGCAGGAGATGACCGAGATTGCCATCTTCCTGGCGCTGCTGGACGTTCATGTGCAGCGGTTGCCGCTGGAGGGAACGGTCGTGGCGCAAACGCGGCGCGCGGGGGGCTATAGCCCGGCGATGTCGCGCGCCGCGACGCACGGCAACAACCAGCTCGCGACGTGCCTCGAAACACCAGCCGGGCCCTGTACGGTCACGCAAATCAGTGGGTTGCTGGCGCGACGCATTGTGAGCTGGGTCGAGGCCGGCGACGAGGTCGCGCAGGGGCAGCGGCTGGGCATGATCAAGTTCGGGTCGCAGGTGACCCTGCGCGTCCCGGTGACTGCCGAAGTGCTCGTGGAGGCCGGAGATGGCGTGGTCGGCGGCCTGACGCAGATGGCGGTGCTCGAACCGGCCGACGTCGCTGCAGGTAACTGACACCAGCCTGGCAGACCTGCCGCCGTCACCCCGCGGCGACTTCGACGGCCTCGGCGCGAAGCGTCTTCAGCGACTCGAAGTAGTCGTCCGGGCTTCGGCCGTAGCCGGTGAGGATGAGCTGGTCCGCGCCTGTTTCCCTGTATGCGGGGACAGTACTCGTATCGAAGGGGCCGAAGCGGGGCGAGACGCTGATGTGGACATCGGCACGCGAGCGGCCACGTTCTTCGAGCAGCCGGGTGAGCGTGCCGATGCGTTCTGTCGCGTCTTCCGGGGAGAGGCCGAACCCGTACCAGCCCTGGCCGATGTCGGCGACGCGCCGAAGCGCGGCGTCGCTTTCGCCGCCGAAGTGAACCGGCGGGTGTGGCTGCTGGACGGGCTTCGGGTACTGGCGCGATGGCGGCAGCGTGTAGAACTCGCCGTCGTATTCGGAGACGGGGTCATACCACAGGCGTTGCATGAGCTCGATGTAATCGCGGGTGCGCTGCCCGCGCCGCGGCCATGACACGCCCAGTGCTTCGAACTCCTCCTTGAGCCAGCCGATGCCGACGCCAAAGTCGACGCGGCCGTTCGACAGGTAGTCGACGGTGGCAACCTCCTTGGCCGTGTAGACCGGGTGGCGTTGCGGGACCAGGCATATCCCCGTGCCGAGCCGGATGGTGGAGGTGGCGGCTGCCATGAAGGAGAGATAGTTGAAGGGTTCGAGGATGTTGGGTTCCTGGCCCACCTTGATGCGGCCGTCCTGCGTGTAGGGGTAGCTCGACGCGTATTCGTCGAAGAGCAGGACGTGTTCGGGCACCCAGATGGAGTGAAAGCCGAGCCGTTCGGCGTGTTGCGCGGCTTCGGCGAGGAAGGCCGGGGTGGCGTAGGAGGAAATCCAGGGGGCGAAGAGCCCGATCTTCATGGCAGCACCTCTCGTGTCGTGCGCGACAGTGTAGCCGGTTGCCGGGAGCGGTGGCGGGCGCCGTGCTAGCATGAAGCGCGCCTTGGAGCCGGGACGACACGACAACGACCGCACGGATTTGGAGCCGCCCCCTGCAGGCCACGAGCAGCCGCAGCGACGCCAGCCGCGCCCGCTCGGCAAACGGTTTTGGGCCGGGATCGTCATGGCCGGCGCGCTCGGGACTGCGGCGCTGTCGTTCGGGATGTTCGCCGCAATCGACCTCCTTTCCTATGACCAGACGAGCGGCGGGACGCCGCCGGCCTATGACGACCACAGCGGTGAACCCACCGACTGGGAAGCGCAGGAACGTACGGATGACGGCTACCGGAAGCCTGGCTTTGTCATCGATGCGCACCTGGACTGTGCGACCGGGATGGTGCGATTCGAAGTGCGCGGGATTGGCATCGGTGTCGATTGGGGGATGGTGTCGGACCGCGCTATCCAGGTGCACGAGCCGCGGGAAGCCTGTGCCGCCGGGGGGTTCGAACCGGGATTTTGAGCGGTCGGGCCGCTCAACGGCCGCACGTGGTACAACTGCGGAAAGCTGCGGAAGCGCCGCGATTGGAGACGCTATGGATTTTGGACTAACCCCGATGCAGGAGGAGATCCGCACAAACGTCGGGCGGATCATGCAGCGCTTCGGCGAGGATTACTGGCTGGCGCGCGACGAAGACCATTGCTTCCCGGACGAGTTCACGGATGCGATGGCGGAAGGTGGGTGGCTGGGTATCGCCATGCCCGAGGAGTATGGCGGCGCCGGGCTGGGTGTCGCCGAAGCGGCAGTGCTCATGCAGACCGTCGCGAAGTCCCCGGGTGCGATGTCCGCGGCGAGCGCCATCCATATAAACATCTTCGGGCCGAACCCTATCGTGGTGTTTGGCAACGAAGAGCAGAGGCAACGCTGGCTGCCGCCGCTCATCCGCGGCGAGACGCGGACGTGTTTCGGCGTGACCGAACCGACCGCCGGGCTGAACACCTCGAGCATCCAGACGCGTGCGGTGCGCGATGGCGACCAGTACCTGGTGAGCGGCCAGAAGATGTGGACGAGCACGGCGCAGGAAGCCGACAAGATCCTTCTGCTGGCCCGCACAACTCCGCGCGAAGAGTGCGAGCGGCCTTTCGACGGCATCAGCCTCTTCTATGCCGACCTGGACCGGGAGCACGCACAGGTGCGCGAGATCCCCAAGATGGGCCGCCACGCGGTGGATTCGAACGAGGTCTTCTTCGACGAGATGCCGGTGCCGGTGGGCGACCGCATCGGCGAGGAGGGCAAGGGCTTCCAGTACCTCATCCACGGGCTCAACCCGGAGCGCATCCTGGTGGCGGCGGAGGCGATCGGCATAGGGCAGGAAGCACTCGACCGGGCGGCGAAGTACGCGCGGGAGCGGGTTGTGTTCGACCGGCCCATCGGGCAGAACCAGGGTATCCAGCACCCGCTCGCAGAAAGCTGGGCGGAGCTGCAGGCGGCGTGGCTCATGGCGCTGCAGGCTGCCTGGCTCTATGACAACGGGCAGCCCTGCGGCTCCGAAGCGAACGCGAGCAAGTTCCTGGGCGCCGAGGCCGGGAAGCGTGCGTGCGAGCGCGCGATGATCACCCACGGCGGGCTCGGCTACGCGCGCGAGCTCCATATCGAGCGGCTCTACCGCGAGGTGCTGATCAACTGGATCGCCCCGGTGAGCCCGCACCTCATCCTTTCGAACATTGCGGAGAAGGCACTCGGCCTTCCCAAGTCGTACTAAGCGGGGGCGAAATGACAGCAGCATTCGACGGCGTCCGCGTCGTGGAGTTTTCGCAGGTGATATCGGGGCCGTTCGCGGCGGCCATGCTTGGCTTCCTGGGGGCGGACATCATCAAAGTGGAGCCGCCGGGCGCGGGTGACCAGTCGCGCCGGCTCATCGACCAGGGGCCGCTGGCCGAGGCGGGCGTCGCGCCGCTCTTCCAGGGGCTGAACCCCGGGAAGCGGTCGCTCACGCTCGATCTGAAGCACCCGGATGCGAAAGACGTGGTCCACCGGCTGGTGAACGAGGCCGACGTGGTCATCGAGAATTCGCGCCCGGGTGCGATGAAGCGGCTGGGCTTTAGCTACGAAGACCTTCGGCAGGTCCGCGAGGACATCATCTATTGCTCGATATCCGGCTACGGGCAGGAGGGGCCGCGCAGCACGGACGCAGCCTACGACGGCGCCATCCAGGCGGCTTCGGGCATGATGAGCATCACCGGGAACCCGGACGATCAGCCGATGCGCGTGGGCTTCACCGTGGTCGACAACACCACGGCGATCACGGCGGCGTTCGCCATCTCGTCGGCACTCTACCGGCGGGGGCAGACGGGTGAGGGCCAGTACCTGGACGTCAGCATGTTCGACACGGCGCTTTCCATCATGACGCCCGTGATTGCCGGCTACCGGATTGGCGGGGAGGTGCCGCCGCGGGTGGGGAACCAGTCACTGACGCGGCAGCCGACGGCGGACGTGTTCCCGACAGCGGAGGGCGACCTGCAGGTGAACGCGCTGACGGCCGGGCAGGTTTCGACCTTCGCCAGGCTGCTGGGGCGGGAGGACTGGCTCGAGGACGAACGGTATGCGACGCAGAAGGAGCGCCGGAGGCACCGGCAGGAGATGCGGTCGGAGATCATCGCGGCGCTGGCGGCAAAAACGGCGGCGGAATGGGAGACGGAGCTGAGCCAGGCGGGCGTACCCGCCGCGCGGGTGCTCGATATCCCGGGCGCGCTGGAAGAACCGCAGCTCAAGTACCGCAACTCGATCATCGAGCTGCCTGCGCCGAAGGGCGTGGACGGACCCCCTTCGACCGTCGTGAACGTGGGCTTCGCGGCAGCGCCTGACGGGCCGAACGCGAAGGAGCCCGCGCCGCTGCTGGGGCAGCACACGGACGAGATCCTGGGCGAGCTCGGCTACGGCGCTGACGATATCTCGCGGCTGCGGGACGCGGGGGTGGTATAGCGCAGGCGGTGCGCGCGGCGCTGCGACGATGGTAGGCTCGCGTCACTTCGTCGCAAGGTACATGCCGATGCGTGACCTGCGTTCCCTTCTCGTTGTCCCGGCGCTGGCTGGCGTGCTCATCCTTGTCGCGTGTGCGGAGTCGGAAGCCGAGCAGGAAGCCGATACGTCGGTCCCGCGGTTCGTCTTGCTCGCTGAGGAAGGGCAGGTGATCGGCAGCCTGACGACCGATGATTTTGCCGAGCGGGAAGATACGGTCGTCGCCGACCCGGCGGAGCGCGAAGGCGCCATCGCGCCCGAGACGCGGGCACTGCTTGTGACCCCGGGTGCCGCGAGCGAGGTCGGCGAGGCGTGGCTGGAGGACATCTACGACGAGCGGGTCATGGTCATGGTGGGGCTGGACACGCCGGTGCCGGGGACCGGCGATACGTATCGCGACATGATGGGCCAGGGGTTCGGTATCGTTGCGGTCATGTTCCATGTCCAGTGCCCCGAAAGCGCAGGCGGAGGGCGAGGCGGTACCTTTGGCGGATTCGAAGGGATGGAAGCGCTCGTGGCGAAGGTCGAGCAGCGCATCGCGGACGCGGAGGAGCGCCTCGGGGAGTGTGAGGACGAGGGCGAAGCTGACGCGGGCACCGTGTAGCATCGGGACATGTCCGACGAATCGTTGTACCAGCGACCTGGCGACCCCTGTTTGTTTTGCGCGATCGCCGACGGGTCGGTCCCATCCTACCCGGTGCATGAGAATGACCGGCTCTACGCGTTTCTCGATATCCACCCCATCCGCCCGGGCCACACGCAGGTCATCCCGCGGGAGCACTACGCGTACTTCGACGACCTGCCGCCGGAGCTGGCGGCGGAGATGGTCCAGCTCGGACAGCGCCTGGCGCGCGTGTTGAAGGAGATCTACGGGCCGCCCCGCGTGGGGTTCGCCTTCACCGGCGGCGATGTTCCCCACGCCCATGCCCATGTCGCGCCGCTGTACACCAACACGGATATCACGTCGCGGAGCTACATCGTGGAGGAGACGATCACGGTGCGGCCTCCGCCGTCACCGCCGGAGGACGAGTTGCGGGAGGCGGCGATACGCATGCGCGAGGCGCTGAAACTGTAGCGAGGCGGGCGGCTTACCGCGGCAGCTCCTCCGCGAGGAGGTCCATCAAGAGGCCGTCGCGCCAGGTGCCATCGCTGCCACGCTCGTACTGGCGCATGATGCCGACGCGCTGGAACCCGACCTTTTCGTAGGCGCGGATGGCGTTCCGGTTTGCCGCCGCAGGGTCGATGGTGAGCCGGTGGTGGCCCCGTTTGTCGAACAGATACCGGGCCAGGGCCTGGATGGCCCGGGGCCCGATGCCCTGGCGCCGGGAGGCTTCGACGAGGGCGATATCGATGCCGGCGTGGCGGTACTGGGGGTCGGTTTCCTCGCTGTACTGGATGATGCCCGCGACCTGGCCGGCGATGTCGATGAAATAGACAACGGTGTCTTCGTTGCTGTATTCGGCGGCGACGCGATCCGCGTCGTAGTGGCCCCACCACTGTTCGACCGCGGAGTCCTGGAGCACGCGAAGAATGCGGTCGTGGTCCGCCGCTGTCGCCCGTCTCAAGGTGAGGCTGTCTCCCTCGATGCGTTCCGCCACCATAGGTGTGCCCCGGCGCCGGACTGCTGCCGCCAAAGCGGCAGGGCGCGCGTTACCGTACCTCGATTTGCTCGATCTCGAGCTGGCGGCCTTCGTCTTCGGAGAAGGTGAAGTCGCCGACCACGACGATGGTCTCGCCTTCGTATTCGGCGGCCCGGTCGGTTGGCTGGAGCTCGATGCGGTTCTGGTGCTGGTCTTCGACGACGTAGTGTTCAACGGGTTCGTCGAAGCCGACGACTTCGCCTTCGACACGGATGGTGTCGCCGTTGAAGCCGTCGTGGTCCTGGACGATTTCGCCGAGGGTGACGTCTTCCGGGTCGCCGTTGTTGCCGCAGGCGGCGATACCAAGGGCGAGGACGGCGACGGCGGTGAGGCTGAGTGGGAGCGTGTAACGACGTTTTCCGTTCATCACACCGAACAGGTTAGCGCAGCCCCGCGGCCTTCGCGCGATCGACAATTTTCCGCGCCCGGGTGAGATGCGGCACATCTACCATCTGGCCGCGGAAGCTGAACGCCATGCGGCCTTCGGCCTGCGCTTCCTCGAAGGCTGCGAGGAGCTCTTCGGCTTCGGCGAGTTCATCGGCAGACGGGGTGAACGCCTCGTTCACCACCGGGACCTGGTCCGGGTGGATGGTGATCTTGCCGGTGTAGCCCATCCATGCGGCGTCGCGGCATTCGCGGCGGAGGCCGTCCATGTCCTTGATGTCGACAAACACGGTGTCGATGGGCTGGACGTCGCCGGCGGCGGCGCAGAGGAGTGTCTGCACGCGGCAATAGCGGAAGACGTCGAGATAGTCCCCGTTTTCGTCCCGGTTGCGGCGGGCACCAAGGTCGGCGGACAGGTCTTCGGCGCCCCAGGAAAGGGCGACCACGCGTTTGCACTGCGTGAAGGTCGGCAGGTTGAGTGTGCCCTCGGCCGTTTCGGTGGAGACGAGCAGGAGGCCGACGCCGCCTGGCGGGTGGCCATACTCGGCTTCGAGCCGCTTGAGCTCGGCGTCGATCGCCTGGATGCCGGCAAGGGAGCGCGGCTTGGGCACCATGAAGGTGTCGGGTGGCGTCTCCATGCAGGCCTGCAGGTCGTCGAGCCCCCATGGAGTGTCGAGCGGGTTCATGCGGACCATGCGTTCCTTGCCGCCGAAGTCGACGTCACGGAGCCAGCCAGCAACAACGCCCCGTGCTTCCTCCTTGCGTTCCGGGGTGACCGCGTCCTCGAGGTCGAGCACCAGCGTGTCCGCTTCGATCCCGAGCGACTTCGTGAGCATCTTTTCGTTCGCGCCGGGCACAAAGTGAACGGCGCGGCGCAGCCGGTCGTCACGCATCGGGCTTCCTCATCATCATCGCGCCGCGGCGGCAGCGGACGACGACTTCGCCGCGCTGGTTGATGCCGCGGTGTTCGAAGGTGATGACACCCCGGTCGCCCTTCGATTTGCTTTCGCGCCTGTCGACCACCTCGCTCTGGGCCGTGATGGTGTCGCCGATGAACACCGGGTTGGGAAACGTTGTTTCGTCAAAGCCCAGGTTGCCGATGGTCGTGCCGAGGGTCGTATCGCCGACCGAAAGCCCGACGACGAGCCCGAGCGTGAAGATGCTGTTCACGAGGATCTTGCCGTGCTGGGTGTCTTTTGCGAACTCGGCATCGAGGTGGAGCGGCTGCGGGTTGAGGGTGAGCGTGGTGAAGAGCAGGTTGTCGGTTTCGGTCACGGTCCTCGATGGCTGGTGGTCGAAGACCATGCCAACCTCGAGCTCTTCGAAGTACTTTCCGGCCACGGGCGGCTCCTCGCTGGTGCAATTGCGGACGTACCGCGTATCCCGCGCCGGAGTCTACCACGGGGTCGCGCAGCAGCCCCTTACGCGAGCTGGCGGACCCGCGGGACGAAGAAGCCGACGTAGAGGGTGACGCCGGCGAGCAGCAGCCCGAGGATCGCGAAGGATTCGCGGATGCCGATGACCTCGGCGATGATGCCGATGAGGAACGTCCCGATTTGCATCACGCTGAACTGGGTCATGAACAGGGACATGACGCGGCCGCGGTATTCTGGTTCGACATAGGCCTGGAGCAGACCCTGGCTGAGGGCCTGGCGCAAGGCCGAGCCGACTCCGACGACGACCATGAAGACGGCGCCTACCCAGTAGTTCCCGGTGAGGGCGAAGAAGACGAGCCCGAGGGCCAGGATCATCGTGCCGACCAGCAGCATGAGGCCGCGCTGCCGGTCGGGCAGTGACGCCAGGACGAGTGAGCCCGCCAGTGAGCCCACGGCGCTGATGCCGATGAGCAGGCCGATTGCCGATTCGCCCCGGTCGAAGACGTCCGCGACATAGCCGGGCAACAGGAACAGGTACGGCATGCCGAACAGCGACGAGATGAAGCTGACTACCAGCAAGGTGAACATCACCCGGTCTCGGCGCACATAGCCGAGGCCCTGCCGGATGTCCCGGAGGCTGCTCAGCCAGAGCTCCAGCGGCCCCGCGCCGTTCTGGCCGGGTGAGGTCGCCGGTTTCCACGTGACGCGGGTGAGACCCAGGATCGCGATGCCGTAGAGCGCTGCCATGGTGAGGAATGCCCAGTCGTAGCCAGCCCAGGCGATAATGAACCCGCCGGCGGCGGGCGCCAGCAGCCGCATCGAGTTCATCCCGGCCTGGTTCAGCGCGACTGCGTTCATCATGCGCTGCATGCCGACGATGTCGGGAATCATGGCCTGCCGCGTTGGCATCATGAGGGCCATGACGACGCCCTGGGCGAACGCGCCCAGGAGCAGCCACTCGATAATCATGAGGTCCAGGAAGATGAGTGCCGCCATGATGACGGCGTTGAGGAGGCTGGCTGCCTGGCCGAGCTGCAGCACCGTCCGCTTCGGCAAGCGGTCGGCCAGCACACCGCCGAACATCGAAAAGAGGAGCATGGGCAGCCCGCCAGCCAGGCCGACCAACCCCAGCACCGCATACGAACCGGTCAGGAAGTAGGCGAGCGCGCCGCGCACGACGAGCTGCATGTTCATGGCGGCCATCTGGCCGAGCATGCCGAGGTAAAACCAGCGGAACTCGGGGTCCTGGAACGAAAGGAAGGTGCGTGGAAGCTTGCTCTTGTGTCGCGCCGGTTCTTCGAGCGGGGTTTCGACCGCGGACTCGCCTGTGCCGCCCGCGCCGGTCGTGGGGCGGTCAGAGTCAGTCGACGCAGGGGGACGCGTCACGCAAGCCTCCGGCGGTGGTAGCGATCTCGGTTTGGGCCGTCACTTACCTTGACGACAGCGTCAAAGTCTAGCACGCCGAGGGGTTTCAGCCTATCACCCCGGGTGCGGTCCAGCGCATGAAGAAACGCCCGGGCGGAACCCGGGCGTTTCTGCGTCCTGGACGACTGAAGCCTGTTCAGTGCGCCCCCGGACGACGTGTGGCTGGCTGATTAAAGGCCGTCGTCCTCATCCTCGAGGCCGTTGCCGTTCGTGTCATCCATGCCGTTGCCATCGTCGAGGCCATTGCCGTCGTCGAGGCCGTTGCCGTTCATGTCATCCATGCCGTTGCCGTCGTCGAGGCCGTTGCCATCGTCGAGGCCGTTGCCGTTGGTGCCGGTATCGTCGAGGCCGGTGTCGTCGACACCGTTGTCGAGGCCGTTGTCGTCATCGTTGTCTTCGCAGGCCGCGGCGACGAGGCCGAAGCTGAGCA
>SKSF01000143.1 GCA_007118095.1 Dehalococcoidia bacterium
AGTAGCTAGAAGCTAGTAGCTGCCTGGCTAGCTGTGTGCCGGCGGGGTGGCACCTCCTTTTGCAACGAGTTTTGGGCGTGCTTCGCTTACCCGCTCAACATAAGAACGGGTTCCGACCCCGTGGGGGTTGGAACCCGGTTGAGCGGACGAAGCCGAGTGCGCGGTGACGGTGGATGTGACCGTTGCGTTAGTGGTCTTGCGCACGTCCCCTCCCGTCTTTGTAAAGACGACACAAAGACTCTTCGCCCCTTCCGGGATGCGATGAGCCTGTGGGGACGTTAGCGAGATGTGATGCAAAGGTCAATCCTCCGTATGCGCGTGCGAGCACTGCGCTGGATGGGCGCGGTGCTGTTCTTGTGGGGGAACGCATGGGTGGGGGTGGGGGTTAACGGGGGGATAAGAAGAAAGGTGGGAGAGAAGGTTGGAGGTTGGAGGTGGGAGTTCGTCCGCTACGCGGGCAGCCGGGCGTGGGACGTGGAAATGCCGGGCGGCCGAAAGTTCTGCAATCTTCCACCTTCCACCTTCCACCTCCCACCTGCGAGCGAAGCGAGCCCACCTCCCATCTCCCATCTTCAACTTCCCGGCTGTTTGGTGCGGAGTTTGGTGGTCATGGCGTGGATCATGGCGGAGAGCTGGGAGATTTCGTCTTCGAGTTCTTTGTGCCGTGCGGGTGTTATGAGGTCGATGTCGCGGCAGAGGAGGAGCCAGTGGTCGAGTTCGAAGAGTGAGCCGCGGGCGCGGTCGAGGAAGCTGGCGTAGTCGGCGCGTGTGTTGCGGCCGCTTCCTTCGGCGATGTTTGCGCCTATGGAGAAGGCGGCGCGGCGGATTTGGTCGCGGAGGGTCCATTCGCGACGAAAGGTTTCTCGCCGGGTTTCGCGATCGACTTCGAGGGCGAGTGTCCGTGCGCGTTGCCAGACGCCGAGCTTGCGATAGGGCAAGGGCATGGGGCGGGACGATACGGCGTGGGGGTTGGAGGGGGAAGAGAAGGTTGGAGGTGGGAGAGAAGGTGGGAGGTTGAAGGTTGGAGGTGGGAGTGCTCGCTTCTCGAGCGGGTTGTTGGGCGGCTTCGCCGCAGCGGGTTGCTGGAGGCCGCGCGGACAACGCGGGGGACAGCCTCCCATCTCCCACCTCCCACCTGCGAGCGAAGCGAGCCCACCTTCGACCTCCAACCTGCGGGGTCAAACCCTCACCCCCTGCCCCCTCTCCCAACGCTTTGGGAGAGGGGGCGGGTCCTTCTTTCTTCTTCCTTCTTCCTTGTCCAACCTTCAACCTCCAACCTGCGAGCGCAGCGAGCCAACCTCCAACCTCCAACCTCCAACCTGCGAGCGCAGCGAGCCAACCTCCCACCTTCAACCTCCCACCTGCTCGCGAAGCGAGCCCACCTTCAACCTCCCACCTTCGTGATGCGGAGGTAGATGAGGCGCCAGGCGATGGTGAGGGTGGTGATGGTGGCGATGACGGCGAGGGTGGCGTAGGCGAGGCCGAGGATGGCGCCGATGGCCATGAGGAGTGTTCGGACGTCACGGGAGGCGAGGCCGAAGAGGGAGGTGGAAGGTTGGAGGTTGGAGGTTGGAGGTGGGTTTGAAGGTTGGAGGTTGGAGGTTGGAGGTGGGAGGTCTTCCACCCCCAGGGTTCCACTTTCGGGGGGTGGGGGTGTGGTGGAGGTGTGGTCATCTCCCACCTCCAACCTTCCACCTTCCGCGGGGGGTGGGGGTGTGGTGGGGAAGAGGGAGGCTTCGATGCGGGCGCGGGAGTAGGAGACGATGAGGGTGCCGGCGAGTGCGAGGAGGCCGAGGGCTTCGGGGTGTGGGTGTGGTTCGAAGCGTGTGGCGTAGATGGTGAGGCCGGCGATGATTGCGGCGTCGGCGTAGCGGTCGGTAACGGCGTCGAGGACGGCGCCGAAGCGTGTGGTGGTGTTCTGGAGGCGTGCGAGTTCGCCGTCGATGCCGTCGATGATGGAGGCGAGCTGGATGCCGATGCCGCCGATGATGTTGTAGCCGGTTGCGATGGCGGTGGCGGTGGCGATGGAGAGGAGGAGGGTGGAGACGGTGATGGTGTTGGGTGTTGCGGGGGTGTGCTGGAGTGCGCGCGCGGCGGGGCGCGAGATGGGGCGGTTGAGGTAGCGGGAGACGATGCCGTCGTAGGCCATGGTGGGTGTGGTTTTACCGTGTTTGTGGTTGTGTGCGGAGGAGGGTTTCGGCGGCGTGGTGGTCTTCGGGGGTATCGACGTCGTACCAGAAGTGGCCGGTGATGTGGGCCGGGTAGAGGCGGTTTTGTTTGGCGAGTGCCTGGAGGATGGTGCTGAGGGTGGTGTCTGGCGGGGACTGGTCGAGGGCTTCCCAGATGGCGGGGCTGCAGTGGAATGCGCCGGCGTCGAGGGCGTGGAAGTGTGGGAGGTTTTTGCCGATGTGGGTGATGTGGTTGTTTTGGAGGGTGACGCGGGTGGCTTCGGCGGTGTAGTGGGGGTCGCGGGGGGTGGTGTCGATGGCGACGGCGACGCCGTCGCGGGGGTTTGTCCGGGCGAGTGTTGTGAGGAGGGCGGGTGCGAGGAGGTGGTCGCTCATGACGAGGAGGAAGTTTTCGTCACGGGTGGTGTCGCGTGCGGCGGCGAGGGAGAGGGATTGTCCGTCCTGGTAGTGGGGGTTGTGGCGGAAGGTGAGGGGGATGGGGGAGAGGGTTTTGAGTGCGGCGCGGACGATGGGTGCGCGGTGTCCTGTGACGGCGGTGAGGTGTGTGACGCCGGCTTGCTGGAGTGCGTGGAGGGTATAGGACACGAGGGGGCGTCCGCCGATGGTGACGAGGGGTTTTGGTGTATCGGCGGTGTGGTGTTGGAGGCGGTTTCCGAGTCCTGCTGCGAGGAGGACGGCGCGCATCAGGTGTGGGGTGTGTGGAGGGGTGGGGTCATGGTTGAGATGGTACGGGGTTTGGTGGGTTTGGGGGATGGTTTTTGGCTGGAGATGCGGCTAGTGGTGGGCGATCGTAGTATGCGGTGGCACCGCGAGGTGCGTAGCTTTTGCTGGAGCGAGGCATGTCTGCGGACGAGTGGAAGACGATTGGCTGGCTGACGTTGATTACGATGGTGTTCATCGTGATGCTGGTCGTCCTTTCGATCTGGGGTCTGTGAGGTCCCGGCGAGCGTAGCGGCGGTGAAGGGGCTGGTGTGGCCTGATGCCGGGCATTTCAATGTGCCGGGAATTCGTTAGGCTATTTGGGTGACGCTCGAGACGGGGGAGCATGCGCAGGGGCTGCGGAGTGCGCGGTTGCCTGACCCGGCGCCGCCGGGTGGCCTGACGAGTGAGCAGGCGGAGGCGCTTGCGCTCGAGGGGAAGGCGAACGTTGATACGACGCGTCAGCGTACGGATAAGGACATTATCCGTGACAATTCGCTGACGTTTTTTAATGTTGTGCTGTTCACGTTGATTGCGATGTTGATCGCGCTGGGTGAGTTCCAGGACGGGTTGTTCGTGGGGAGCGTGATCTTCGCGAACATTGCGGTTTCGACGTACCAGGAGCTTCGTGCGACGCGGACGCTGCGTGAGCTGAAGGCGCTGACGGCGCCGCATGCGACGGTGGTGCGGGATGGTGTGGATGTGGATATCGCGGCGGAGGGGGTTGTTGTTGGGGATGTGATCCATTTGAAGCCTGGGGACCAGGTGGTGGCGGACGGGACGGTGGTTTCGCGTTCGTGCGAGGTGGATGAGTCGCTTTTGACGGGTGAGTCGGATTCGGTGCGGAAGAACCCGGGGGAGGAGCTGAAGTCGGGGAGTTATTGCACGGCGGGGGATTGTTTTTACCGTGCGGAGGCTGTGGGTGCGGAAGCGTATGCGGTGCGGCTGACGGCGGATGCGCGGAAGCAGGTGAAGCGGCTGACGCCGCTGCAGATGCGGTTCAACCGGATTTTGCGGGTGTTGCTGACGGTGACGGCAGTGCTGGGGGTGATGCTGTTCATCCAGTACAACGTGGACGACCGGGGGTTCACGAATTCGATCCGTGATGTGACGGCGATGGTGACGACGGTGGTGCCGGTGGGGTTGTTGCTGGGGATCACGGTGGCGTTTGCGGTGGGTGCGGTGCGTGTCTCGCGTTCGGGGGCGATCGTGCAGGAGATTTCGGCGGTGGAGGCGCTGAATTACACGGATGTGATTTGCCTGGACAAGACGGGGACTTTGACGGCGAACAAGCTTTCGCTGGATTCGGTGCGGTGGATCGAGGGGTATGAGGGGTACCAGCCGTGGCTGGCGGCGTTTGTGGTGGCTTCGTCGGAGGAGAGCAAGACTGCGGGGGCGATGGCGGAAAGCCTGGGGCGGTTTTCGAACGGGGCGGAGGCGGGCGAGGGTGTGCCGTTTAATTCGGAGCGGCGGTGGAGCGCGCTGGAGCTGAAGGGGCCGGCGGAGAAGCGGGTGTTTGTGCTGGGGGCGCCGGAGACGGTGTTGCCGCTGTGCGAGGGGGAGCAGGGGGGCGACGAGCTGATGGAGTGGTACAAGGAGGCGGCGGACAAGGGGTTGCGGGGTGTGGTGTTTGCGGAGGCGCCGGAGCTGCCGGACCCGGAGAAGCAGATGAGCGACCTGCGGCCGCTGGGGCTGGTGACGCTGGGGGATGTATTGCGGCCGGAGGTGACGAAGGCGTTTGAACTGATGGATGAGCTGGGGATCGAGCCGAAGATCATCAGCGGTGATAACCCGCACACGGTGGCGGCGCTGCTGGCGCAGCTGGGGATCACGCCAAAGGGCGGGGTGATTTCGGGGGATGAGCTGGAGAAGCTGAGCGAGGAGGAGCTGGAGGAGGCGGTGGAGCGGTATACGGTGTTCGGGCGGGTGGCGCCGGAGCAGAAGGCGCAGATCGTGGAGGCGCTGCGGCGGAATCAGCATTATGTCGCCATGGTTGGGGATGGCGCGAACGATGTGCGGGCGCTGCGGGCTTCGGACATTGCGGTGGCGATGGAGTCGGGGACGAGCACGGCGCGCGCTGTGGCGGGGATCGTGCTGGTGAAGGATTCGTTCGAGGCGCTGGTGAAGGGTGCGCGGGAGGCAACGTTTGTGCTGGGGAATTCGGCGCGGCTAAGCAAGCTGTTCATCGCGAAGAGCCTGTATGCGTTCTTGCTGATTGTGGCGACGAACATGCTGGCGCTGGAGTTCCCGTTTCTTCCGCGGCAGGGGTCGATCATGTCGGTGCTGACGCTGGGTATCCCGGCGTTGTTCATTTCGATTTCGGTGCCGCCACCGGATGCGGGGAAGGATTTCACGCGGAATGTCTTGCGGTGGGCGTTGCCGGCCGCGGGGGCGCTTTCGGCTTCGGCGATCCTGGTGCACCTGTTTGTTGAAGGGCTGATGGGACGGCCGATCGAGGAGGCGCGGACGCTGGTTTCGCTGACTATCGGGATTACGGCGTTGATCTTTATGTACCAGGTGCTGGGACTGCAGGGGGCGTCGTTCCGGAGCCTGACGCGGCCGGTGCTGACGATGGTGTTGACGCTGATCTTGATTGCGGGGTTCTTCCTTACTATCTACACACCGGAGCTGCGGGACTTCTTCGACTTCACCGAGGTGACGAACCGGGACTGGGTGATTGTTGGTACGGCGGTGACGGGGGCGCTCATCGGGCAGTTCATTCTGAGCCGGTACTGGCAGCGGCTGCTGGACTTCCTGATCGCGAAGCCTGGCCCCGAGCATGCGTTGCGGGGGCGGGCGGTTTAGCGTGCGTGTCGAGGGCCGCTTCCTGCGATTTACCTGCGCGGGATGGGTCCGGGCGCGCCTGCAGGCAGCCGGGATGGTAATTGGACGTCGTCCACACGAGCGGTCACCCCGCCGATGGCGGCAACCTCGGTGTGCTGGGATTGTGGGATGGAGCCCGAACCGCATGAAATCAGCACGGCTTTCGCCGGACATGACTCGCCACGACACTTCCTCTTCGATTTCATCGCTGCTACATGTGGCTGGTCTGCTGTATGTGGTCAGATGTTGATGGTCACTCGAGTACGTGTTGCCAGCGGTGGAACCAGCCACTAGTCAAGTGATGGAACCACTTCGACCCGGGCCCGCATGTCTGGATGCGGGATGCAGTAGTAGTCGTAGCTCCCCGCCTCGGCGAAGGTAATCGACGCCGACTCGCCTTCACCGAGCATCCCCGTATCCCATTCCTCGCCGCGCTCGGTGGCCGTGTGCGCGACGGGGTCGAAGTTTCGCCAGGTGACAGTCGTCCCGGCCATGATCCGCAGATTGCCGGGCTGGAACGCGTTATCTTCCATCCTGACCTCAACCGACCCGGATGCTTCAACCACCTCATCCCCGCGGGAATCGCGTCCCCCATGCATGGCATCGTGATGATCTCGGTCGCCCCACGGCATTGTTGTGTTACCGCAGGATGTGAGGACAAGCAGGATGGGGATGCATGGCGCCAGCGCGGCCATCCGAAGGGATCGCAGCCACGTTGGCGCCAGGTTGTTGAGCGTCATTGTGAGCCCCGGAAACTTGGCCCCGCCCCGGGGTGGCGGAGCCGGTTGTCACCTGCTTGCGTCATTCCACGATGAGGACGCCAGTCATCCCACTCGCCTCATGGCCGGGCTCCGTGCAGATAAACTCGTACTCGCCGGGCTCAGTCGGGGTGAACTCCACTGTCCCCGTCTCACCTCCATGCGCGGCCACATGCAGGTCATGGTCGGCATGGTCATCGTGCCCGGCGTCTTCTGCACCCTCCTCGTGGACATCTTCCACCGGTATGTGGTGAATCACCAGGTCGTGCAGGTCGTGACTGTCACTGTTGTCGAGCACAAGGCGCACGCGCTCACCCGCGGAGACCCGCACCTCGGAAGGTTCGAAGGCCAGGAGGTCGCTCGCCACGACGGTCACTTCGTTGACCTCGTCGCCATCCTCGGCGTCATCGTTTCCGCACGCGGCGAGCGCGAGACCCGCGATGGCGAGGAAGCCAAAGACGGCGGCCGTTTTCCACCATGATCCACTGACGTTCATTCGAAGACACTCCAATACGGCATCCGCTTAGACTACTACGTACGTAGTAGGTATCAAAGCTCCCGGCCCCCGGTGCCTTAACCTCGACATGCCCCTGGCGGCTACAGCATTGCCAGGTCACAAAAGAGGACCAGTGCCGCGTGCGCCAACACTGGAATGGAAAAGGCTACGCCCACAACTCCAGCCAGCGGCCGCGGGTCAATACGGGGCGTAATCGTCCTGACCTGCGCAAGGCGTTCGAGGCGGAAGGTGACCCCCTCACTCGCGAGGGATACTCCTGCACGTGTACTCGCCGAAGCAGCGGCGATCGCTTCAAACAGTCCCTTCCGCGACGCCCCCGCTGCCAGGGCGGCATCGTCTGCGCGGCACTCAATTTCCAGTGCGATCGCATCGAAGATGGCTCCCGTCTTCGGTAGCCATCCATACGCCCCACGGCACAGGTGCAGGAAGAACCGCCCGAGCACGTCCCGGTGATCCTGGTGGGCTGTCTCGTGTAGCAGTGCCGCTCGAAAGGCTTCCGCGGAGAGGCTCGTGCGGGCACCGCTCGACGCATACACGCGGCCGCGGATGAGGCCGGCAGTGAAGAAGACGGGCTCCGGCACGGTGAGGACGCGGTACCGGAGAGACTCGTATGAGGCGTGCGCTCCAGCTCGCGTGACCAGCCCGAGCGCACGCATGCCCCGCACCCACCGGGCCAGTGCCGTGGCGGCTCCGAGCACCGGCACAAGGCTCAGGGCAAAGAGCGCCAGTTGAAGCTGCATGCGCGGTTCGTTCAACACGCCGCCGGTGTGATCCATGTGCACCTGGGCGAGATGCCTGTGCAGCGCATCCAGCGCGGCGAGGGGCAGCACAACCGTTGCTGCGAGCCCCGCTACTACCAGTACGAGTGAACGGAACCTCACGTCTGCTCCTCCAGCTGCTTGCGCAGGGCGTCCACCACGGCCGGGTCAAGCCGCTGAGCTTCGCTCAGGAACGCAGCGACCCCCGCATCACCAATTCGCACAAGGGACTCGGCGAGTTTCTGCGCCTCCCCGCCTTCAAAGGCCTCGCGGCTGAAGCACGCCGTGTACCGATGCGTCCGCCCATGCTGCTGTCGCTCCACGAGGCCCTTTCCATGGAGACGCTGGAGGATCGTCAGGATTGTCGTGTAAGCGAGTTCCCTGGGCTTACCTACGATCTCGTGAGCTTCCCGGGTTGAGAGCTGCCCGGACGACCAGAGCGCTTCCATGACCGCAGCCTCCAGCGGACCAAGTGAAACTGAGGTTCCCTCAGGTGCTTCCATCACTGCCTATCCTGTTCTGCTCTGGTTCCGACGGTAGCCCATCATCTCATCTCCGTCTTGATTCGAGGAGCGCCGCGCGGCGCTCCTCGAACTCCTCTCAGGAGATCTCACCTGTGGAGAACCGCCGTTCCACCACCGCGAGAGCCAAGTCCTCATCGACGGAATGCTTGCTGACGTCACCACCAATCCGCCCGGCAATGGTGACAACTGCCCGGATAATGACGCCCCGGAAGGCCACTATCCAGGTCAAACCCACGAGAATCTTCAACGTGGATGCCGGCACGATGGGGGCACACGGCCACGCTCCGGGCGAGCATCAGGGCTTCTCGGTGTGCAACCCGTCTAAGCCGGACCCCGGGCGGTAACGGGGCCGGGGCCGCCAGTCATAGCGCGCATGAAGCGAGCGTGCCGGGTCCGCGGGTGACCCGGCATGAGTCCGCGGACCCGGCACCCGCAACGGGTGGCGGGACGGTGGCACAGCCTCGCGCTAACGCAGTCACCTGCGAAATAAGACGCAGTATCGAAAAGGGGGCGTCTGAATTCGGGGAGGCGGCGCCCGGGGGTGCGTCTGTTTTCGAGCGGCGGTTCGTTCGGTGGCCGCGGTGGTCCCACAGCCGCATGCGCGAGCCGGTAGAATCGCGGGACGCGGCGGGACTCCGCCCGGGAGGATGGTGTATGGCAGGCACGGTGCTTTATGAGCGCGAGGGGCATATCGCGACGATCACGTACAACCGGCCAGAGGCGTTGAACGCGATCAACCAGGAGCTGCGGGAGGATCTGAACGCGGCCTGGGTGCGCTTTCGGGACGATGACGAAGCGTGGGTTGCGATTGTTACGGGTACCGGGCGGGCGTTTAGCGCGGGTGCGGACCTGCGGGATAACGCGCGGCCACAGGGCGCGACGCACTGGGAGACGCCGAGCATGACGTCGCTGGAGAGCGGGCTGGAGGTGTGGAAGCCGACGATCGCGGCGGTGAACGGGTATTGCCTTGGCTTCGCGCTGACGCTGGTGGCAGCGTGCGACTTCGCGGTCGCGAGCGAGCGCGCGCAGTTCGGGTTCCCGGAAGTGCGGCTGGGGGTGCCCACCATCCAGGGCGCGGTGCGGATGCCGAAGATGGTTGGGTGGCAGAACGCGATGGAGCTCCTGCTGATCGGTGAGCGGGTGGATGCGCAACGGGCGAAGGAGATGGGGCTGGTGCGTGAGGTGGTGGCGCATGACGAGCTGATGCCGACGGCCCGGCAGCTCGCGGAGCGGCTGTGCCTTTCGGCGCCGCTGGCGGTCCGGGCGACGAAGGAGGTGGCAGCGCGCGGCCAGGAGCTCCCGTTCGTGGACGCGATTCGTTTCGGGGAAACGATGCGGCGCGTCGCCGGCGCGACGGAGGATGCCCGCGAAGGGATGGCGGCGGCGCGTGAGAAGCGCGAGCCCGAATGGAAGGGACGGTAGATATGGCGGAAGGGAAGCTCACCGGCGTCAACGGGGTGCTGGTCTGGACGGACCAGTTCGAGGCTATGCTGCGCTTTTACCGCGATGCGCTGGGGCTGACGCCACGCTCGGTGAAGGATCAATTTGTGAATTTTGAATGGGGCGATTTCCGGCTCAGTATCTCGGTCCACAGCGAGGTCCACGGCCCCAACCGCGACCCGGTTCGTTTCATGCTGAATTTCGGCGTCGACGACATAGACGCAGCCTACAAACGCCTCGCCGCCGCGGGCGTCCGGTTCATCCGCCCGCCGGAACAGGAGCCGTGGGGCGGCTGGGTCGCAACGTTCGCCGACCCGGACGGGAACACGCTGCAGCTGCTCCAGCCGTGAGCTAGTTTGCAGCGGCGAGCAGGATGTCGCGGGCGATGGGCCCGGCTTCGAGGGCGCCGGATTCGCCTTCGTCGAGGACAACGGCAGCCACGGCTACCGGGTCGTTGACGGGGTAGAGGGCTGCGAAGAGGGCGCGGTCGACTTCGCTGGCGTCTTCGGCGGTGCCGGATTTGCCGGCGAAGTTGGGGTAGCCGGAGAAGGCCTGGGCGCCGGTGCCGCGCGGCCCGGTAACGAGTTCGAGGCCTTGCATGAGGTGAGCGTAGTTGCCGGGGGAGATGCCGAGCTCACCTCGGTCCTCGGGCTCCTCGCCTTGAATAAGGACCGGCGTCTCGAGGCGGTTGTTGACGAAGGCAGTGTAGGCGTTCGCGAGCTGGATGGGGGTGATAAGGAGATCGCCCTGGCCAATCCCGAGGAGGACATCGTCGCCGGGGAACCAGCCTTCGCCGCGGAGGTCCCGTTTCCACTCGGCATCGGGGACGAGGCCAGCTTCCTCGTCAAGGCCGGTGGCGCCGGTTTCGGCCCCGAACCCGAAGTCGCGGGCGACTTCGGAGAGGTAGTTCTGCTCGGCTTCGTGATGGAGCTGGTACGCGATCTCGTAGAAGACGGGGTTGCAGGAGCGCATGAGGCCTTCGGCAATCGTGAGATTCCCCTGAGCGCCTTCCCAGTTGCGGAGGGGCGGGTCGAACGTGTCCCACTCGGCGCCGCATTCGAGGGTGGAGCCGGGGGTGTAGAGGCCGGATTCGAGCCCGGCGGCGCCGGTCACGAGTTTGAAGACGGAGCCGGCGGCGTAGAGGCCGCCCGTCGCGCGGTTGGCCTGGGGGTTGCCTTCGACGTCGAGCATTTCGGTGATGGCGTCCCAGTCGTTGCGTTCGAAGGCGTTGGGATCGAAGGAAGGGAAGCTATTGATGGCGAGGATTTCGACAGTCCGCGGGTCGATAACGACGGCGGCGCCGGCAGTGTCCTGGAGGGCCTCCTGGGCAGATTCGAGGACGGCGGCATCGAGGGTGGTGTGGATGTCCTCGCTGTCGACGAATTCGCGGCTTTCGATCTCGGTGACGACCTCGCCGTCCTGTCCGATGAGGTTGAACTCGCCGCCGGCCTGGCCAGCGAGGCGGGGTTCCATGGTGCGTTCGAGGCCAGCGGCGCCGATACGATCGCCGACGCGGTAGCCGGAGCCTTCGCGGAGCTCCAGTTCCTCGGCGGTGAGCTCGCGCGTGTATCCAACGACATGGGCAGTGGCGGGGCCGAGGGGGTGAATGCGGTCGCTGTGCGTGAAGAGGAGGAGGCCGGGCTGCTCGCGGACAAGCTGGCTCGCTTCTTCGATGCGGTAGTCTTCGATGGGGCCAACGGTGACGCGCTGGTTCCGGGGGATGTTGCTTTCGAAGGCAGCATCGATGTCTTCGCGGGAGAAGCCGAACTGCTCGAGGGCGGAGGTTACCTCGGGGCGGCTGTCGATGACGGCGCGGTTGAGGCCGATGAGCTGGCGCTCCACGGTGTGTGCGAGTGGGTCTCCGTTGCGGTCGTATATGGCACCGCGGGAGGGACGTTCGACTTCGGAGAGGGCGCGTATGCCGTCATCGAGTTCAGGATGGACGGCGGACGGCACCCAGCGGACGACGTGTTCGCCATCCTCGTCACGCGTAAAGGGGACGGATATGGCGTATTCGATTCTGCCGAAATAGGCTGTCGTGAGGGTGACGTCGGCGTCCATACCGCGCTCAGTTGCGCCGGTAACGTCGACGTCGACGGATGTGGCGGTGGCTTCGTCGAGGAAATTGATGTAAACAGCTTCGATGTCGGCGCGGGAACGGTCGTGACGAGTGTCGTCGTCTACGAGTTCGTAGATTGCGTCGATATCTACGGCTTCGAAGGCTTCAGCGAAGAGCGAGGCAGTATCGATGGGTGAGCCAGGATCCGGGGTCGGTTCGGATTCTTCGGTGGGGTTGGCTTCGGTGCCGCCGGATGAGGAATCGCCAGGCAATGCGCGGACTGAGACTACGATGAGCCCGGCCAGGATGCCCACCGCCACAGCGGCAAAGAAAGCGTTACGCATGGCACCCGTCACCCGTAGATCCTCCGTTGTTCTGATTCTAGCAGCCGTGTTCGCGGTGCTGATGGTTGCGTGCAGGAGCGGTGAAGAAGCGGAGGGGTATATGCCGGGTCCTGACGTCACGCGGCCTGCGCCATCCGGTGACGAGCGGGAGATGGCGGTCGGGTTCAGCACGATGCCGGCAGAGCGGACAGCGGAGAGCTATATCGAGGCATTTGCGGCGGCAGCGGCGGCCGGCGAGCTGGTCCTGATACAGCGGGCACCACCGTGGGAAGAGTTCTTCGGCAACGGGCAGGTTTCTGTCGACACCGTGGAGACGACTGAGCTCGAAACGGCGCTGCTGGAACAGTACGACCACCTGGACCTGGTTTACGCGATCGACCCGACCGACCCGGTGGTGCAGCGGGCGCGACTGGCGAACCTGCCGGCCGGGGTGAGTCACGAAGAGGGGTTCCGGAGCGCTGAGGTCCAGCAGGCGTTTCTGGCGTACACACGGTATGTGGTCCAGAACTACGAGCCTTCGTACCTCGTGCTGGGAGTGGAGGTGAACATGATGGCGGACCGTGCGCCGGGGCAGTTCGAGGCGTTTGTGTCGCTCTACAAGGACGCGTATGCGATTGCGAAGGAAGTGGAACCGGAAGTGAAGGTATTCCCGACGTTCCAGCTCGAGGACCTGGAAGGGAACCTGGACGCAGTGCACCCGCCGCAATGGGAGACGATCGACGCGTTTGGCGGGAACATCGACGTGCTGGGCATTTCGACCTACCCGTATCTCACCGACCTGCGGGCGGCAGCGGACCTGCGCCCGCAGTACTATGCGCAGCTCCGGGAACGATACGACGGCGAAATCATGGTGGTGGATGCTGCGTACCCGTCCGCACCGCTGGAGGGGTACCGGGTAGTGGGGACGGAAGAGGACCAGTTCGAGTATGTGGCGCGGCTGCTGGACGAAGCAGAGCAGCACGGGTTTTCGGGGGTGATCTGGCGGGCAGCGCACGACCCGGACTTCGCGGCGGAGGGGGCGTTGACGGCATTCCGGGACATTGGCCTGCGCAACGGGGAGGGGGAGAAGCTGGCGTGGGAGGAGTGGGAAGCGTGGGCGACGCGACCATACGCACCACCGGAGCCGACGCCAATGCCCACGCCTACCGATGAGGATCCGGACACAGACGACGAGGCCGACGCGGCGAGCGCGGACGAGGGCTGACCAGACGCAGCGGACCTATCGTTCAGCGGTTTGATTGCGGAACCGGGGCGGGGCACCGGAAACGATCAGGAGCGGAAGGTGGGGCTCGGCGGGCGGCGGTCTTCGCCGAGCTGTTCGGCGAGCTGTATGCGCTCGATGATCTCGCGCCTTGTGACGATGCCAATCATGCGGCCGTCGTCCAGGACGGGGACCTGGTTGATGCCGCGCTGGCCGAGGAGCTCGAGGACTTCCAGTGCGGGGGCTTCGGCGGTGGTGGTAATGACCTCGTCACGGGGGGTCATGGCGGACTGGGCGGGGGTATCGGTCCACTGGTCGCGGGGAATTTTTCGGATATCCGAGATGGACAGGATGCCAAGCACGGCATCGTCGCGGGCGACGACGACGACGCGCTGGCCTTCGCCCACCATGAACTGGTCGACGATGAGCTGGAGGGAGAGTCCCGGCGGGACGGTGGTGTAGTTCTCACTCATGATGTCGCGGGCGGAGTAGGGCCCAAGGGCGGTTTCGAGCCGGAGAGATTCGGCTTCGCCACGGGCGGCGGTGGAGAGGAACCATCCGATAAACGCGAACCAGATGCCGTTGAGGATGTAGCCGAAGAGCATGAAACCGAGGCCCATAACCATGAGGCCGATGCCAAAGGCGGTGCCGACGCCTGACGCGATGCGGGTAGCGCTGCGAAAGCTGCCGGTCTTGCGCCACGCGATGGAACGGAGGACGCGGCCGCCGTCGAGGGGGAACCCGGGCAATGTGTTGAAGACGGCGAGGAGGAAATTGACCAGCGCCAGGTAGGAGGCGATGGCTGTGACCTGCTCGTTGAAGTACGAGGCGAGGAATGCGACACCGGCCGCGAGCAGGCAGATCACGAAACTGGTTGCCGGGCCAGCGGCGGCGATAAAGAATTCTTCGCCGGCGGTCCGCGGCTGACGGGACATGTGTGACATACCGCCGAAGATGAAGAGGGTAATCCGAGGGACGGGGAGGCCGCGACGGATGGCAACGACAGCGTGGGCGAGCTCGTGGATGAGGACGGTGACGAAGAGGAGGATGGCGGCGGTGATGCCGATGGCCCAGTAGGTTACCGTTGCCCAGCCTTCGTAGAGGGCGGGAAAGACGCCGACAGCAAGGCTCCAGGAGAGCAGTGCGACGATGAGCAGCCACGAGGGATGGATCTCGATAGCGATGCCGCGAAGGTTGGCAATGGTGAATGAACGGCCGAACACAGGATCAACGTACCCGAATTTGCGGGAATGGCGAAAGTAAAGGGGCCGGGTTGAACCCGGCCCGCTCACATTGCGCAGGGCTTCTTAGCGTCGGAAGACGGGGTCGCGCTTCTCCATGAAGGCGCGAACGGCCTCCTTGTGGTCTTCGCTTTCGCGGGCGCGGGCGAGGGCTTCGCCTTCGCGCTTCATGACCGTATCGACGTCGCCTTCGACGGCATTTTGCATGAAGAGCTGGCGGATCATGGGGATGGCCTCGGGGGGCTGCTTCGCAAGGGTTTCACCGATTTCCAACGCACGGCCGAGGAGGGCGCCATCGGGGACGACCTCGGTTACCAGGCCGGTGTCGCACGCTTCCTGCGCTTCGATCATACGGCCGGTGAGGCACCATTCGAGCGCGCGGGACGTCCCGACCATCTGGGCGAGGAAGTAGGAGCTGGCAAGTTCGGGGACGAGTCCCATTTTGATGAAGAACATGCCGACGCGGGCGCTCTCACCGGCGATGCGGATGTCCATGGGGAGGACGTGGGTGATGCCGACGCCGACGGCGGTGCCGTTAAGGGCGGCGACGGTGGGCTTGCGCTGGCGCTGGATGAACTTGACCCAGTTGTCTTCGCCGCGGGTGGCGACGCCGTCGCGCCGTTCGCCGCTTTCGATCTGATTGGCCCAGCCGGAGATGTCCGCGCCGGCGCAATACGCACGCCCTGCGCCGGTGAAGACGATGGCGCCGATGCTGTCTTCGCGGTCGCAGTATTCAACGGCGTCGCGCATTTCAGACTGCATCTGCTCGGTCCACGCGTTGAGGCGTTCGGGACGGTTAAGCGTGATGAGTCCAACGGCGCCGCGCTGTTCGAAGAGGATCTGTTCGTAGGCCATGCGCTTCCTCCCAGTGAATATGGCGGGAGGGTAGCACGGATGGGGGCCACCCGCTCATGCGGGCGGCCCGTGGTGCTTATGCCTGGCGCTCGCAGGCGGCGTCGAATCCGACCTTGCCGTGAGTGCCATCGCAGAAGGGCTTCTTCTGGGATTGGCCGCAGCGGCAGAGTGCGATGGTCTCCTTCGTCTCGAAGGGATTGCCGTCGGGGTCGGTGAGGGTGAAGGACCCCTGAACGAGGAGCGGGCCATGATCGTTTACCTTGATAGTTGCGTCTGCCATATGAGACCTCCTTCTGGCGGAACTTCTCGATGGTTAGTTACCGAGTATTCGTAAGCAAGCGTACTCGCACGTGCACACGGCCGCAAGGTCGCGCAGAAGTGTGGGAGCGGTGGGAAGCAGTTGCAGTGGGGGTTAGCCGGGCGCTAGCGTGAACGGGTGAACCACACAGGTTTGTTCGTCCCGTGTTACATGTCCGTGCTCCGTCCTGGTGACGGGGAATTCGCGCGGAAGGTGCTGGAAGCGCTGGGGGACGAGGTAGAGGTGATTGAAGGGCTGTGCTGCGGGCAGCCGGGATTTAACAGTGGTTTCCGGGATGAAGCGCGGGATGTGGCCCGGGGGGCGCTTCGGGTTGCGGACCAGTTTGACCAGGTGGTGGTGCCTTCGGGTTCGTGCACGAGCATGCTGCGGCACTATTTGCCGATGCTGTACGAAGGCGACCGGCGGGAGGCGGCGACGGCGCGCGTAGAGCGGTTTTCAGAGTTCGTGAGTTATGTCGCGAATCATCCTGAGCGCGCGAGCTTGCGGTTCGCGCTTGACGGGGTGGTTGCGTACCACGATTCGTGCCACGGGCGGCGGGAGCTGGGGATTACGGGGACGGTGAAGGACCTGCTAAGGAGTGTGGACGGGCTCGAGGTGCGGGAACTGGTGCACGAGGACGAATGCTGCGGGTTCGGCGGGACGTTTCGGGTGAAGCAGCCCGAGGTTTCGCGGCTGATGGCGGAAAGCAAGCTGCGGGACATGGAAGCCACGGGTGCGCAGGTGCTGGTATCGGCGGACCTTTCGTGCCTGGGGCACCTGGAGGGCATTGCGCTGGAGGACGGGCGGGACATTGAAACATGGACGGTGGCGGAACTGCTGGGGAGGGCGCTGGTATGAGTAGCTTCCGGGAGCGAGCCATCGAGGATGTCGCGTCGCGGGACGGTGGCGACGGGGTTTTGCCGCTGATGCGGCAACTGACGCTGGATTCAACGGCGATGCAGGCGCGCGGGCCGGCGGACGCGAAGGAGCGGGCGGAGGCGGCGCGCACGTATGCCGTGGACCATATGCAGCAGTTGCATGCGCAATTGCGTGAGCGGCTGCGGGACCGGGGCGTTGGATACCACCGGGCGGCAAGTGCGGAGGACGCAGTATCGATCGTGCAGTTCCTGTTGCGGGACGCGCGAAGGGTGGCGAAGTCGAAGTCGATGGTGGCGGAGGAGGTAGAGCTCACAAAGACGCTGCGGAAGACCGGCGTGGACGTGCTGGAGACGGACATCGGGGAGTACATCGTGGATGTGGAGGGGCGCGGTCCAAGCCACATCACGGCACCGGCGCTCCATCTGAACCGCGCTCGCATCCGCGAGCTCCTGAACCGCTCGGGGGCCTCGCTCGAGGACGACGACCCGGAGCGCCTTTCACGGTTTGTGCGGGATGTCGTAGGGGACTACTTCAAGCACTGTGACGCGGCGATCACGGGTGCGAACGCGGTCGTGGCCTCCACGGGCCACATCGCAATCGTGGAGAACGAAGGAAACGTCTCGCTGGGCGTAAGCCACCCCAAGCTGCACATCGTCGTGACCGGGCTGGAGAAGGTGATCGCGGACGAACGCGGGGCACTTTCGGTGATGGAGGTCCTGGCTTCGAACGCGACCGCGCAGCCGCTGACAGCGTATACGCACTTCCTGGGGGACCCGCTGCCCGGGCAGGAGCGCCACGTGGTGTTCGTGGACAACGGGCGAAGCGCGATGGCGCGCGACCAACGATACCGGGACGCGCTGCGGTGCATCCGCTGCGGTGCGTGCATGAATGCGTGCCCCGTCTACCGTGCGGCGGGCGGATTGAGCTACGGATCGCCGTACATGGGGCCCATCGGGGCGGTGATCTCGCCGCTGCTGTGGCGAGACGGGCGCGCCTCTGAGCTACCGTTTGCTTCGACGCTGTGTGGTGCGTGCACGGAGGTGTGCCCGGTGGGGATCCCGCTGCACCGGATGCTGCTCGACCTGCGAGCGGATGCGGTGGAGGACGAACGCGCCGGGGGCCGGGTGGAGCGCGCGGGGTGGAGCGCGTGGCGCCGAAGCTTCGGTTCGGGGCTCCGCGGGAAGCTAACAGGGCGAATCGCACGGGCGGGGATGAAGGCTGTGCGCGTTACCCCCGGTGTGCAGTGGCTGATGGGCCGGCAGGCGCCGGGGGAGGTGCGTCGTGACCCGGCGAAGCTGGCGCCGAAGACAGCGTTCGTCCCGGTGGAACATGTGACCGTGCCGCCGGCCATGCCGGACACCGGGTTGCCGGACCTGTTCAAGGCGCGTGCCGGGCTCCTGGGCGTCGCAACCCCGGATTCTGTGGATGAACGCGAAGGTGACCTTTGGCTCCGGGGGACGGCGGGGATCGCTTCGACGGGGAGCGTGCTGCTGACGGGAGACGCGACGAACCGGCGGAAGCTGCTGGGGGCGCGGCGCGTGGTGGTGGAGCTGGACGAGGACAATATCGTGGAATACCCGCACCAGGTGGCGGGGAAACTGGGCGACGGGGACGCGCTCATCCTGACGGGAGCGAGCCGGACGGCGGACATCGAGAAGAAGATCGTGCGGGGGATCCACGGGAGCGACGAGCTGGTGGTGGTGGTGACGGGCGGAGATGCGCGGGGCGTTTCATAGCGAACGGCATTCGCTATACTCGCGTGCATGGAATCGACCTACGACGTAGCCATCGTTGGCGGCGGCATTGCCGGTGGTGAGCTCGCGACGCGCCTCGCGCGAGAAGGGCTCGGCGTGCTTGTCCTGGAAAAGACAACCACGTACCCCGACAAGGTCCGTGGAGAGTGGTTCTCCCCGTGGGGCGTTGTGGAGCTCAAACGCCTGGGGCTCTACGACCTGCTTGTCGACGCTGGCGGACACCATGTCACGCGGCACGCGACGTTCGGGGATGACATCGACGACCCGCAGGCAGCGCTGAACGGGGCGATGGATCTGACCCAGCTCGTCCCGGGGGCGCCGGGGCCGCTGTGTATCCGGCATACGCACGCCTGCCAGGTGCTGACAGACGCGGCCGCGGAAGCGGGGGCTACGGTGTTGCGCGGGGTGTCACGTCTCCACGTGTGCCCGGGGCCGCAACCTTCGGTCGAGTTCGTGCATGACGGCGATGCACATACGGCGCACTGCCGAATGATCGTGGGGGCGGACGGGCGCGCCGGAGTGTCGCGGTCGCAGGCGGGAATCGGCGAGCACCGGGATGAGCCGCACCACCTGTTCTCCGGATTGCTGGTGGACGATGCGCACGGGTGGCCGGAAGACCTGCAGACGAAGGGGACGGAAGGGAACATCAACTTCCTGGCGTTCCCGCAGGGGAACGGCCGGGTCCGGCTGTACCTGGGGTACTCCTACGAGGACAAGACGCTTCTGAGCGGAGCCGGTGCGGAGGAGCGGTTCCTCGAGGCGTTCCGGTTCGAGACGGTGCCGCACAGTGATGCGCTGGCGAACGCTACGCCGATCAGCGAGTGTCATTCGTACCCGAACGAGGACACATGGACGGACGAGCCGTTCGTGGACGGCCTGGTGCTGGTGGGTGACGCGGCCGGCCACAATGATCCGATCATCGGGCAAGGGCTTTCGATCACGACGCGGGATGTGCGGTTTGTATCGGAGGCGCTGCTGGAGAACGCGTCCTGGAGCACCGATATCTTCCGCGAGTATTCGGAAGAACGGTATGAGCGAATGCGGCGGCTGCGGTTCGCGGGGCGGATGCAGTCGGTGCTGGATGCGGAGTTTGGGCCGGGCTGCGTGGAGCGGCGGCGGCGCATCCGGGAGCGGTCGCAGGAGGACCCGACGCTGACGATGCCGGTTGCGGCTTCGATGGTGGGGCCGGAGGTGTTGCCGGCGGAGATTTACACCGAGGAGCACTGGGCGCGGGTATTCGGAGAGTAGCCGGGGTGGAGGTTGCCGGTGGGAGGTAATGTGGGCGCTGATATAGACGGCAAGGCAGACGGGTCTACAGGCGCAAGCTTCGTTCAACGGATGGAGGCTGCTGCGTCGCGAGAAAGTGTGGCTGCGGGCGCCCTGGAGTGGCGAAACACGTCATTGGAGCGGCGCGCTCGAGCACTCGCCGATGTGCTAGACATGGCGGACGCGATCGTCCGGAGCCGTGGGTACCAGGTAAAGAAACCGCCGCTGCCTCTTGTGACGATGCGTGGTAGCCACTTGCCGCGACTGGCACTGTGACAGGGGAACCGCGATTCGGCGAGAAACTGGTCATCGTTGTCCGGACGCTGGAAGAGCACGCCATCCCTCATGCCGTAGGCGGCGCCATCGCCTATGGCTACCATGCGGACCCTCGCGGGACGCACGTCGTAAGTGGAGGAGCGAAGCGTAATATTGGACGGGTGAAGGCCGGGCTCGTCTCGCGGTTGGCCGATGCTCTGGATAAGCACGGTGTGCGGTATGCGTTCGGCGGCGGGGTCGCAGCCGGGTACTATCTCGGGGCACCCGAGGCGGATGGGATCGACCTGATGGTGTTCGAGCCGGCATCGGCACCGGGACGGGCGCTCGGGGCGCTGGCGGAGGCAGAGGCGGCGTTCGGGGCTACGCGGGTGCGTGAGGCGGTGGAATCGCGGGGGCAGGCGCGCGTGGAGATCGCGGGGGAGCCGGTGGATGTGTTCTTCGAGGACCTGCCGTTTCTCGCGTCAGCGGCGGGGCGGGTGCGGCGAGCGGTGGTGGCGGGCCGGGAGGTGCGGATACTCTCGGCGGAGGACCTGGTGGTGTGCAAGGCGCTGTTTAACCGGCGGGAGGACTGGCAGGCGATCGAGCAGCTTCTGTACGCGCGATGGCCGCGATTTCAACACGCCTATGCACGGGACTGGCTGATCGAAATGATGGGGACAGGCGACCCGCGGGTGCGGGAGCTCGACCTGCTGGTGACGCAGGTGGAGCAATGGGAGCGCAGCCGGCGGCGTTAGCGGACGGTGGGATTGCGGCCGTGCTTGATGTCGTCCATTCGTGTGAGGGCGCCTTTGAAGACCTGTTCCTGTGCGGGAATGACGTAGAAATGCCCTTCTTTGACAGCTTCGACAACCTGGCGGGCGACCTCGGCGGGTTCATAGCCGGACTGGACGCCTGCTGAGAGGGCAGCCCGAAAGCCCTGCGAGGCCTCGCCGAAGGTGCCTTCGTCGGGGTGGTCGCCGGGTCGGTTTCGGCGAGATTCGAGGATGTGGGTCTTGATAAGGCCGGGGCAAACGACGGACACGCCGACCTTCGAGCCTTCGTGTGCGAGCTCTTTGTAGAGCGTTTCGGAGAGGGCGACGACACCGAACTTGGTGACGTTGTAGCTGGACATATAGGCGGCGGAGGACAGGCCGGCCATGGATGCGGTGTTGACGATGTGGCATTCCTGGCCCGAGGCCCTCATGCGGGGGAGGAATGTGTGGACGCCGTGGATGACGCCCCAAAGATTCACATCAATCACCCACCGCCAGTCATCGAGGGTTTGCTCCCAGGTGGCGCCGATGACTTCGACGCCGGCGTTGTTGCACAGGAGGTGGACGGGGCCGAACTCGGCGTCGACACGCTCGGCCAGCGACTGGACCTGGTGTGCTTTGGAGACATCGACGACGGCGGTGATGATGTTCGCGCCGGAGGCACGGAGCTCGCGTGCTGCCTTTTCGAGGCGGTCCGATTCAACGTCGACCATGACGACGTTCATGCCTTCGGCGATGAAGGCCTGTGTCATCGCGAGGCCGATGCCGCTGGCGGCCCCGGTAACGAGGGCAGTGCGTCCATTGAGCTGGTCCATTGTTTCTCCCTTCCCGGTGTCGGGGCAGCTGCTGTGGGGCGGCATCATACCGGGCGAGTTGGCGGCTGCACGAGGAAACAGCAGTGACGGCTCCGACGGCAGGCGAACCGGGCCGCCGCAGCGGAGGTTCCCGGCGGCGAGGAGGTGAGCGCGGACCGATGAACACCATCGCCTGACGTGTCTGCGGCGTGCCCATCGCCGCCGCTTGCGGGTCTGCGGCCGCGCGGGCGGCCTTGTCCGAGTGTGTCAGGCCGGCGTGATGTTCTGGTTGTAGTGGAAGATGTTGTCCGGGTCGTACTGCTTCTTGATTGCCTGAAGGCGCTGGTAGTTGACGCCGAAGGCCTGGGCGGCGGCGCTGGTCGCTTCGTCGTCTGGCAAGTAGTTCACATAGCGACCCTGGCTCATGTGCGGGCTCATGGCGTCGTAGGATTCGCGGACCCAGCCGATGTTGCGCTCGGTCTCCGAGGGTTCCAGCCACTCGCCGACGATCACGAGATTGTAGGCCTCATCGCGAAGCGGGAAGGCGGTTTCGTTTGCGGGTACGCGGGTGACGGCGCCATGGAAGTGCTCAAGGAGCATACCGCTCATCAGCGAGGGGCATGCTTCAAAGCGCGCGATCATCGTGTCGATGACGTCGTCGCTGAGGGCCTGAAGGAAGTTGGCCTTCCAGTAGTTCAGGGCTCCCTTGGGGAAGCCATCATCGAGCATGCTATTGAGCGCCGAGTACGGGATGGGGCCCATGGCGTCCATCGCCGGGGTGCCGAATTCTTTGATGGGCCGAACGGTGGCTTCGCCCTCTTCAATGGTCCCGGCGTGGCAGGCCAGGATCGCGGCGAGCTTGACGCCGGAGCCATCGGGCGCATGCAGCAGCCCGGCGAAGGCGGTGGTCTCGTCGGGCAGGTTCGCGGAGAAGTCGCGATAGAAGCGGAGCACATCGCGGGCGGCCTCGAAGGGGTAGGCGACAAGCCCGCCGACGACAATTGGCCCGACGGGGTGGAGCTGGAACTCGAACTCCGATACGACGCCGAAGTTTCCGCCGCCGCCACGGATGGCCCAGAACAGGTCTGCGTGCTGGTCTTTCGATGCGCGGATGACCTCACCGGAGGCTGTGACGACTTGGGCCGAGAGCAGGTTGTCGACGGTCATGCCGTACTTGCCCATGAGCCAGCCGAGCCCGCCGCCGAGCGTGAGCCCGGCGACGCCGGTGGTGGAGACCTGGCCGCCGGTGACGGCGAGTCCGTGGAGCTGGGTTTCGTTGTTCACGTCGGCCCAGTTGGCGCCACCCTGAACGCGGGCGGTTCGCCGCTCGGGATCGACGAGCACGCTGCGCATTGTGGACAGGTCGATCATGAGACCGCCGTCGCAGACGCTCCGGCCGGCTACGTTATGGCCGCCGCCGCGGACGGCGATTTCCAGGCCGGATTCGCGCGCGAAATTGACGGCGGCGACGATGTCGGCGGTGCCGAGACAGCGGGCGATCATGGCTGGCCGACGGTCGATGAGGCCGTTCTGGATGGCGCGGGCTTCGTCGTAGCCATCCTGGCCGGGCTCCAGGATCGGACCCCGGAATGCGGCGCGAAAGGCTTCGGCGGGAGATGTCTCGACGGTCATCACTGCCCTCACTCGTTCGAATGGGAGCAGTATATGCCCAACGTCAAGCAGCCTTACCAGCCCTCACGCGCATCCTGGACCTCGTAGCAGCGGCGCCTTGCGATTGGCGCTGGCTTTGCTCGGGGCTCTTTTCGGCGGACGTATGGCGGCGGTTGCCTGTGTACAAGACGGGAAGGGCTCACGGACCCACGAGCATGGAAGCGCGGGCCGATGCGCGGGCCTCTCGAAGCCCCGGGATGTGAGGGGGAAGACGCATATGGGAGATCCACGATGCCGGGTGGCTTCCGTGGCGTATGCGTTCGCGGGCGCGAGCGCGGGTGAGTCAGTCCCAGGCCGGCTGAGATTCGCCCTGATGTTCGGCGAGGCGGACAACGTCGTCGGCGAAGTGCTCGACGGCTTCCCAGTCGGTCATATCGTAGTCCTGGGTAGTGTCGGTGGGGCCACCGCGGCGCCTGGAGATGGCCTGCATGAGCTTGCGCTTGATGAAGCCGTAGCGGGTATAGAGGAGCGCGCCGCCGAAAACGCCGGTGAGGTCGGGGTGCCATCCCGTTTCTTCGATGAAGTCGTGGATACAGCGGTCAGCCTGGGCGCGGTTCACGTCGTCACCTTCGGCCGCGCTGAGACTGACGGAGAAAAAGGCGGAGGTGGACGTCGAGAGGTCGCCAGCGTGCTGTTTAGCGTAGGAGACAAGCGAGCGGTCATGGCGTCCCATGTGGACGGAGCCGCCCAGGATCGCGGCTGCGTAGCCGAGCAAGCAATCGGGGGCGTCTTCGATGCGGTAGACATCGACCTGATAGCCGGCACCGCGCTGCCGTTCGGCGATGTGCCTCGCGATTTCGGTGGTATGCCCTTCGGCAGTGTGATAGATGATCGCGATCTTCATTGGGGGGACTCCGCGGGGCGATTGGATGGATCGAGGGCGCCGGTACCAAACAAGTCTGGGCTCCGGCGACTGCGCGGCAAAGGGCCAGAAGGCCGAGTTTTTCTGGACCATCTACCGAACATGGTGGCGGCACTGGTAGGCTTTCGCGCACCGGAGGTAGCTATGCGGTTCGTCATTTACGGGGCTGGTGCAGTGGGCGGTGTGATCGGTGCGCGGCTGCATCAACATGGTCATGATGTCTTGCTGATCGCGCGAGGGACACACCTCGCGGCAATTTGCAAGGAAGGCTTAACTCTGAAGACGCCGAATGAGACGGAGACGTTTTCGATCCCGGCGGTTTCGACACCGGCCGAAGTGGACTGGCGGGAGGGGGACGTTGCGGTAATGGCCATGAAGGGCCAGGACACGGTGGAGGCGCTGGACGCGCTCCGGGCGGCGGCGGGCGAAGGGGTGCCAGTGGTGTGCTGCCAGAATGGCGTGGTGAACGAACGGATGGCCCTGCGGCGGTTCGAGAACGTGTACGGGATGGCGGTGATGCTCCCGGGTACGCACCTAGAGCCGGGGGTGGTGCAGGCGGATTCGCGGCTGGCGACCGGCATCCTGGACACGGGGCGGTACCCGCAGGGGACCGACGATGTGGTGGCAGAAGTGTGCGCGGCGCTGGACGGATCGACATTCAGTGCGGTGCCGCGTGAGAACATCATGGACTGGAAGTACAGCAAGCTGCTTTCGAACCTGAACAACGCGATCGAGGCGATCTGCGGCGCCGGGGCGCGCATCAAGGAAATTACACAGGCGACGCGGGGCGAAGCCGAAACGTGTTACCGGGCCGCCGGGATCCCGTGGATCGACCCGGACGACTACGCGGAGCGCCGCCGGGGGCTCATCGAGGTGAACCCTGTGGACTTCAGCGGCCGGGCGGGGAATTCGTCGTGGCAGAGCCTGGCGCGGGGGAGCCGGAGCATCGAGGCGGATTACCTGAACGGGGAGATTGCACTGCTGGGGCGGCTCTACGGGGTGCCGACGCCTGCGAACGTGGTCTTGCAGCGGGTGGCGAACCGCGTGGCGCGCGAAGGGATCGAGCCGGGGACGGTTAGCGCGGATGATTTGCTGGCGGAGGTGGAGGCAGAGCGAAGCGCAGTTGGAGCGTGACGGCCCCTGAGCCCTGTGTCCCTTCTCCCATCGCTTTGGGAGTCAAACCCTCGCCCCTGTGTCCCCTCGCCCAACGCTTTGGGAGAGGGGAGTGAAGGAGGCCGGTGTTAGCGGTGGGCAGTGAGGAAGTGGGCTGGGGTTTCGTGGGTGATGGTGTGGATGGTGTCTTCGGAGACTCCCTGTTCGCGCAGGGCGGGAAGGGCGGTGGTATGGAGAAAGAGGTATCGGGTGGGTTTGGGTTCGGGATCGGGCTGGTCTTTGAGGATGGGCATGGGGGCGTAGTCGTGGCCGACCATGAGGCGGTGTGCCCAGCCGCGGTCGATTAGCTCTTTGAGCGTGCGGTTGCGGGCATCCCATTCGGGGCGCGGGGGGACGCCGGGATAGCGGTCCATGGAGAGGTAGACGCCGGCGTTGAGGAGTTCTTCGAGGTAGTCAGGGTCGGTGCTGTCGGCGCTGTGGCCGATGCAGACGCGGTCCATGGGGGCGCCTTCTTCCCGGAAGATTTCGACCTGGCGCCGACCGACTTCTTTTGGCGCCCACTGGTGGGTGCTGATGGGCGTGCCCGTCTCCTTGCAGGCGCGGGCGGCGCCGCGGAGGACGTTCTCGGCTTCGGGCGTGACGCCCTCGGCGTCGTTGGCAACTTTGATGGCGCCGGCCTTGATGCCGGAATCTTCGATGCCTTCCTGGATCTCGTGGATGAAGATACTGGCGGTCTCGGCGGGGTCGCGTTCCCAGAAGGAGCGGGGGACATCGCGCCAGATGCCGGTGGCGACGACGATGTGCATGCCGGTGGCGGCGGCGATGTCACGGACATAGCGGACGTTGCGGCCCAAGTCCGGGGTGGTGAGGTCGATGAGGGTCCCGATGCCACCTGCTTTCGCTTCTGAGATTTCGTGGACGGCATTCTTGCGGGTGCGATCCCAGTCGTAGCGCCACGGGTAGTTGCGGGCGTCGTTGCCCATGGAGATGAGGACATGTTCGTGACTGAGGATGGCGCCGAGCTTGCTGGCTTCGACGGGTCCCAGGACGGTCTCGACTGTGGGCATAAGTGGCCTCGCTTTCCCCGCATCGCTTTCTGACGAGGGGATTCTACCCGCACGAGGCCTGTCAGTGGCTATGGGTGGAGCCGTCGTGGGTATGCGTATGGCCGTGGCCGTGCCCCGGGGCCGACCAGCGTTCGCGTTCGGTGAGGCCGCCGGGCGGGTTGCGGAGGCGTTCGGCGGCTGTACCGGTGGTGTAGGTGGCGAGCGGCGGGGAGAACTGGCGTGCCGCGTGACCGCTGCACTGCGGGCATTCGGCGGGTTCGGAGGAGTCGTTGATGCTGCGGACGGATTCGAACGAGAGTTCGCAGGCTTCGCAGCGGTAGTCGTAGCGGGGCATCGGTTCTCCTGTCAGGATGATTGTGCAGTGGCGGCGAATTGTTCGATGGCGCGGACGGGCTCAGCGGGGTCGGGGTGGTCGCCGGCGTGGCCGCTGACATAGCGATAGGGCATGTCCCCGCCGGGGGTGATGACGAAGACGCCTCCCTGCTGGAAGGCGGCGCCCATCGTCCGGTTCTGCCGGAAGCCGCGACGGAAGGTGCGGAGTGCGGCGCTGATCGTGCCCCAGTTCATTGATGACAACACGCCGCGACGAGCTTCGACGGCGTCGTAGACCTGGAGCGAGGGGTCCGTGTACAGGGGCACATCGAGGCCGGTGTCTTCGACGAACCATTGTGCCTGTTCGGCAGTGCCGTTGCCGATGACAATGAGCTCGGCGCCTGCCTCATGCACCCGGGGTATGTAGTCGCGCAACTGCGCGACCTGTTCCTTGCAGAACATTCACCCGAAGTGGCGGATGAGCGCGAGGAGGACGGGTCTATCCTGCCAGAGGCTGGCCATGGGGACTTCTTCGCCAGCCGGGTCGAGGACAGTGAGGTTGGTGAGCTTCTGCACCACCGGGTTGGTCATGTGGGGGCGCCTCCGGGGCGGGGGTGACTCCATCGTAGCGGTTCCGGAGTGGCCGAGGATGCGGGCGGGGCGTATCGTCCGGGCGTATTCGCCAGGCGGAGGGTCCTCATGCGGGTTGGAACGTCACTCACGAGCAGCTACCGGACGGACGATGTTCGGAAAGGCGCACGGGACATGGTCGAGCGCGCCGCAGCGGCGCGCGAGGCGGGGCTGGATTCGCTGTTTGTGGGAGACCACCACGCGACGCCGCAGCCCTACTACCAGAACGTGCCGATAATGGGGCGGATGCTGGCGGAATGGGGCGATGCGCCTTCGGGGTGCCTGTTCCTGCTCCCGTTGTGGAACCCGGTGCTGCTCGCGGAGCAGGTCGGGACGCTGGCGTCGATCGCGCAGGGGCCGTTCATCATCCAGTGTTCGCTGGGGGATGACGAGCGGCAGTTTGCGGCGATGGGAGCGAGCCGGAAGACGCGGCCGTCGGCATTCGAGGAGTCGCTCGACGCGATCCGGCGGCTACTGGCGGGGGAGACGGTCAGTTCGGACGGGCGGTTCCGCTTCCGGGATGCGCGAGTCAATCCGCTGCCACCGGAGCCGGTGGACATATGGATTGGTTCCGTGGGTGAGCCAGCGATGGACCGGACCGCCCGTATGGCAGAGGGGTGGCTGGCGGCACCGGCACTGACGCCACCAGCGGCACAGCAGGCGCTGGCGTACTACCAGGAGCGCTGCACGGTGCACGGGCGGGAGCCGAAGGCGGTAGCGGTCCGCCGGGACATTTTCGTGGCTGGTTCGGAGGATGAAGCGGAGCGCATCCAGGAAGCGACGAAGGGCTACCGGGGCTTTGACCCGGATGCGCTGGTGTGCGGGACGATCGAGACGGTGGCCGGGAAGTTCCGGGATCTGGGGGAGATGGGCTTCACGGACGTGATTGTCCGGCACATGGTGCCGGAGCAAGAGCTGGTGTTG
>SKSF01000038.1 GCA_007118095.1 Dehalococcoidia bacterium
GCTCGACATCTCTACCGAACAGCGATGCGCTGGTCGCGGTCGTAGCGAAGAACCATGCCACCGCAAGCCCCAGGGCGCCGCGTCCGAATCGCAGATCGGATCGCAAACTGACGGCCAATGCGCCGACGAGAAAGGGGGGCATCACCCCGATCGTGGCAAGACCGATCGCCTGAAGTACCGCGAAGGGGCCTCCGGGTCGATTGATCCGGAAAGCAGGTGCCTTATCACTCTTCACCACGTCTGTGCCCCCGGAGCTTCACTCACCAGGCAGGCTGGTGACTTCAGGACTTCCTCCCCGCCAGGACTACCGGATGTTCTTGCTCTTCGCGGTGGAGACCCGCTCAAGGAGTTCAGCGAATCGATCGCGCATGCGACCCCAGTCCCCTTCGGCAACGATCGCATCGCTGACGAAGGCCGCGCCCACCCCAACGCCTACGGCACCGGCCTCGATGAACGTTGCAGCATTCTCCTCGGTGATGCCGCCGATTGGCACAAGGGGGGCCTCTGGATACGGCCCTAGAAGGTCACGGACATATCCCGCTCCCAGCTGTGTGAGGGGAAAGAGTTTCACTGCCGGAGCACCGGCGCGCACCGCCTCCAGCACCTCTGTTGGCGTGAGTGCACCAGGTACATAGGCGACGTCCCGAGCTATGGCCGCTCGTATCGCTTCAGCATCCACATGGGGGGCGACGAGGAACTCGGCGCCGGCGTCGAGGGCCGCATCGGCGGTGGCGTCGTCCGTGACGGTGCCGACGCCGAGCACGAGCCCATCAGATCGTTCGCCCTGGCTCCTGATCCAGTCCATCCCTCCGGGGGTATTGCTGGTGACCTCCATGAACCGAACCCCGGCATCAGAGGCTGCTTGGGCTACCTGGTCCAGGTGAGCCGAAGAACTGAGACGCACCACAAGAACGACACCGGTACGACGGAACTCTTCTGCAAAGATTGTGCTCTTCATTGTGGACTCCGAACGTGTTGCCTTGGTGTCGCCGCGCTCATGGACGAACTGATGGACGCCACCTTGACATTTGGGTATGGGTGCGACGGGGGTCAGAACAGCTGGCGCGGCACGGCATCGCCGCGGCGGCCCACGAGGAAGTCGAAATCGGCGCCCTGACTCGCGGGCAGGACGTGGTCGACGTACAGACCGGCGTAGCCACCAGCGTCCGTCCTTGCCGGCGCCGCCTGCGCATCGCGTATGGCAAGTTCGTCGCTGGTGACGCCCACGACGTTTAACTGCCGAGCTGCCACGTCGAGTTCGACGACATCTCCCGAACGAAGGACGGCCAGCGGTCCGCCAGTCGCAGCCTCCGGGGTCACGTGCAACACCACCGTGCCGTAGGAAGTGCCGCTCATGCGGCCGTCGCTGATGCGAACGACGTCTTCGATCCCCTGGGCCAGAAGCTTCCGTGGGATGGGCACGTTGCCAACCTCAGGCATCCCGGGATAGCCCCGGGGTCCGCATCCTCGGATCACCAGGATGGTGTCAGCATCGACATCCAGATCATCGCGATCCATCACCTCGTAGTAGGCCTCGATCCCGTCGAAGACGAGGGCTCTCCCTCGGTGCTGCATGAGATGGGGCGAGGCCGCTGACCGCTTGATGACCGCCCCATCCGGCGCGAGGTTCCCGCGCAAGACCGCTAACGCCCCACCCGCTGGCTGGAGCGGATCATCCAGGGTCCTGATCGCACAGGGACCGTCGTCCGGAGGCAGCCTCACCGCGTTCGCGCAGTTCTCGCCCAGCGTGCTCCCGGTCACAGTCATAACCTCACGATGGAGCAAGTCGCCAAGTTCGTTGACCAACGCTGGGACGCCCCCAGCGTAGGCGAACTCTTCCATCAGGAACTGCCCGGAGGGCAGTAGGTCAACAAGGAGCGGTACCTCGCGGCTCAGTTCATCGAAGTCGTTCAAGTCGAACGGCACTTCCAAGCGTCCAGCGAGTGCCAAGAGGTGGACAACGCTATTGGTAGAGCCACCGATAGCGGCATTGGCCACCACGGCGTTGATGAAGGACTCTCGGCTGAGCACATCCGAGGGGCGCAGAGGCTCATGCACCATGTCTACGATGCGCTGTCCTGCGCGTTGGGCGGTGGCAAGCCGCCCGGAGTCCACGGCCGGTATCGCGGCAGAACCCGGCAGTTGCATACCCATAATTTCGATGAGGCAGGCCATGGTCGAGGCCGTACCCATCGTGTTGCAGTGCCCATTGCTCCGATTCAGGCTGGCCTCCGCCGCGTTGAGTGCGTCTGGAGAGATGCGACCGGCTCGCACGCCATCCGTCAATCGCCAGACATGGGTCCCCGCTCCCGCGTCGCACCCATCGAGCTTGCCATTGAGGGCAGGGCCGCCCGTGACCAGTATGGATGGGATGTCGACCGAAGCCGCGCCCATCAGGGCGGCGGGCGTGGTCTTGTCGCAGCCGGTAAGCAGGACCACCCCGTCGAAGGGATAGGCGCGGAGGCTCTCTTCGATCTCCATGGCCATCAGGTTGCGATACATCATCGACGTCGGGCGCATCAGGGTCTCACCGAGAGACAC
>SKSF01000222.1 GCA_007118095.1 Dehalococcoidia bacterium
CCCTCGCCGAACACGACCTGGGCGGCATCGCCAGCGCCGTCCAGCACCACGGCAAGGAGATGTCCTACAACAACTACCTGGACGCCGACGCCGCCTGGAACGCGGTCAACGACTTCCCCGAGCCCACCTGCCTCGTCGTGAAGCACACGAACCCCTGTGGCATCGCCTCCCGTGACGACATGCGCGAAGCCTACCGCCTTGCCGTGCAGGCCGATGCCACCAGCGCTTTCGGTGGCATCGTCACCTTCAACCGCCAGGTCGACGAAGCGCTCGCCCGCGAAATCCGTGAGTTCCGCAGCCCCAACGATGGCGAGACGCGGATGTTCTACGAAATCGTCGTCGCCCCCGGCTACACGCCGGAGGGGCTCGAAACGCTCAAGGGCAAGTCAAAGGACCTCCGCATCCTCGAAGCGCAGCCCCGCCGCCGCGGTGGCCGCTCGTACCGGCAGATTGGTGGTGGCTGGCTCGTCCAGGACGCCGACGACCTTGGCCCCGACGACGTTGAGCTCACCGTGGTCAGCGAAGCGAAACCCACGGACGAACAGCTCCGCGACCTCGAATTTGCGTGGCGCTCGGTGAAGCACGTCAAGAGTAACGCCATCACCCTGGCGAAAGACGGCCGCCTGCTCGGCATGGGTAGCGGCCAGCCCAACCGTGTCAAAAGCGTTGACATCGCAATGGAGAAAGCCGGGGACGAAGTTCGCGGTGCCGCCCTCGCCAGCGATGCCTTCTTCCCCTTCGCCTGGGGCGACGCCGTCGAACACGCCTGCCAGGCCGGCGTTTCCGCCATCATCCATCCCGGCGGCTCCCTCCGCGACCAGGACGGCATCGACTGCTGCAACCAGTACGGCGTCGTCCTCGTCTTCACCGGCGTCCGCCATTTCCGCCACTGAGGCAGTCCCGGGCAGGACAGGGCGTGGACCTGGTCACGAACGCCGACACAGCCTTTCGCCGGCTCGGCCCGGAACACTTCGACGAGGCCCACCATCTCGTCGTCGAAGCCACCGGCTGGCTCAATGCGAAAGGCATTTGCCAGTGGCCGCGCCCTGTCCCGGCCGAGACCTATCGCGAACGTCACGAACGCGGCGAGAACCACGGCTACTTCGTTAAAGGCCAGCTCGCCGTCGTCATGTCCCTCGGCACATCCTTCCCGGATCGCTGGCAGGACCACGACCCCGGCGGCGAATACCGCTGGCTCGCGACCATGGCTTCCTCCCGACAGGTCTCACGCCGCGGCCTCGGCCGCGCAGCGCTTGAGGCCGCCGAAGACCACCTTTGCCAGCGCGGCGTCGCATATATCTACCTCGATTGCGTCGAAGGTAACGGCTTCCTCCCCCGCTTCTACACCGAAGCTGGCTACACTCGCCTCGAATCCTGCGAAGTGCGCCCCGCCCTCGTCATGCACCTGTTCCGCAAGCACTTGTAGCCGCTCATTTCCACCGCAGCTTCACATCCCCCAGGATCGCCACCGCGCGGACCCGTAATCGCGGCGCATTGGCCGGCAACGTCTCCTGCCCGTCGCGCTTATCCTCGATATCCCCCAGCAGCGGCAGGCCACCGAACTTCACATCCCACCCCCGCGGCACAAACACTGTCGAATCGCCGAATATCGCTGTCGCGGCGATATCACCACCGCCCGGCGCCAGCCCCGCATCGCTCAGGTCCAGCTCGGCTTCCCCGAAAATTGCCGTCACCGATCCGTCCGAGAACGCTGCCGCGTTGCTCGCCGCCTTCGCGTCCCCGAACACCGCGAGCACTCCTACGCTCTCCTCACTCGTCACGCTCGGGTGTCGGCTCCGCCAGTACATCAGCAGGATCCATGCGCCGGCCGCGATCAGCAGCGAAGGCCATACATAACGCCACGCATCCTCGGGAAACAGTCCGAGCTGATGGAACAGCAGGATCACACCGACGCCGACGATGATGAGCGAGCCAGCCCATGGCCGCGGCCTGCTCGTGAGCTGGCTCAACCCCAGGACGACAATCAGCAGTGGCCACCACTGCGAGATAACCTCCCCCGCATCCCACGCCCCGGCCTGGTCCAACAGGAAGATGACGCCCAGCGCGATGAGCGCCACGCCGGCAAGTACCCAGCCCATATTGCCTCCAAACCGTACGATCCTCGATGAATAATAACTGCTGTGCAGCATCGGACGACGGCCGTCCGGGTGCCACACTACGAGCAGGCAGGCCCACGACGCTCCCGCTGCTAAGATGGATCAATGTCCCGCAAGCGCCATGATCAGGACACAGACGCGAGCCCGGCGCCCGCGCGGGCCCTTACATCCAACTCGGCCCTCATGTTCCTTGGCGTCATCATCCTGCTTGGCGCGGCGGTGACCGCCCTCACCGGCGAATGGCTCGAAGCGCTCGCCCTCTTCCCGCTCGGGATCGTTGTCATCGGCGCCGCGACATCAATTTTCGGCCACGGCAGCTGGCAAACCCGCGCGGGCGTTACGCTCGCCCTCTTCTCCGCGGCGCTCTTCGCCTTCCTGGTTATCCGGGACGCCACGGCTTGACCGCCAGGTGTCCTTGCCACCCCCGATCCTTTGCTCGCCCGCTTGCGATCGGCAGGCTGTGCAAAAAGAATGACGGCAAATCACCGCCGCGCCGCCACGCGCTGCTCCAGGGAGACAGATGGATCTGCTGATGCCCGTCGCTTTCGCCGTGGGAGTCTGGGTGCTCTTCTTCGCGGGCGCGTATATGCGGATGGATGCGAGCGGCCGTTACCTCGACTACCAGAACCCGATGCTCGCGCTCATCGGGACTGCATTGCTCTGGGCAGCCCTCGCGTTCCTCATCGCGTCAGCCGCAATGGCGACGTGGGTACAGGGCATCATCGGGCTGGTCGCACTCGCCGTCGTCGGTTTCGCGCTCAATGGCCTCTCAGGCCCGCCGGTGAGACGAGAGCAGGAGTAACGACGCCGTATCGGCAGCCCCTGGCCCGCCGAGCCCACCAGGCGATCTTGAAGAGATTGGCGGAAGGTCGCGGTGTCGCTCCGTGAATTCGCCGTGGCGGAGAGGGTGGGATTCGAACCCACGAGGGACTTGCGCCCCTACACGCTTTCCAGGCGTGCCTGATCAACCACTCCAGCACCTCTCCGCACGCGTCCGGGGACGCTGCCCATCGTACCAGCGCCACCCCGTTTCGGCCCAACCTCGCCGTCCACCACCAGGCAATGATTTCCAACGGGAATCACCGTGATTTCACGTGCGCATCGCGTGCGGACAACATCTTGACGCGGAGAACCGCGTACACACATATTCCATCGCTCGGGATAACGATTCCGAAATTTTGACGGTGGGGTAACCTTGTGAATACATCTGTAATCGGATTACGACCGGCTGTTGCGACCCTGGGGATAGCTGCCCTCGTCGCGGCTATCGTCTCCGGCGTCTTCGTCGCGGCCGCCGCCGCAACCGACGCCGACAGCGACGCTCCCACGCCAGTCAAAGTCTGCTATCACGCCGACAACGGGAATCTTCGCGCCATCGCACTCAACGGTGGTTGTGGCCCGAACGAAACCCACATCGAACTCGCCCGCTACGACGACCTGGTCGCGCTACAGGCCGCACTCGAAGCCGAGCGCGAGGAGCGCGAACAGGATGTGGAGCGTCTCGAAAAGCAGATTGCTGACCTTAAGAGCGACCTCGACGAAGAGATCGACGAACGCAGGGCCGAAGTGAGCCGCGTGGACGGCCGCATCGACGAAGTTGAAGACGACGTGAAAGACCTGGACGGGGAACTGCAGAGCCTGGTGACCGCCATCACAACCGGGCTCGGCGTCGAGTCGAAATCCGGGATCCAGGACGCCTTCGCTGGCATCAGGGCCGTTGCCTCGGGCGTGGAACTGGGCCTCCTCGATGAAGACGATGACGACGATGGGGAAGGCGGCAAGACGAAAGAGGAGCGGGTCAAAGAAAAGCTACTCGAGGAGAAGCAAAAGACCGCGGAGTCCCGCCGCCTCCAGCGGGACATGAAAGAAGCGCTACGGGCGAAGAATGACGAGGAGCTCAAGCAAGGGCTCGAAGACCTCCGGAAGGAGAAGGAATCGACCCGCGACTTCAAGCGGAAGATGAAGGAAGCCTTTGATGCGGACGATGAGGACCGTTTGAAGGAGGAGCTTGAGGAACTCAAGGAGCAGAAGGAAGCGTCCAGGGAGTTCGAAGAGCGAGTCAAAACCAGCCTTGGGGTCGCACACGAAGACGATGAAGCGCTTGAGAAGGAGCTTGCGGAACTCAAAGAGCAGAAGGAAGCAGCCCGGGAATTCGAAAAGCGAGTCAAGACCAGCCTTGGTGCCAAAGACCACGAATCTCTTGAGAAAGAGCTCAAAGAACTCGCCGACGAGAAGGAATCAACGCGCGACTTCAAGAATCGTGTGAAAGACGGACTTGGCGCGGACAGCGACCAGGAAGTTAGGGACAAGCTGTCACAGCTCGCACCTGTGGTGCTCTCTGTGAGCCAGCTCGAAGAGGAGCGCCTCGCGTTCAAGCGGCAACTGGGCGAAGCGAAGCAGGACCTCTACCAGTTTGCACAGGATTCGGATGCTCCTCCGGATGTCCGCACCCTCGCCCGAGTAGTTGGGTATGCCATGGAGCAACTCGAAGCGGTGCTGGAGGCTCCCTCGCCCGAGCAGTCCACTTCCTGACCGCAGTAACGGGACCATCGGCCCGCTATCCCTGCATCGGATAGCGGGCCTCACTTTGCATCGGCTGCGTACCACGGTTGTGACATTCGCGTCATAAACCAGTGGAAATTCGAAGCATGCGACAGGGTCTGTCGTGCGACGCCTCCCTGTCGACGTGCGCACCGTCTAGCGTGGGCAGTTCACCACGCAACCACGGAGCAACCCATGACAAACGACCCGAACGCACCCTTCGACTCCGACGGCGAACTCGATCCCCCGGCAGAAGAGCTTGGCCCCTGGGCTCGCTTCTGGCAGGCAAGCTGGTGGGTCAAAGGGCCCGTCATCGGCGTCGTCGTAATCCTGGTGGTCGCTGCCGTGAGCGCAGCCATCGGCGAAGAGGACGACGCTCCCCCGGCCGCCGGTGTCGGCGAACCCACCGTGGCGGATGACATAGAGCCAACGCCCGGGCAGGATCCCACCGCAACACTCGAGCCCCCCGACACACCAACTCCCCGCCCTACCGCGACGCCCGAACCCACAGCTACCCCGGAACCAACCCCGACGCCGAGCCCCACTCCCGAACCGACCGCCACGCCGGAACCCGAGCCCATCATCCATGAGGGCAGCGGGCCCGATGTTGTCGATATCGATGCGGGCGAACCCCGCCTCATGCGGATTGAAGGCAACGCCGAAAGCCGCCACTTCGCCGTCCAGGGACACGACGCCGACGGTGGTAGCACCGGCCTCTTCGTCAACACCACCGACCTGTATGAGGGCCTCGTCCCGCTCGACTTCCGCGACCGCGATGAAACGACGCGCCTTGAAATCTCGGCCACTGGCGCCTGGCGCATCGAGATCTTGCCGCTAAATGCTGCTGACGAAATCGAGGCTCCCGGTTCCTATGCCGGCCACGGCGATGACGTGCTCATCATCTCCGGCACGCCCGACGTCGCAGACGTCACCGGCAACGCCGAGGGCCGCCACTTTGCGGTCCATGCCTGGGCCGACCGCTCCCACCTGCTCGTGAACACCACCGACCCCTTCGATGGCCGTGTGGTCGTTCCCTCCGACGCCATCTTCCTTGAAGTGACCGCGCCTGGCGCATGGGAAATCGTGCTCGAATGATTCGATATGGAGATGTTATGCCGGGTGGCTGTCTGCCTGCGCGAATCTGACGACGCTGAAAGTAGGAGCAGTAACAGCCAGGTGGCGAGGGAAGGGGAGGAGACTACTCCTCCCCTTCCTCTTCTCGCTTCTTCAGTTCGCGACGGTGGCGGGTCAGGTCATCGTACCGGTGCCAGGCTTCCCGGTGCGCCCGTTGCGCCTCTTCCTGTCCCGCGTGGAGCATATCCTTGAACGTGTCACCAATCCCGCCCAGCACCGCCTCGATCATCTCGCGTGGCCCCGGCCGTTCCTTCCCGGCGCCCGCCGCTTCCGCCAGCGGACCAGGATCAACCTTATCGTCGCGTGGCTCAGTCATCTCAGCTCTTCTTCTTTTGCCGGCCGCGGATACGGTCAGGGAGGTTCGTAACTGCCGAAACACCACTCCGCACTCCACGGACAACAGAATACACCCGCACGATTGGCGCGACCGCCGTTTCGCCTACGAACTCGCTCGTCCCCTTCACGTTGTCCAGGCCTTCCTTCAACGAATCAACAGCCGGACCAACGTTGTTCACCACCAAACCCCGGATGGTGAACACCAGGATGATCAGCGCAATCAGGAGCACGCACGTGAGGAAGAACGCCAGCGCGAACCAGAGGCCCGCAAAGACGATGATAATGTCCCGCCATTGCTCCCAGGTGTTCGGTGCCGACCACGCATCCGGGACAAAGCGATCCGGGATCATGTTCCCGCCGAAATAGCCGTCCACAATCGCGCCGATCACGATGTACACGAACAGCAATAGAAGGGCGGCAAGGATAACTGTAATGACGAATCGCATTGTGACTCCTGGTCGCAGCACTCTCTCGATCTTAGAGCCTGGTGCATACGTTCGGCAAAATGCCGTCAACCGAAGGTTCTCGCACGCCGTCCAAAATACGCCTGCCGAATGGTGGCGGTGCGGGTCTTCTCCTATCCTCCGTTGGTCGAATCTGTCCCAGTATGAAACCACACTGTCGCAATCCACGCTGGCCCGGCGCCGGAGGCACCATTGACCTCTACCATTCTCGTCGTCGATGACGATGATGCCGTGCGCCTCATGCTCTGCCGGCTCCTCGAGTCGCAGGGATACCGCACCTGTCCCGCGAACAACGCGAGCGCCGCGCGCGCCATCATCGCCCAAACCCACCTTGACCTCGCGGTCGTTGATATTGTCATGCCCGGCGAATCGGGGCTTTCCTTCGCTACGTCATTCATCGACCAGGGCTCGGAACTCCCCATTATCCTCGTTTCCGGCTACTCCCCGGACGACCCTGCTGCGTTCGCCGCGCGTCACAGGACGGTCACCTTCGTCCCCAAGCCGTTCAACCCCGACGAACTGCTCGCCACTATCGCGGACAACCTGGGGCGCCACGCCCGGCGGCGTTGAACGGCGCGGTGCCGCGCGACCGCCCCGTCCCGCCTGTGCCTATCGTCCCTTGTATTCAGGCTTGCGCTTCTCGGCGAATGCCCGCGGACCCTCCTTGGCGTCCTCGGTTCCGAAGAGCCTCCCGAGCAGCACATCTTCGTAAGCGAGCCCGTGCTCCAGTGGCATATCAGCACCACGCACGATTGCCTCCTTCGCGGCACTCACGGCCAGTGGCCCCCGCTCACAGATCACCCCGGCAATCTGGAGTGCCTTATCCATCAGCTCCTCCTGCGGCACGATGTGCGATACAAGCCCGATCGATTGCGCCGTCTCCGCATCGATCTGCTCGCCAGTCAGCACCAGGTAGTTCGCCCACGCCTGCGGGATCGCCCGCGGCATTCGCTGGGTGCCACCCGCGCCCGGCATGATCGCCCAGCGTACCTCCGGCAGTCCGAAGCGCGCCTCCGGCGTGCAAATGCGGATGTCGCACGCCAGCGCAAGCTCCATACCACCTGCGAGGCAGAATCCGTTGATAGCCGCGATGATCGGCTTGTAGATTGGCATCCGCTTCGTGAATCCGCCGAACGGCACCGGCCGGCCTTCGAACTGGTTCTCGCCTTGCGCCGTCGCCACCAGGTCCATGCCCGTCGAGAACGACTTCGTCCCCGTCCCCGTCAGGATCGCCACCCGCAGATTGTCATCGTCGCGAAAGTCTTCCCACGCCCGGTACATCTCGCTCGAGGTCTTCGCGTCCAGCGCGTTCAGGCTGCCCTCCCGGTTGATCCGCACGATTGCGATCGCGTCCCGCTTTTCGTAGACGATGTTCGTGAAATCAAGGTCGGCCATGCCGTCCTCCTTTACCCTTGGTGGTGCTATGCCCCGCAAGGATACTCCCCGCGTTCAGCGTTTTCCCCCCGGCACCCGCGTCACAGAGCGCAAATTCAAGCCTGGCGGCGCCGTCTCCACCTTCACGTGCGAGCTCATCGCCTGCAGCCGCGACTTCGCGCTTGTCCTCTTTCGGGTTGAGCGCCCGTCCGCCTTTAATACGCCTGTTCCCATCCCCGCAGGGACGCGCTCATACGGCTTCTTCTGGCACAACCGGCCATACAATGCCTACCGCTTCATCGGCGCCGACGGCCGCTTGATAGCGCACCGTTTTGATGCCGTTACCGCCGTTCGCATTACCAGCCACGAAATCGCCTATCGCGACCTCGCCCTCGACTGGTGGGTGCTCGAAGATGGCGTCTTGCTCGAAGAAGACCGCGAGGAATTCGAAGCACTGATCGCGTCGGGTGCGTTCTCCAGCCAGGACGCCGAAGCAGCCACTCGAGCCACACAGACCGTCTACAGCCGCTATCGCCACATCATCGATGAACTGGCCGATCTCCAGCACCGCCTGGTCATCGCACCACGTTGAAACTTACTTCATCTCCTTTACACGTACACCTTCGCGGGCTCATAGTCGCAGCATGTGGCACTTCTTCCGCCGGCAGGCACTCTATTTTCTCGTCGGGTTTGTGATCGCCTTCGTCATCTATCTGTTCATCCGCTTCAATACGGATGAAGTGTTGCTCGGCATCGGGATTTCTGCCGTCGCCGGGATCGCCCTGTCTGTGTTTCTCGGATGGCTCGAAGGCCGCTTCGAAGAACAGCCGGGCCAGCAACAACCGAAACAGTGAACAGACGCGACGAAGTATCCGCGTCACTGCCGGCGGACACCCCCGGTGTGCTCAGCCGCGTCTTCGACGAACTCGACATTATGCACACCTGGCGCGGCTGGCACTGGTGGCCTGGTACTGACCCCTTCGAAGTCTGCGTGGGCGCCATCCTGGTCCAGAACGCCTCATGGACGAACGTTGAGCGCGCGCTCGAAACCTTGCGCCGCGCTGGCAAGCTCGAACATGCCGCCATGGCCGCGTGCTCGGCCACGGAGCTCGAAGACCTGGTTCGTTCCAGTGGCCAGTTCCGCCAGAAGGCTCGCAAGCTCCGCGCCTTCCTCGACCTCGTCGAACGCTGCGGGTCCCTCGAAGCACTGCTCGGGCAGCCCGCTGATGAGCTGCGCGCAGCTCTGCTGGCAACATGGGGCATCGGCCCCGAGACTGCCGACGCCATCATCCTGTACGCCGCTCATCAGCCTGCCTTCGCCGTCGATGCGTACGCCGTGCGCATCTTCTCGCGTCTTGGCCTGGGCCCTGGGCCGTCAGCGAGCTATGACGACTGGCAGCGCTACTTCACCCGCAACCTCGCACGCGATGTCCAAAGCTGGTCGAAGTATCGTGCGCTCATCGTCCTTCACGCCAAACATCTCTGCCGCAAGCGTCAGCCCCGGTGCACAGCGTGCCGCCTGCGCACCGTCTGCCACGGGCCTGGCGGTCCATGAGACTCACCGACCGCGTAGCCCACATCCTCGGCCCTCGCCTGAGCTATCGCCTCGTCTCCGTCTGGTGGTGGCTTCGTCGTCCCGTCGTTATCGGCGTCCGGGTCGTCGTCCTGCGGGATAACTATGTCCTCCTCGTCCGACACACCTATCGCGAAGGCTGGTTCTTTCCCGGGGGCATCGTTGGCCGGGGGGAAATCCTGTCTGCCGCCGCCCGCCGCGAAGTCCGCGAAGAGACCGGCATCGATATCACTGACATCGAGCTCCTCGGCGTCTATACGAGCTTCGCGAAGTACGTGACCGACCACGTTGCCGC
>SKSF01000145.1 GCA_007118095.1 Dehalococcoidia bacterium
CGGGTGAAGGAGCAGATCCAGAAGCACATCGACCTGGGCTGCACGATGTTCCTGATGGAATTCTTCGGCCGCGACACCCGCGAGCCGGCCCAGTTGTTCGCTGACAAGGTGCTGCCGGAGTTCCGGTAGGGCCGAACTCGTTGCCCGATGTGGATGACCTGCTCCGGCGATGGCGCGAAGCCGGGGTCATCGATGATGCGACCGCGGAGCGCATCCGGGCATACGAAGCTGGCCATGTGGGGCCGGGCGGTGCCGCCCGGCCCGGCGTCTACGAGGCGCTCATCTATGTGGGCCTCGCCGTCGTTGGCGTCGGGGCGTTCGTGCTCATGGCACTTGTGTGGCCGGACCTGGCGGCCTGGGCACGGATCGCGGTGACGGGCATCCCGGGCGCCGCTGCGCTCGGGCTCGGATGGTTCCTGCAGCAAATGGACGAGCCGGGGATGCAGCGCGGCGGATCGCTTGCATGGGTTCTGGGTGCCGCGCTCATTACCGGGTGTGTTGGCGTGTTGACGTATGAGTCCGGGTGGGACGATGCCGATGGTCTTGTCATGCCCGCAGCCGTGGCGGTTGGCGTGACCGTTGCCCTCTGGGTCATCCTGCCTTCTCACCCGCAGCTCGTCGCGCTCGGAGCGGCGCTGGGGTTCCTTTCAATCGCAGTTGGCGTGCGGACGGGTCACGAAGGGCCGGCGGCAGTTGCCGGTGTGCTGACGATCCTCGCGGCTGCCTGGGTGGCACTTACGGAGCCGGGGATATTGTTCCCCCGCGTCACGGCGCGGCTGCTCGGCGGCTTCGCGCTGGCGGCGGGCAGCTTCCTGGTCGGTGTTGACCCGGGGCTCCCACTCGTATTCGAAGGTGTCCCGTTCCTTGCGGGCATCGCGCTGATCGTGCTCAGCATCGCGCGCGCGTCATTTGCCTATATCGTCTTTGGCGTCGGGCTGCTCTTCGTGGGGTTTGTGTCGCTCACGATGCAACGCGTGCCGGACCCGGTGGTTGGTGCGCTGGTGCTGATGGTGGCGGGTGTGCTGTTACTCGGGGCGGTGGTCGTGCTGGCACGCTGGCGGCCGTGGCGGGGATGAGGGGAGGTGTGTGCGGATGGACACTTCCCGGATGGCCGACGAACTGCTCGCACAGTTCACCGGACGGGCAACTCAAACCGTGCAAGCAGGTGGAGCTTTCGCGTGGCCGTGGCGCGCTATCGAGCGGCTTCCGAGAAGCGCACAGCGTGAGCGAGTCATCGCGTTTCTTCGCGATCACCTGCAGCACACGCCTCGCAAAAGGCGGGACAGTCGGGATCTCAAGCAATTGAAGGGAAGCCACAGGGACGTGTGGCAGTTCGACATCGACCGGTCATACCGCCTTCAGTACACCATCGACGATGAGCGTGGCGAGGTGAATGTCGAGTACATTGGGCCGCACCCGTAACAGTCCGACGGTCAGTAAGGCATCAGGCGTTGAGGAAGTCGGACAGCGGCCTCCGCTCGGATTCCTTGGGCCGCCGGACCTCTTCCAGGACGTCCGGCGCCGCGTCCAGCTCGGCGGTGGCCTTCCAATCGGCGAGGAGTTCGAGCAGGTGGCTCTCGTCGCCGGTGATGACCGATTCCTTGATCGCGTCAGCGAGCTCGACGGCGAACAACCGCAGGTTCAGAGGCGACAGGTCATTGACCCACGACCACCCCGCGGGGAGTTCGGACTCCCGGAAAAAGGCGAGCGCTTCGTCCCTTGCGTTGGATGGGTTCGTGGCGGTGGCCATAACAACTCCTCGCCCTGATGGTACAAGACCGCGGCTGTGGGAACAGGCAGCCCTGGTCTGGTCAGCTCAGCTCTATGCCCCCGTCACGGGCGTTGATCGTGCATGCTACTGTTCACCCGAGTGCGGCGAGTGACCACGTTCGAACATGGATGGGGCACGCATATGAGCATCTCTTCAATGGCCAACCGGGCAAGCGAGGCCAGGTCACATGCGGGTGCTGTGGGCGCCACGGGACCGGACCTGGCGAAGGCGATTTCTTCGATCGCGGCTTACTTCCCAACGGAGACGGTGGGGACATACGTGGCCGTGCTGGCGATCGTTCAGCCGGAATCGGTCGTTGGCCGCTGGATCCTCTTTGGCATCTTCCTCGTGTTCACCGCCATCGTCGTTTTCTTCTATGCCTGGAAGAGAAAGGAGGCAACCGGGCAGCGCGTCAACCGGTGGGCGCTGGGGTGGTTGCTGGTGTTCTCGCTGGGGTCGTTCACGATCTGGTCGGCGATCATGCCGTGGTCGCCCTTCCTCGAGATCACGGAGGACGCGCAACGATACGCGGGGGCCGCGGCGATCATCCTCGCACCCATCCTCCCGATGGCCGCGCAGGTGCTCCGCATTAGCCCGCCGTGGCGATGAACGCTATGCGGCTGCCACAATCCGAGCCTCGACAAGCGAAGCTCCTTCCGCACACACTGGCGCACCGGCGGGCGCGTGCCCGCAGATGACGACGACCGGGAGTGTGCGATGAGTTACGAGGACATCCTGTACGACGTCGATGACCACGGGGTCGCGACGATCACGATTAACCGGCCCGACCGCATGAATGCGGTGCGCTACGAGACCTACCGCGACCTTCGGGCGGCACTGGACGAGGCGGATGGGGACGACGCGGTGCGGTGCCTGGTGCTGACCGGCGCGGGGCGCGGGTTCTGCGCGGGCGACGACTTCCAGGGTATCTTCCTGGCCGAGGATCGCGAGCAGGCACGGTTGAACCGCCGGCTGAACCGCATTAAGGGTTCGGGTATCCAGGACGCGGTCGAGGGCTTTTTCTCCTTCGACAAGCCGACGATTGCGGCAGTGAACGGCGCGGCTGTTGGCATGGGGATGGACCTGGCGATCATGTGCGACATCCGCTATGCGTCGGAGCAGGCGAAGTTCGGGTCGTATTTCGTGCGGCGCGGCGTGGTCGGCAGCACCGGCGGCACGTACCTGTTGAAGCACATCGTGGGACTGTCGAAGGCATACGAGCTGCTGCTCTCGGGCGACCTGGTGGATGCGCAGGAGGCGGAGCGGATCGGGCTCGTGTCGAAGGTGGTGCCGGGCGAGCGGCTGATGGAGGACACGTACGCCTTCGCACGGCGGCTGGCGAGCGGGCCGCCGCTGGCGCAGCGCGCCATCAAGCGGGTCGTGAAGAAGGGCTTCGACGTCGACTGGCGCACGCTGGACGAGTACTCGATGTCGCTTTCGGACGTGCTGTGGGAGTCGGAGGACCACATGGAAGGCGTCCGGAGCTGGGTAGAGAAGCGCGAGCCGGTCTACAAGGGGAGGTAGCGCGCCGTGCTCAGGGCGGCGTCACGGGAAAGACGCCGTCCTGCGGGGTGAACTCGCGGAAGATTTCGCGTTTCTTGATGCGCTGGCGCGCCTGCGCCCGGAGAAGGGTGTCGAGGATGCCGACCGCTTCGTCGAGATGGCGGCCCTTGTTCAGCATGACGCACTCGGCGCGCTGGCCCATGGCCGCGTCGGTGATCTCGGCGCGCGCGGGCAGGCCGCTTTTTGCCATGGTGTCCAGCACCTGGGTGGCCCAGATGGCGGGCGTATGTGCCGCTTCGCAAAGGCAGAGGATGTCCTCCTGGATGCGGGCCATCTGTTCGAAGCCGACGTCGACAGCCAGGTCGCCGCGGGCGATCATCACGCCGAAGCTCGGGAGGTGGAGCCCGGCGAGCAGGATGCGCGCCAGGTTGGTGACCGATTCGCGCGTCTCGACCTTGGCGATGAGCGGAAAATCGGGCTTGCCGTGTTCGCGGGCCAGTCTGCCGAGCTCGGTGATGTCGTCGGCGTCGTAGACGAAGGAGAGCGCGGCTGCGTCGGCGTGTTCGATGGCGAACGGGAGCACGGCCCGGTCGTGCGCCGAGAGCGCGGCGAGCTCGAGCGAGCTATCGGGGAAGTTGAGCCCCTTGCCGCCGCGAAGGCGGGCGGTCCGGTCGCCGGGGTGGATGACTTTGAGCTCCAGCGCCTCCGGCGTGGACTCTTCAACGCGCGCGTGGATCTTTCCGTCGTTGAAGAAGACCCGGTGGCCCACCTCGACGTTTTCGAGCGCGCCGGGCGCGGCGCACGCGATGCCCGGGGGGTGGTCTTCGCCGGGTCCATGGCCTATCACTTCGGGGTCGCGGTAGAGGAGCAGGCGGTCGCCCTGGCCCACACGGATGGCGGTTTCGGGCTGTTCGGCCCATGCGGGGAGGGCGCCGGTGCGGAGCTTGGGTCCCGGCAGGTCCATGGAGATGCGGCAGCGTTCGCCGCGGTATTTGCCTTCGGTTATGAGCCGGTCTTCTGCCGCGCGGATAGCGGAGATGAGGCCTTTCCAGCCTTCTTCATCTCCCTGGGCCATGTTGATGCGGACCAGGTCCATGCCGCCTTCGAGTAGCGATTCGAAGAGCCCCGGGTTATCCGCCATGTTCGGGTCGAGCGTGACCATGATGCGGGTGGGGCGGCCGGATCGCGGTTCGCCGAGGAGCCGCGCTGTGCGGCTGGCGAGCAGTTCGGTCGCCTCGGCCGGGGTGGGCTCGTAGAGTTCGTGGGGTGGCGCGGGACCATCGAGGCGGGCGAGCACCTGCCGGATGGTGTACAGAACGTGGCCTTCGAGCCGGCCGAGCGAGGAAAGGCCGTGTTCGCTCAGCGCCATCTGCAGCTCGTAGATGTCGTGTTCGCGCAGCGCGGTGTAGGCGAGCAGGTTGTCGCGGCTGCACTGCCGGTCCTGCGGCAGGCTGCTGTCGCGGCGCAGCGCCATAACGCGTCGCACAGTGTCACTGGCGACGACGGAGAGTTGTTCGCGCAGATATGCAAGTGTGGCCACGGGGATACGGTAGCATGCCGGGTGGGCCCCTCGTAGGGGTGGGGCCCGCCCTCATTAACGCTGTATGCGGTCCGGGTCGAGGTCAGTCAAAGAGGGGCATGTTGGCGATGATATCGACGGTTGTGGTGTCGTCGTTTTCCGAATCGAGCGTCATGATGAACCCGGCGTCGTCCTCCAGGTTTTCGAATGTGAACTGCCCGTCGCCGTGTGCGCCTTCCCACGCATTGACGTCGTCCCAATCAGCAAACTCTTGCTGGTAGAACGCCACGACGTCATCGAGCGGGGCGTCGACCACATAGCTGACGATGGCCGAATCGTCGCCCACCTCGAAGTAGGAGACGCGGATCGCGCCCGGATAGAGGGGCAGATCCGGGTCGCGCCCTTCGACCTCCTGGTCCGGGGTCGGCTCGGGAACGCCATTACCATTGCCGGCGCCCGGCATTTCGTCGGCATCCCGGGGTCCCGTGATCACGCTGACGGAGGTCATGGCGCCTGCGTCAATGACGTTCAGGACGAGAAGTTCATCATCCTGTTCGAAGACACGGCCAGCATACCCGGCGAAGCCGTAATCCCCGGTGGACTCCCAGCCCTCACCTTCGGCCCAGGCGCTGAAGTCGTCAAACGCGTCCTCGACTGAAGCGGAGCCAGAGTAGGCAGTTATGTGCAGGTCACCCTCGCGCTCACTGTAGAGTTCGTCGAAACCAGACGGGATCCCGTTTCCATTTCCGCAGGCGGCGAGCACGAGGATCATAACCGTGCTAATCGCAGTCAAAACCATCCGTTTGCGTGGCATGGCGCTACTCGCTTTCTTCTATCTCTTCACACAGTAGCGACACGCGGCTGCGTTACGGGAGGGCCGATGTGTCCCGGTTGCGGCGTCAAAAGGCGGCGATCCCGCGGGCGCGGAAAGCGTCGCTTGCCAGGGCAGATGAGGCAGTGCATCCAAATGCAGCGGCTTTTGTCGGGTTCAAGCGGCGCTGCAGCAAGCGAGCCACAGCCCTTAATTCACGTGCACGTCCCGGGTGCGGAATCGCCAGATGGAGACGGCCAGGAACGCGGCGGAATAGAAGACCAGCACCGCGGCGCCACGCCACGCGCTGAAGTGGTCGCCCGGCGGTTCGACGTGGTTGGCGGCCATGAGCGCGCTGACGTTCGCGTCGATGAGGAATTCGGACAGTGTCTCGCCGGTATCCCCGGCGGTACCGAGCAGGAGCGTGATTGTGTCGTCGAGGAAGTACATCGCCAGGCCGACGCCGATGCCTGCGGCGGTAGAGCGCGAAAGCAGCGCGATCATGAAGGCGAAGGTGGCGTAGGGGAGCATCGCGAGCGTGGTCCGCAGGATCGCGAGGACGGCTTCGGCGGCGAAGTCCGACGGCAGGTCGCGACTGAAGTCGCCCATGGTGCTTACGATCCAAGAGGCGATGAGGGCGCCGACGAACCCGGTGATCGCGACGGCCAGCGTGAAGCCGATGGTGACGATCGCCTTGGCGCCCATGAAGGCGTCGCGGCCGGCGCTGCGGGGGAGCAGGGTGCGGATGGTGCCCCAGGCGTATTCGCTGGAAACGAGCGTGGCGGCCGGGATGATGGCCATGACGCCCGCGACCGAATAGGCGAGGTCCATCCCGTCGCCGAGCACGTTCGACAGGGAGATGACCGCTTCGAGCTCGCTCGCGCCGGTCCCTTCCTCGGCTTCGACCTGCACGACGAGCCACAGGAGCAGGTAGAGCAGGCCCACGATCGCGAGCAGCAGCCCGAGCAATACGTACGGCATGAGCCGCTTGCGCAGCCGGAAGATTTCGCTCGCGAGCAGGCCACCCATCAGGACGCCTCCGCCGTTCGTTGGGTGTCGCCGTCTTCATGCTCGGTGACGTCGAGGAAGACATCTTCGAGCGTGTTCATGTGCGGGACGATGGTGGAGGCGAAGATGCCCTGCTCGGCGAGTGCCCTGTTGATGGCGGCGCCGGAGTCGGCCGGGGCGGCCACGGCGAGCCGGCCGTTTTCGCGGGTGACGCTTTCGACGAAGGACAGCGCTTCGAGGATGTTTGTTGCCGTAGTCAGGTCGTCCACTGCCACTTCGATGAAGCTGCCGCGCTCGAGCAGGCCGGTGACGGTGCCGCTTTCGAGCACTTTGCCGCGCTGGATGATGGTGACGCGGTCGCAGACCTGCTGGACTTCGTAGAGCAAGTGGCTCGCGAGGAGCACTCCGCGGCCTTCCGCGGCAAGCCGGGGGATGAGCTCGCGGACTTCGCGCTGGCCGGCGGGGTCGAGGCCGTTCGTCGGTTCGTCCAGGATGACGAGCGCCGGGTCGGTGAGCAGCGTGGATGCGATGCCCAGGCGCTGCTTCATGCCCATGGAATAGGTCTTGAAAGCGCTGCCGGCGCGTTCGGTGAGCCCCACCTGTTCGAGGAGCTCATCGATGCGTCCTTCGCTGACGCCGCCCCATGCCATCGCCAGCGCCTTCAGGTTGTCGCGGCCGGAGAGGTACGGGTAGAACGCGGGCGCTTCGACGATGGCGCCGATGTTGCGGCGCAGTTCGCGGCTGGCGCCGTGAAGTTCCTGCCCGAAGATGCGGACCTGCCCGGCGGTGGGTTCGATGAGGCCGAGCACCATGCCCGCCGTCGTGCTCTTGCCCGAGCCATTGGGGCCAAGGAAGCCATGCACTTCGCCCGCGTGCACCCGGAGGTCGAGCCGGTCGACGGCGACGATGTGCCCGAAGTGCCGCGTGAGGCCCTCGGTTTCGAGGACGACCCGGGCGTTGCCGTGGGCCGCGGGAGCGTCGTTGGGCACGGGGCCTCCGTTTCGACGGGCGAACGCAATGGAATGGACGAAACGGTACGAAGCGGGGCCCGTCCATGCAAATGGGTCAGCAGACCGGCTAGTCGAACGAGAAGGGCGGGTATTCGTCCCGCAGGAGCAGCATGTAGGCCCAGACGCGCATGTCCCAGCGGAAGACGCCGACGGAGAAGTCGTAGAGCCCCCGCGGATAGTTGCCCGTGAAGAGGATGGCGAACCAGGCGATGACGGTCACGATCACCCATGCGAGCGAGAGGACGGCGAGAACGATCAGGTGGGGGATGGCGAAGATGATGCGCAACCCGACGGAGAGCCGGTCGCGGTCGCCGGGCGGGCCGTCGATTTCGAAATCGACCGGGTAGTCGGTGTCGCCGAACGGCGGGTAGTTGTCGCGGAGGAGCGCGGTATAGGCGACGGCGCGGGCGCGCCAGCGGAGGTAGAAGCGGCCGAGGTCCCAGAGTCCGCGGGGATGGTTCCGGGTGAAGAGGATGGCGAACCACGAGATAATGGCGCAGACGATAGCAACGAGTCCGATGAGGCCGGCATTACTACCGAATTCGAAGCCCCACGAGTTGTCGCCCCACGTGAACGAACCGCCGCCGGCGCCGAAGGCAATGGGTCCGCCGCCGACAAGGATGAGGTGCGGGATGGCCAGGATAATGCGGAAGAAGGTGGTGAGCCGGTTCCGGCCCTCGTAGTGCGGTTCGATGGTGAGGCGTGCCGGGTATTCCGGCGTGGCGGTGGCGGCTGTAGCCATGAATCACCCCAGGGGCAGGATGGTATGAAGCATACGCTGCGGCAGCGCGTTCACGCGGACCTATCGACGCTGTGTGTGCCGCCAACCGGCGCAGATTCGCGAGCGAGGAAGTTTTCCGTATAGCTCCAGCTTCGACCAAAGCCCCGTTCGCGTTCGAACCCGGCCGCGGCGGCCGTCTCGCGGAGCGCCTCGCGCGGGATAAAGTCGTCGTCGCCGCGGACTTCGCTGATGGACAGGCGCCCTCCGGGCCGCAGTACGCGATGTGTTTCGCGCAGGCAGGCTGCCGGGTCGCCTGTCTCGCCGATTACCGCGACCAGGATCACCACATCGAACGAGGCAGCGGCGAAGGGGAGTTGCAGCGCGTCGCCTCGGACGGCGCTGAGGCTGGCCGGGGCGACGCGGCTGCGGGCCCTGGCCAGCCTCAGCATTTCCGCCTGGATATCGAAGAGCACCAGGTGACCCCGCCGCAGACGCCGGGCGATGGCGGGGCTGAAATAGCCGGGCCCGCACCCGAGTTCGAGCACGGTATTGCCGGGCCGAAGGGCAAGGCGGCGCGCAATGGCGCCCGGTTGCTGCACGAGCCGGCGGCGCCACGAGAGGAGCGCGGCGGCCTCGGCGGCCGGGTAGATGGCGCCTTTTTCGAGCCCAAAGCGAATCGAACGCGTCATGTGTGCAGGGTACGTCGGCCCGGGAGCGGTTGCATGGGCGACCGGGCCTGTCGCGGGTGGTGCCGGGAGGCCGTGGGTGCTCGGCAAGGCGGGGGTGACGGTGTTTGCACAACAGCCCCCCCGGAGACACAACCCCACGTGGACACCATGCCGCCCGAACTCTCGATCCACATGCGCGGCCCCGCACGGAAACCCGCGCTTACACTCTCGCTCTTCGACAACCAGCACGGACGCCGCCGCCACCACTGGCAGCACATGGCAGAACCAGACGAAGGCGACCGCCGCCACGCGCTCGCGCTCACGCCCACACACGCCATCTACGCCGCCAACTACGGCAGCGAGGTCAGGATGGCCACGCCGCAGCGCAGCACCACCTACAGCGCCGCGGATTGGACGCCCGCATGGTTCGACTCCACCGACGACGACGTCGACGTCGACCTGGCACACGCCAGCGGCGAGACGCTCATCCTCTACCCCGACCCACAGGGCACATGGCTCTACGCCCGCAGCAGCACCGACAACGGGCAGACGTGGAGCAGCCATGAACAGGTCGCCGGAGCTTTCGACCCACCGCACTTCAAGCACCACGCCGCCGCCATCGACGCCAGCACCGGCGACGCTTTCGCGTTCTACGTGCTCGAGGGCGACAACACCGTCCACGCCGTCCACCGCGACAACGGAAACTGGCAGACCCCCCAGGCATGGCCCCACTCGAGCGACTTCACCGAGATCACCGGCATCGCCGCCCAGGTCGCAGGCTTCCTGTGGGAGATCCTCATC
>SKSF01000087.1 GCA_007118095.1 Dehalococcoidia bacterium
CCGAAGCACCCGAAGCACCCGAAGCACCCGAAGCACCCGTCGAAAGCGAAAGCGCACCGGCAACGGAAAGCGATTCAACCGAAACCCGGCCCGAATAACCCGGCGAAGGGGAGGCCAGCCATGAGTAACCTGAACAAAGTGATGCTGATCGGCCGCACAGGCCGGGATGCGGAAATGCGCTACCTCTCGACCGGTACCGCCAAGACCGACTTCACCTTGGCCGTCAACCAGCGGCGCAGGAACCAGGCAGGGGAATGGGAAGAACAACCCGACTGGTTCAACATCGTCATCTTCGGTGACCGCGCCGAGCGCATCAGCCAGTACATCACCAAGGGCAAGTTGCTCTACGTTGAAGGCCGCCTCTCCATACGCAAATGGGAAGACGACGACGGCAACAGGCGCGAGCGCACCGAGGTCATTGTCAACGACATTCAATTCCTCGGCGGCCGCAGCAGCGATGGCGGCGGTGCCGGCGACCCCTGGGGTGACACCGCGCCCGCGCGCAGCGGCGGTTACGGGGCACGCGGAGGGCCCGGTGAATCCGACATCGACGACCTCCCCTTCGAATAGCGGCACCATCTGCCACCGGGCCAGCGGCGTGCGGACAACCGCACACCTCGTCGCTGGCCGCCCATAACCCATCCCCGACCGGACACGCACACCATGCCACGTCGAGACCGCACCACAGGCAAGCCAAAACACCGGCCGAAACCCGAATCGGAACGCGGTCAGACGGTCGCGGGTGTCTCGTGGCGTGAAGGATATACGCGCTGGGCTATCCTCGGCGGCGTTGGCGCGCTGCTCCTCGTTGTCGTTGGCCTCATCGGCTACCGCTGGTACGACGAGAACATCGGAAAGCCCCGGGAAGTCGTCCTCCGCGTCGAAGACCAGAGCTTCTCACTTGGGTATTTCACGGACCGCCTCGGACCGTTCGCGGTCCAAAACCCCAACCTGACAGAGGGCTTCCGCGAACCGGCCATGCTCACGCGCCTCGAAGAGGAAGCCATAATGGTCCATATGGCCCGGGAACGCGGCTATGACCTGTCCGACGAAGCAGTGCTCGACCATATCGCCGAAGACCTCGGCCTCGAACGCGGCGGTGACGACAACACCTTCGACGAGGTCTACCGTTCGCGCGTCCGCCAGACCGGCATGGGCGAAAGCGACTACCGCCGCATGTCCCGCGCCAGCCTCGCCGAAAGCCTCCTCCTCGAAGACGTCATGGACGATGTCGGCGAGACCGGCGAGACGGTAACGTTGCGCGCCGTGCTCCATGTTGACGAAGACGAAGCCACCGCGATCTACGAACGCATCGACGACGGCGAAGACATGGGCGAGGTGGCGCTCGAAGCGTCGCTCGACCCCGAATCCCGCGAGGACGAGGGCCTGCTCGAACCGTCACCCCGGCGCCTGTACCCCGGCGAAATCCGCGAAGCGCTGGAAGACGCGGACGAAGGCGACCTGATCGAGCCCCTCGAAGCCCAGGGCGCCTGGTGGGTCATCCGCGTGGAAGACATCGACCCCGACGGTGAGTTCACCGAAGAGGTGCAGCAAGAGCTCGCCGATGAAGAGCTCCGCGAACTCATCGAGGACACCAGCGACGAGCTCGAGATCAGCCGCTCACTGAGTGACTCACAGCGACGCTGGGCGTACCGTAATTGGGACGTTCCAGACACCGCCCAGGTGCCTCCGCAAGAGGCACCTGGCCAGGCCGGAGGTAGCTGAAATCGAAACGGCACGCTCTGAGATAGGCGTTGGATTGATCGGCGTCGGGACCGTCGGTGGCGGCGTCGCCGCTGCATTGCTCCGGCGGCACGACTACTTCGCAAAGCAGGTCGGTGTACCGCTGACCGTCCGGCGCGCCGCTGTCCGGGACATCAAGAAGCCCCGCAGCGTGACCCTGCCGGAAGGGGTCCTCACAGACAACGTGGACGACGTCCTGGACGACCCGGAGATCGACATCGTGGTCGAGGTCATCGGCGGCGAAGAACCCGCCGGCGCCTTCATCAAGCGCGCCATCGCCTCGGGAAAACACGTCGTCACAGCCAACAAAGAGCTCATCGCGAAGCACGGCACTGAGCTGCTGGCGGACGCCCACGGCCGCGGGCTCGACATCATGTTCGAAGCCAGCGTCGGCGGCGGCATCCCGCTCATCGCCCCCCTGCGGCGCGACCTCCTCGCAAACGAAGTGCAGTCCATCGTGGCCATCATCAACGGCACCTCCAACTACATGCTCACCCGCATGGCACAGGAAGGCGCCGGCTACCACGAAGCGCTCAAAGAAGCCCAGGACCTCGGCTACGCCGAAGCAGACCCCTCGAGCGATGTGGAAGGCTACGACGCCGCCTACAAGCTCGCTATCATGGCCACCCTCGGATTCCAGACGCGAGTGACCCCCGACCTCGTCTACCGCGCCGGCATCACCACACTCGACCCCCGTGACTTCGCCTACGCCGATGAGCTTGGCTACGTCATCAAGCTCATCGCCTCGGCACACCGCACCCCGGACGGCATCATCACCCGCGTCACGCCCGCCCTCGTCCCGCAGGCGGCGCCGCTCGCCAAGGTCGACGGCGTCTACAACGCCGTCCAGGTGGAAGGCGACCTTACCGGTACCGTCATGTTCCATGGCGCCGGCGCCGGCGCCGACCCCACCACCAGCGCCGTCATCGCCGACCTCATCGACCTGGCACACTCCGTCGCCACCGGCAGCCGCGAGCGCAAATACTGGCAGCCGGGACAGGGCGTCCCCGTTGTCGGGCTGGATAATCACGAAGACCGCTACTATCTGCGCCTTCACGTCCGCGACGCCCCCGGTGTCCTTGCCAAGATCGCTCACGTCCTCGGCGACCACGACGTGAGCATCGCCGCTGTGATGCAGCGGGAGACCACCGCTGGCGAAGGCACCGCCGAACTCGTCATCATGACCCATACCACCCGGCGAAACGCCTACGACGACGCGCTCCAAACGCTTCGCGAGCTCGACGTCGTGTTCGAGATACAGCAATCGCTCCCCGTGGAGGAGTGACCGTGTCGCAGGAACAGAGCGGCGGTACCTTCGACGACCTCGTCGACTGGGTCGAAGAACAGGTCCGGAACGTCAACACACGCCAGGTTGAATCGGCCGGCCAGATCGACCAGCTCCATCGCCAGATCCTGAGCCTTTCCGAAGAGCTCAAGGAAACGGACCGCAAGGTCCGCGAGGTCGACCCGCGCCTCGCACCGCTCAAGGGTGTGCCCGAGAAGATCTCGAACATCGAAGAAGAGGCCGAAGACGTCCGCCAGCGCGTGGAGACGAACCGCACGGAAGCCGACCGCGCCTTCCAGCGCCTCCAGTCCGAAGTGGACTACGAGCGCCAGGAACTCGGCGAAATCTTCCACAAGCTGAACCAGACCGCCGACCAGGTCAGCCTAGTCGCCTCCGACCTCGCACAGACCCAGACCCAGGTGTCACAGGTCAGCCAGACGATGCAGACGGTCATGGAGCGCCAGCGCGAAGTCGAAGCCTCCGTCGAACAGTTCGGCCTGCGCCTCGACCGGCATCTCGAAGTCACCCGCGATATGGAGCAGCGCCTCCGCGAAGAATGGCGCAACTACGAAGACGAGCGCATCCAGGTCGTCTTCGAACGCCTCCAGCTCGTCGGCGAAATGGTCAAACGCAACGAAGAACTCATCGAATCCGCCACCCAGGAACAAACCAGCCGGGACACCGTCGTGCAGGAGATCCAGGTCTGGCGCGACCAGCACCACCGCATCGACCACCGCATCGCCGAGCTCGAAGAAACCTACAGCGACATCAACGGCGCCATCGAGCGGCTGCAGGGCCAGGTCGCCCTGTTCGAAGGGCGGCATGCCGGGCTCGGCGAACGCGTTTCGACCATGCGCCGCGAAATGGCCGAAATCGTCGACCACGTCCGCGACGAGTTCCAGAAGTTCAACAAGATGATCGAAAAGCAACGCCGGAGCCAGATCCAGGTGCTCGAACAAGAGCTCCGGGAACTCAAATTCCACGCCTTCCGGCCCCCGGAGGAACCATGACGACGACACGAGGCGTGCTCCACCGCTGGGGCCCCGTCCTGCCGCTCACCGAGAATACCCCCCGCCTCACCCTCGGCGAAGGCGAGACCCCGCTCGTCCGTTCGACCTACCTCGAGCGCGAATGCGGCCTCGACGAGCTCTGGTTCAAGCTCGAAAGCTGCAACCCCACCGGCTCCTTCAAAGACCGCGGCATGGTCGTCGCCGTCGCCCGCGCCGTCGAAGAAGGCTCGAAAGCCATCATGTGCGCCTCCACCGGCAACACCAGCGCCAGCGCCGCCGCCTATGCCGCCCGCGCCGGCCTCGACTGCCACGTCCTCGTCCCCGGCGGACGCGTCGCCATCGGCAAACTCGCCCAGGCCGTCGCCTTCGGCTGCAAGATCGTCGAAGTCGACGGCAACTTCGACGAAGCCCTCAACGCCGCCCGCGACCTCACCGAGCGCCACCCCATCTCCCTCGTCAACTCCGTCAACCCCAACCGCATCGCCGGCCAAAAAACCGCCGCCTACGAAATCGTCCACGACCTGGGCGACGCCCCCGACTTCCTCGCCATCCCCGTCGGCAACGCCGGCAACATCACCGCCTACTGGAAAGGCTTCACCGAGTGCGCCGAGCGCGAACTCGCAACCCTCCACCCCCGCATGCTCGGATTCCAGGCCGCGGGCGCCGCACCCCTCGTCCACGGCGAAATCGTCGAAACCCCCGACACCGTCGCCACCGCCATCCGCATCGGCAACCCCGCAAGCTGGGACACCGCCATCGCCGCCCGCGACGAAAGCCACGGCGCCATCGAAGCAGTCACCGACGAAGAAATCCTCGAAGCCTACCGGCTGCTCGCGCGCAACGAAGGACTGTTCGTCGAACCCGCCAGCGCCGCCGGCGTCGCCGGCCTCCTCAAGCGTCACCGCGAAAGCCGCACCGAAGGCGGCCGCGCCGTCGCCATCCTCACCGGCAACGGCCTCAAAGACCTCGACACCGCCCTCTCCCAGTACGAAGCCCAGCGCACCCAGGCCGACACCACCGTAGAAAGCATCGAACAGGCCCTGGGCCTGTAGGAAGACAAAGGCGGAGCATGTACGTACCATCGCCCCCGGCGCTATGGACAAGCTACTTGAAGTAATAGGCAAACCCTACGACAGCGACTGGCCTGCGGAAGCTGAGTCCGCACTGTCATCCTTGTTTGGTGGGAACGGCGGCCGATACCCCGCATCCGCTACCCAGCAAGTTACACGGCGCGCACCTCAAGGAGACTTGGGAGCCCCATATGCGGCCCTGCTGAACGCGAGCAACCCCGGCTCCGGTACCTACGGCGGCATGAGCTGGGTCCTCTTCCCAGCAGTGGAGGGGCCCGCGCTGATTTCTCTTGTCGTGGGCACGCACGGCTTGAGCCCCGATGAGCAGATCCTTGGGCGTCCGGGACACGCCCGGCGCGCTCGCGCAATCGCTTCATGGCTGAATCGCCGACATGGCCGTCAGATCGCTTGGGCAAAACACGAACCGACACGGCTCGATGTTCGCGTTCCCGACAGCATCAGGGGCGGTCTGGAACAGTACTCCAATGCGCTGCAAAAGTACGGGGACGTCATCTACCTCTTGGTCGACCCGACGGGCCTCGAAAGGGAGGAACTGCGCACCATATCCGAAGTAACGCTCGATTTCTTCTTCAAGGAACGGGGAATCCAACCCCTCACAGCAGCCCGAAAGCGCTCAGATGCCTTCGAGGCAGAATATCTCGCCGAGCTGATGCCGACCGTCACGAAGGAGGAAGTGACAGGACACCTCCAAGCGAACCGCTTCGTTATCCTTCAGGGCCCGCCGGGAACCGGAAAGACGCGTATGGCGGGAGAGCTGCTGCGCGAGCACTACGGAGGCAATGGAACTTCCATCCAGTTCCATCCAAGTCAAACCTATGAATCGTTCGTGGGCGGGCTCGCGCCAACCACGACATCGACCGATCTCGGCATGCGGTTCGAACCGCAAAAGGGCGCGCTGATGCGTGCGGCCGAAGCTGCGTTGAACACGGGGCAGGACTATCTCCTACACATCGACGAAATCAACCGCGCTGATCTCGCTACCGTGTTAGGAGAAGCCATCTACCTCTTGGAACCGTCGGAACCAGAACGAAGCATCGAGCTCGCGCACGAGTTCGGCGAGCCCTTCGGTTCACGGCTCTTCCTGCCTCCCAACCTCCATATCCTCGGCACAATGAATAGCGCTGATCGGAGCATCGCCATCCTCGATATCGCCGTGCGACGCCGCTTCGCCTTCCTGAAGCTGTGGCCGCAGCAGGCGGTCGTTGAAGAACATGGCACTCCCGAGACGGTCGACGCGTTCGCGCGGCTCTTCAACATCTTTGTCGATCACGCTTCCGAAGATGCGTTCGAACTTCTCCCGGGGCACTCCTACTTTCTCGGCGACGAAGCTCGGAACGCACAGCTGCAGACGAAGCTCGTCCCACTACTCGACGAGTATCTGCAGCAGGGATACGTCTCAGGGTTCTCCGAAGACATTCGCGGCTACCTTCAGTGGGTCTCCGCGCGTCAATGATCTCGCAGCCGCGGCGCCAAGTGATCGAGCTTAGCGATTATGGCGAGGTACGTCTCGGTCACGACTTTTTCGCTCCCAAAATGGATCCGCGCAGTGCACCTGGACAAACAGCACGCCTTGGCGAGCGGTTCCTTCAGCTCAATCGCCGTGAGCTATCGGCACTCAGCGTCGACGGACGAGTAGAGTACGACGGGAAAGACGCCAGTCTGCGTCTGCAAGCAAGCGATGTTGTAGGTGGCACGGCGTTACGATCACCATCCTCTGGCCTTCATGACCTTGGGTTAGTTGTACGACCGCGCTTTGCCTGGTCCGGTCTCGGACCTACGTTGCTTCACACGGGGTGGAAGGTCGCTCCAACCATCGCTCAAGGGCCAGCGCTCCCGCGATCTGACCGTGAGACACCAGTCTGGGTCCTGAGTTCGATTGTCCTGCTAAGGCTACGGGACCTCCTGCGCGACATGAACCGAACGTTCGCCACAAAGGAACGGGTTCTGCAAGCCCCGAAAGGTACCGTCACTTGGACGAAGTACTTAAGCCAACATGCGGCACGCGGCAAATTTGCGGAGGTGCCCTGTCGCTTTCCCTCGCTGCAAAGCGACGAGGACTTGCGGGCGATCATTCATCACGTCGTGCTGCAACAGCGGGCCGCACTGGAAAGCGCCGGAAAGCACCAGCCTGTCGTGCAAGCGCTCCTGCAAGTTGCAGAGGACCTAACAAGAGCGGTCTCGACTACCAGCCCGCGACCACCACACCGCGGTGAGCTGGACAAATGGAAGAGCTCGCGTCGAGTGTCGAGCACTGAGCCGGGTATTGAAGCGATCGAGTGGACATTGGAGGAGCGAGGGCTCGCCGGGTTAGCAGATCTGCAAGGACTCCCGTGGCGCCTGCCCATGAACGAGTTCTTCGAAGCATGGGTAGAACGTATTGCCGAAGAACTCGTTGTCCATGTTGGTGGCGCACTCCGCCGGGGACGCCTCCGAGAGACTGTGGCCTCCTTTGAGTGGTCACCCCCATTTACTGGATCGCAGCGATATCTCCTCCCCGACCTGGTCATCGATGCCCATGACCAAACCATCGTGATTGACGCGAAGTACAAGCATCATTGGAGCGAGTTCGGTACCGCCAGATGGTGGGAAACGGACGAAGCGATCCGCGAATCCCACCGTGCCGACCTACTGCAGGTGCTCGCTTACGCATCGCTTTTCGGCGACGAGCGCATCACCTGTGTACTGGTCTATCCATGCCACCCGGCGACATGGGATCGCCTCGTTGAAACAGACAGGCAAACGCACCGAGCAGAATTGCGCGGAGGGTCCCGCAGCATCAACGTGCTCCTCACCGCGGTGCCTTTCGGGCGCCGGCCAAACCACATCGTCCCATCACTGGTACAGGCACTTCCGACCTAACCCGCCCCCTCGCACCCCCACCACCCCTGCGGTACACTGAGCCTAGGCCCTTGGCACTCCACGTCTGAGAGTGCTAATGTGGTGAAGGTTGAGTATGACGTTGTCAGATCGCAGGGCAAGAATCCTCGCACTTATCGTCGAGGACTTCGTCGGCACGGCGTTCCCCGTCGGGTCGCAGTCCCTCGTGCAACGCCATACCCTCGGCCTCTCGAGCGCCACGGTCCGGAATGAAATGGCCGCCCTGGAAGACCAGGGGATGATCTCCCATCCCCACACCTCCGCCGGCCGCATCCCCAGCCACCGCGGCTATCGATACTACGTGCACGAGCTCATGAACGAGCGCGACCTCTCCCTCCAGGAGAAAGTCCGCATCCTTCACCAGTTCCAGCAAAGCGCGCACGAGCTCGAAGACTGGGTCAGCCTCGCGGCCAGCGTCCTCGCGCAATCGCTGCGGAACGTGTCGCTGGTCACCGAACCCCGCGTCGGACAGGTCCGGCTGAAGCAGCTCCAGCTCGTGGAGGTCTCCGAAACCCGCGTGCTGCTCATCGTCGTCACCAGCGACGCCGCCGTGCACCAGGTATCGATCGAGCTCGAAGCCCCGGTCACCCAGGAGCACCTCACCCGCCTCTCGAACCGGCTCAACGCCGAGCTGGCGGGCAAAGAGGCCGGCCAGGTCCCCGGAGCCGGGTCGGCGCAGGCGTTCGATGAGCTCGAAGAAGCGGTGCTCGAACGGGTGCGCGACCTGCTGCGCCGCGCCGAGGAGGCGAAAGCCAGCCGGGCGTTCATCGACGGTGTCCGCCAGATGCTGCGCCAGCCCGAATTCGAAGACAGCGACCGCATGCTCGACATGCTCGAAGCCGTCGAAGAACGGCAGCTCCGCGAGGCCATCCCCTCGCAGGAGCTCACCCCCGGCGCCGTTGCCGTCGTCATCGGCGACGAAAACCGGGAAGGGCCCTACCAGGACATGTCGTTCGTGCTTGCGCGCTACGGCACACCTGCCGGCGCCAGCGGCGTCCTCGGCATCCTGGGGCCAACGCGGATGGATTACGCGGATGCAGTGTCACACGTTCGTTATGTAAGCGATGTGCTGACCGAGCTGATCCGGGAGTTTTATGGTGAACAGTAGGACTCACCAACGATCACACGAAACGAGGTGACAGCCTATGGCTGAACAGGGCGACGAACACTTCGTCGACAAGCGCGCGAGCTCCCGCGCGGGCGGCGACGAAGAGGCAAAGGAACAGGGCGAGAGCGCCAGCGGGGAGGCCCCTCCCGACGCGCAGGATATCAGTGGCGCCGCCGGCGAACCCGCCAGCGACGACATCGAAGCGCTGCGGGAAGAGGCACAGCGGTATTACGCCAACTGGCAGCGCAGCGTCGCGGACTTCCAGAACTACAAGCGCCGCGTCGAAGAAGAGAAGAAGGAATACACCCGCGTCGCCAACGCCGCGATGGTGATCAACGTCCTCCCCGTCTACGACGACCTCGAACGGGCAATCACTACGGTGGACGCGAAGCTCGCAGGGCTCAACTGGGTCCAGGGCATCGAGGCCATCTACCGGAAGTTCCACAACGCGCTTGAGTCCATGGGCGTCTACGAAATCCCGGCCGAAGGCGAAACCTTCGACCCCGAAGTCCACGAGGCCGTCGGCGAACAGCCCGGCGCGGAAAACCAAGTGCTCCACGTCGCGCAGCGGGGCTACCGGCTGGGCGACAAAGTCATCCGCCCGGCGATGGTGATCGTCGGGAACGGACAGGAAGCCGGCCAGGAAACACAAACCTCCGGCTCCTAACCTCAAACAA
>SKSF01000011.1 GCA_007118095.1 Dehalococcoidia bacterium
CGATTTCGTCGTAACGGACCCGTTCGTGGGCAGCGTGCTGGTCGATGAGATACATGCCCTCGGGGCCCTCGGCGATGATGTAGGTGGCGTTCATCTGGCCGACCACGCGGAGGAGGGGGAGCACGTCGCGCTGCGAGGTGGACGAGCGGTGCTGATCCGGGAGGGCAGTCCCGTCGGATTGCGTGGCAGCAGGAAGGTCGAGTCCGCCCTGGACGGGCTGTGGCGAGCGGAGCGCGGACGGCGGCGACGGTGGCTGCACGCGGTCGCGGAGGAGTGGTGGCGTTGCCCCGCCGGCCGTGGATTCCGGTGAGGCCGCGGATGATGGAGCAGGGCGAGTGACTTCGCCGGTCTGCGGGTCGGGTGATTGCGCTATCCAGCTCACAGCAGGGGATGCTTCGAGTGCGGCGCGGATGGCGTGGCGGACGGCGCGCTGGACGGCGCGTTCCTCGCGAAAGCGGACTTCGGCCTTTGCCGGGTGGACGTTCACGTCGACTTCGTCCTCCGGGAGGCGGATATCAACCGCAGCGACCGGGTAGCGGCCACCGGGAAGCTGGGACTGGTAGGCATCGACGACGGCGAAGGAAAGCGGTCGGCTCTGGACCCAGCGGCCGTTGACGAAGGTAGAGATGGCGGTACGGTTGCCCCGCGTGAGCGAGGGCGGCCCCGCGAGTCCGCGTACCTGGACGGTGTCCTCGCGGTGTCCCACGCCGAGCATCTGCGACGCCTGGTCCGCGCCATAGATGGCGCCGAAGGCGTGGCGCAGGTCGCCGTCGCCGGGAGTCTGGAGCGTCGTACGGGGGCCCGAGACGAGGCGGAAGGCGACCGCTGGATAGGCGAGGGCGTAATGGGCGACCAGGGTGGTGATGTGGCGCGCTTCCTGCGGCGGTGTGGAAAGGAATTTGCGGCGGGCGGGGACGCGCGCGAAGAGTTCGCGTGCGGCGAAGCTCGTGCCCTGCGACGCCGCCTTTGCCTGGCGTTTGACGACCCGGCCGTCGACCAAAACCAGGTGCACGCCCACCGGTTCGTCCCCGGCCCGGGTCACGACTTCGACGTTGCAGGCGGCGGCGATGGAGGGGAGCGCCTCGCCTCGGAAGCCGAGCGTTCGCAGGCGGTGGAGATCGTCGATGGTGGTGAGCTTGCTGGTCGCGTGGCGTTCGAACGCGAGCTCGAGGTCGCTCGGGGTAATGCCACAGCCGTTGTCTGTGACGCGGATGAGCTTGAGCCCACCCTCATCGATTTCGACGGAGACGCGGGTCGCGCCGGCATCGAGCGCGTTATCGAGGAGCTCCCGGACGATGGAAACCGGACGCTCGATGACCTCGCCGGCGGCGATGCGGCTGGCGACGTCGGGCGGGAGAACGTGGATGACGTGGTGCGCTGCCTGGGTCATGAGGACGTCCGAGCGCGTGCGCGGAGTTCGTAGAGCTTCTGGATGGCTTCGATGGGGGTCATGCCGTCGACGTCGAGGTCGCGGAGGTCACCTTCGAGGGGTGATGGTTCGGGCGGGAAGAGCGCGGGCTGGGCAACTTCGTGGCCATTGGTACTTATGGCGCTGTCGCCGCGTTCGTAGGTTGCGAGAAGGTGTTCCGCGCGGCTGACAACAGCAGCGGGGAGACCTGCCAGGCGGGCGACGTGGATGCCATAGGAACGGTCGCTGGGGCCGGGGACGATGCGGTATTCGAACACGACCTCGCTGCCCTCTTCGTGGACGCCGACGTGGGCGTTGTGGACACGGGGGAGGACGTCGGCGAGCCCCGTGAGCTCATGGTAGTGCGTTGCGAAGAGCGTACGCGCGGCGACTTCCTTGCGATTGTGTAGGAACTCGACGACCGAACGGGCGATGGCCATGCCATCGAAGGTGCTGGTGCCACGGCCGACTTCGTCGAGGACGACCAGGGAAGCGGGCGTTGCCTGGTGGAGGATCTGGGCCGTTTCGACCATTTCGACCATGAAGGTGGACTGGCCGGCGGCCAGGTCGTCCTGCGCGCCGATGCGGGTGAAGACACGGTCGAAAAGAGGCATGTCCGCGTGTGCGGCTGGCACGAAGCTGCCAGCCTGCGCCATGAGGGCGATGAGGGCAACCTGGCGCAGGAAGGTGGACTTGCCGCTCATGTTCGGGCCGGTGAGGACGATGACCTGGCAGTCGTCGTCGAAGACGCAGTCGTTGGGGACAAAAGTGCCAGGCGGGAGCGCAGCTTCGACGACGGGGTGGCGGCCTTCCCGGACGAGCAGGCGCTCGCCTTCGTTGAATTGCGGCCGAATGTAGCCGCGCTGGAGCGCGATGGCGCCAAGGGACAGGAGGAGGTCAACGCGCGCGACGGCTTCGGCAAGCGCCTGGAGGTCTGTGAAGCTGGCGGCGAGCGTTTCGATGAGCTGCTGGTAGGTTTCGCGCTCGAGTTCGACCAGGCGGTCACGCGCGCCGACGAGGTTGGCTTCGTGCTCCTTGAGCTCCTCGGTGACGTAGCGCTCGCCGCCGACGAGGGTCTGGCGGCGCTGATAGTAGTCCGGGACGAGATGCGTGTTCGCGGCCGAAACTTCGATGTAGTACCCGAAGACCTTGTTGTGGCCGACTTTGAGCGACTTGATGCCGGTGCGTTCGCGTTCGAGGCGTTCCAGGCCGAGGAGGTACCCGCGTGCGTCGCGGGTGAGCTCTCGCAGAGAGTCGATCTCCGGGCGAAAACCGGTGGCGATGACGCCGCCTTCGTCGAAGTTCCCCGGGGGGTCGGGGTCAAGCGCAGCATCCAGGGTCGCGAGCGGCTCCGCAGCGTTACCAAGGGATGTGAGCGACTCCTGGAGGAGGGCGGGGAGTTCGCCGCAACGCTGGAGCGCGGTGCCGAGGTCGAGCGCGGACCGGAGGCCTTCGCGGAGGGAGTGGAGTTCGCGCGGGGAGACCGAGCGGCGAGCGACAGCGCCGGCTAGACGCGCGATATCGGGCATCGTGCGGAGGACGGCGGTGACCTGTTCGCTTTCGACCGGGTGTTCCGCAGCCCAGGCGACCGCATCGTGGCGGGCCTCGAGGGCTCCGGCATCTCGGAGCGGGCGCTGGAGCCATTCGCGCAGCAGGCGGGCGCCCATCGCGGTGCGCGTCTCGTTGAGCACGCCGAAGAGGGACTGGCGGCCTTCAGTGGCAAAGACATCGAGATTGCGGAGCGTTCGCTGGTCCAGGACCAGCGTTTCGGATTCGGCCAGGGGCCGGATGCGCTGGATTGCCTTGAGCGCGTCCGGAAACGTCTCTTCCAGGTAAGCGAGGACGTGTGCGAGCGCAGCAGCTGCGGCGTCGGCGGGAACGAGGGATGCCCGCGCCTGTTCGCCGAACTGGCGCGCGATGAGCGCGTCCGCCTCGACTTCGGCGATGGCGGGGCGGACGCGCAGGGGGGTGGAATCGTGCCCGGGAAGCAGCTCGCGGTCTTCGACAAGGATTTCGGCGGGGGAAGAACGGAGCACTTCGGCGACGACGTCTTCGCCCGCGGCAACGCGGACTTCGCCAGTGGAGACGTCGGCAAGGGCGCCGCCGTCGACGCCGCGGTGGCGCACGAGCGCGGCGAGGTACGTGGAAGCAGCTTCGGCGAGCGAGCCCGGGTCGGTCACCGTGCCGGCGGTGACGACGCGGACGACATCGCGGGGCACCAGGCCCTTGACAGATGAGGGATCGGCCATTTGTTCGCAGATGGCTACCCGGTGGCCGCGCTTCACGAGGTTGGCGACGTGGGTGTCGACGCTGTGGTAAGGAATCCCGGCAAGCGGGACGCGGAAGTCCTTCCCCAGGGGCTTGGACGTGAGGGTTATCTGGAGTTCGCGTGCAACGAGCTCGGCGTCTTCGTCGAAGGTTTCGTAGAAGTCGCCGAGGCGGAAGAAGAGGATGGTGCCGGGGTAGCGCTCTTTGAGGTCGAGATACTGGCGACGGATGGGCGTCGACACGATAGAGGGCTCCCCGCGCAGTGCTCCCGACTCATTCTAGCGGCGAGCGAACAGATGTGCGCCCCGATCCCGCTGTTACCTTTCCCGCGCTATGCCGGGAACCTGGTGTTGATGTGGCATCTCGCGCTTTCTGATGGTGAGTCCGGTGCCGGGGAGGGCGTAGTAGAGGATGCCATCGGTCCAGAACGAGTAGGGCTCGCCCTCGAGGTCGGGGAAACGCGGGGTGCCGTTTGCCCATGCGTAGAAGGATTCGCATTCCCGCTGTCCGACCCCGAGGGAGGGGCAGTATTCGGTTTCGTCTGCCAGGAGTTCCCAGCACGGGCCGCCGGTCGCGCACCAGTAGGCGCGCATGATGTCGGCGTAGTAGCGGCCTTTGGGCGTCACGCCTTCGCGGCTGGAGTAGGCGCCATAGAGGCCGTCCTGGGCTTTCGCGGTGAGGTCGGAGGGCGGCCGTTCGCCAACGAGCGGCGCCGACATGGCGGCGAGCCAGGGCTCGTTGTACGCGCCGCCGTTCCAAATCTCGCGGGCGTGTTCAATGGCGCGTTCCGAGATGGAGGTTGCGCGGTCGTGCTGGCCGACCAGGACGAAAAGCAGGGTGGCGAAGAACGGATTGGCGGCATCGATGTCGCCCGCACTGTTTGACCAGAGTCCGGTTTCTTCATCACGGAGGGCCCAGAGGTCGTTGGCCATGTCCGCGGCGAGTTCCGGTTCGCCCACGCGGTACCAGGTGATGGCCATGGTGAACGCGTGCTGTGGCCAGCCTGTGCTGTCGACCGGTGGTAGCTCCGCGGGGAGCTGGTCGCGTATGGCCCCTTCGACGTCATCGCCCTCAGCGGGGCGGGCAGAACCGTGATTCACCGCGGCAATGACGGCCACGGCAACAATGACCCAGAGTACCGGGGCAATCGTCATCCACCCTCCAAAAACACCGCCCGGTCGCGGTTGTCACATACGCACCGGCCCCGGGGCCGCTACATGCACGATGGTACGAGGACACCGAGGAGCGGGCACGCCCGAGGTAAGGGCAACGCGATCAGTAGCGGATGCCGGTGCCCCGCATGATCGCCACCTTTTGGCCATCCTGGTTGGTGTATACCGTTTCCGTGGTGGTGATAAGCATCTGACCGATGCTGCCGGTGCGCTCTTCGACGGAGGACACGTGTGACCGGGCGGTGAGGGTGTCGCCGGCGCAGATGTCGCCGAGATATTCAATCTCCGTACCACCATTGAGGCGCCGGTTGAGCGGGCGGGCAGGTTCGGGCATGGTCTGCTGGCCGCGGCGCCGGCCCGAGGTGGGGTCGCTTTCGCCCGGGATGTAGACAGGGGTGCCGAGGTAGCCGGGAGGTGCGGGGAGGCTGCGGTATCCTGCCTTCTTTGCTTCCTCTTCGTCGTAGAAGACGGGGTCGGTGTGGCCGACGGAGCGGGCGAACATGCGGACCTGTGTCTTGTCGACTTCGCAGGTCCACGGCTCGGATTCTTTTCCGATTGCGGCGCGCATTTCGTCGGTAATGAGTGATTCTGTGGCCTGGTCGCTCATCGTGGCAGGTGTCCTCGCAGCGTGGGATAGCGTGCGAGGAAAGCTACCCGAATTGGCGGGGCGCGTAAACGGTCAGCGCGGTTACCGGTGCGCTGCGTGCTCCGGGAAGCGCCGGTCGAATACGGGCCGTTCGGAGTGGACCTCGGGGAGTTCGTCGAAGTTGTAGACGGGTGGTGGCGAGCTGGTCGCCCATTCGAGCGAGTTCCCTTCCCAGGGGTCGTCGGGCTGGTCCTTGGGCCGCATGAATGCACCGATGACGGCCGCCAGGAAGAAGAGCATTGAGACGGCGATGACGTAGGAACCCAGGGAGACGATGAAGTTCATAACCTCCCAGTCGGTGTTGCTATAGGTTGCGATGCGGCGAGGCATACCGTCGAGGCCGAGCAGGTGCATCGGGAAGAAGGTGACGTTCATACCGATGAACATGAGCGCGAAGTGGATCTGCCCGAGGCGGGTGTTGAGCATGCGGCCGAATATCTTGGGGAACCAGAAATAGATCCCGGCGAAGATGGCCATGACGGAGCCGCCAAAGAGGACGTAATGGATGTGGGCGACTATGAAGTAGGTGTCGTGGATAGCGAAGTCAATGGGTACGGTGGCGGCGAACATGCCGGTGATGCCGCCGATGAGGAACATGCTGATGAAGCCAATGGCGAAGAGCATCGGGGGAGTGAAACTGAGCGAGCCCTGCCACATGGTGCCGAGCCAGTTGAAGATTTTGACACCGGTGGGGACGCCGATCAGGAAGCTCATGAAGCTGAAGAAGGGCAGCAGGACGGCCCCGGTGGTGAACATGTGGTGGGCCCAGACGCTAAATCCGAGGCCGCCGATGGCCATGGTGGCAAACACGAAGGCTTTGTAACCGAACAGGGGCTTGCGGGAGAAGACGGGCACCACTTCGGACACGATGCCCATGCCCGGAAGGATCATGATGTAGACGGCGGGGTGGGAATAGAACCAGAAGACGTTCTGCCAGAGGATGGCGTTGCCACCGCCACCGGGGTCGAAGAAAGAGCCGCCGAAGTTGCGGTCGATGAAGAGCATGGCGAGCGCCGAGGCGAGGACGGGGGTTGCGAGGAGCTGGAGGACTGCGGTGACGAGCACGGTCCAGCAGAAGATGGGCATGCGGAACATAGTCATGCCGGGAGTGCGCATCCGGAACATGGTGACCATGAAGTTCGCGGCACCGATGGTCGAGGAAATGCCGAGAATGATGACGGCGATGATCCAGAGGTCCAGGCCGGAGCCGGATTGCTGCGCAAGGGGGCTATAGGCGGTCCAGCCGACATCTGCTGCTCCCCCTTCGACGAGGAACCCCGCGAACATGAGGATGCCGCCCGGGGGGAGAAGCCAGAAGGAAAGGGCATTGATGCGGGGGAAGGCCATATCGGCAGCGCCGATCTGCAGGGGGACGAGATAGTTCGCGAACGCCGACCAGATGGGGATGATGAAGAGGAAGATCATCGCCGAGGCGTGCATCGTGAATATCTGGTTGTAGGCGTTATTGCTGACGAAGGTGCTGTCGGCGACGGAGAGCTGGACGCGCACGAGGATTGCCAGCAGGCCGCCGACGGCGAAGAAGAACATGGTGAACCAGAGATAGAGGATGCCCAGCTTCTTGTGGTCGACGGTGGTCAGCCACTCGACGAGGAAGGGGCGGAATTCGGCCCTTGCGGCGGGGGCGGTGACGGCGCTCACGAGAGGGATGCCACGTCGGTGGAGGAATGCAGGCTCTTCACGAGGAACCTCCAGCGGAACTGAAGTGAGCCTACGCCCGGCCGGATATTACAAGCGGTGGCAGATCGCCACCGCCGCATCGCAAACCTGTAACAAGATTTGTTTGCTTTCTTTCGAGGACTATACGAAACCTGCCCGCGGCGACCGCAGACCTCCGAGCAGAGCGGCGCAGCGGCCGGTTAGCTGTTGGTAGCGAGGGAGACGGTGGTGAGGAAGGCGGAGTCTTCGAGGATCTCGACCGTCCTGGCGACATGGGCGTCCAGGGCAACGAGGTCGCCGGGACCACATTCGGTCTCCTCGCCGTCGACCTGGACACGCACGTTGCCCTGGAGGACGTGGATGGTTGCGGCTCCGCGGGGTTGTTGTTCGTCGAGGACCTGCCCGCCGTGCGCAACCGTGAGAACAACATTGAGGCCGCTTTCCTTGACCAGGGCCATGCCGCGCCGGCGCCGGTCGCCGACGTCGTCCCAGAGGGCCTTGATGTCGTCGAGGTGAAAGAACTGGCGTTCAGCCTGGAGCGTGTGTTCGTCGAGGAAAGTTGTATCGGACACAGACGACCTCACATAGCGAGATTAGTTGCAGGCTATGTGGCGAATAGTCACGGCAACATCGTGTTATCCGAGCTCGACGTGGCGAAGTTAGCAAGGCAGCGGCACGTGAGACCCGGCGTTAGCGGCCTGCAACCGGATTCGCGATGGGCGTTATGTAGCGCCCGGGCTTGTGTGTGCAGGATAGGAGCATGACGCGCTACAGGCCGGGAGGAGTAGATGCGAAGTCCGCATGAGACGCTGCGCGAGGAGCACGACCACATCCGATGGCTCTTTGAGCGGTTCGACGAGACCGAGGGCATCGAAGAGCGGAAGCAGATCGCCAAGGAGATCCTCATCGCCTTCGAGGCACACACCGCGCTGGAAGAGGAGCTCCTGTACCCGGCGCTCCGCGACGTAGGGCATGACACGTTCGCGCTGGAATGCGGGCAGGAAGAGCATCGCGCGGCACAGATGCAGGGCCGCGAGCTCTCGTTGATGGAGCCCGGCGACGACGATTATGCGGCGAAGCTGCGCGTGTTCCGGGACATCGTCGAGCGCCATTTTGCATCGGAGGAGTACGGCATCCTCGCGGGGGCGGCGGCAATGGACCGCGAGTGGATGGAGGTAAACGGGAAGCGGATGGAGGAGCGGCGCGAGACGCTGCGGTACGACGCCGCGCAGAACGTGCGAGGAGGAGTAGCCGGCCAGGCGCAGAAGGTGATGGAACAAGGCCGCGAGTCGTTCAGCCCTTGATCAGGAATGGAACCGGAAACGCGGGCGAATCTGCGTGACATTGTTAGCGGCCCGCAACCTTTCGCACATAGCTCGTAGCTACCGCCCCACATGAAGGAGTCGATGATCGAATCGAGCGGCGGAGGTCGCGTGCCCCGGCTCCGGGGCGAACCTACGAGGCCCTGGCTGCGGCAGCACCCGACCAGATCTCCACCCGCCCCGGCAATGCGCAGCAAGCCCCCGGCTGCAGCGGCCCTCCCAAGAACCTGACAGGACACGTATGCACAGCGAACAAGGACGACAATGGAATATCTTTGTGCTCGGACTGGACAACTTCCACCGGGAGCAGCTCGACAGGGTGGCCGGCGCCGAGGAGTATGCGTTCCACGCACTTTCGACGCCGGACGAGTTGATGCTGACGGGGGTGACCAGCAGGCGGAACTCAGACATCCCGCTACCAATGCCGGGACAGGCGGGGACACCGTCGTACCCATTCGAGGCGATTGCCAGCCGGGTCTTTGAGCAGCTCGACGACTTCGACGGGAACGTTGACGGGGTGGTGGGGTACTGGGATTTCCCAACGAGCACGATGGTGCCGGTGATTGCCGAGCGCTACGGCCTGCCAGGGCCAACGCTGGATGCGGTGTTGCGGTGCGAGCACAAGTACTGGAGCAGGCTGATCCAGCGGGAGGTGGCGCCGGAGATGGTGCCGGCGTTTCATGCGTTCGACCCGTTTGGAGATCATGTGCGTGCGCAAATCCCGCTGGCGTACCCGTTCTGGGTGAAGCCGGTAAAGGCGTTCTCTTCGTACCTGGGGTTTCGTATCGAAAATGACGACGACCTGGCGCGAGCGGTGGAGCGTTTCCGGAACGATATCCACGTCATCGGGGAGCCGTTCGGGCGGCTGATGGAGCAGGTCGACGCACCGGCGGAGGTGCAGCGGTGGGGCGGGATGTCCTGCGTGGCCGAGGAACTGGTGGATGGGCGGCAATGTACCGTGGAGGGGTATGTCTCGGGCGGTGAAGTGACGGCCTACGGGGTGATCAGTTCGTCACGGGAGGCGAACGGGAGCAGCTTTCACCATTTCCTGTACCCGGCGAACGAGTCCCCTGCATCGCAAGCACGGCTGATCGATGCGAGCGCTCGCATCGTGCGGGCGATGGGGCTGGACCAGTCGGCATTCAACATCGAGTTCTTCTGCGATGACGAGCGGGACCAGGTTTGGCTGCTGGAGGTGAACCCACGGATCTCGCAATCGCACACAGAGC
>SKSF01000081.1 GCA_007118095.1 Dehalococcoidia bacterium
GGCTCCACTGTTTGCTGCACTGTCGCGTGGTCGAGAACGGCACGCAGGGTCGCCTCGGGGAGCGTATTCACCGTCTGCGGAGCAACCAGCTCTTCCACGTAGAGCACATCCGAATAGTCCGCGTTTTTCGTCCCGGTCGATGCCCAGAGCGGCCGCTGTACCCGCGCGCCCGCCGCTGCGAGGGCCTCCCACCGCTCCCCGGAGAAGATGTTTCCGAAGCGCCGGTACGCGTCCCGCGCATTGGCGATGGCAGCGGTCCCCCGCAATGGCGACCCCTCGGGCAGCAGCGGGTCAATCGCTGTGTCCAGCCGCGAGACGAAGAATGACGCCACGCTCGCCGGCCCGTCGACTGGCAGCCCGGCTTCCCGCCGCTGTTCGAGTCCGCGGACATAGGCTTCCGCGGACTGCTCGTAGACACCGGTGTCGAAGAGGAGCGTCTGGTTCACGTTAATACCGGCGGCGATGAGGGCTTCGAGCGCCTGCACGCCAGCCTGTGTCCCCGGCACCTTCACCATGAGGTTCGGACGGCCAAGGAGTGCGGAAAGGCGCTGCGCCTCCGCGACGGTCGCATCAATATCGTTTTCGATGCCGGGCGGCACTTCGAGCGAAACGAATCCGTCGGCGCCGCCGGTTGCCTCGTACACGGGCAACAGCACATCGCACGCGTCCCCGATGTCACGGGCAGCGATGCGCACGAACACCTCGTACGGGTCGGTCACGCCCTCGCGCGCGGCAGCCGCGATATCGGCGTCGTACGCGTCCGAACTCGAGAGCGCTTTCTCGAAGATGGTCGGGTTTGAAGTCACGCCCGTGATCTCGCGGTCACGAACCATGCGCGCCAGCTCGCCCGAAGCAATCAGGTCGCGGCTGATGTAGTCGAGCCACGGGCTCTGTCCCGCATCGATGAGCGCCTGTGTCGCGGTGGTCATCTGCACTGTCCCTCGCCCGCAGTGTCGGCCTCGATCGCGAGGACCTTGTCGAGCCTCCGCTGATGCCGGTCGAGCCCGGAGAACCGGGCGCTGGCGAACGCGCGCAGCGATTCTTTGGCCAGCTCTGGCCCGATGATACGCGCTCCAAGGCACAGGACGTTCATATCATCGTCCTCCACGCCCTGCCGCGCCGAGAAGGTATCGTGACACAGCGCCGCCCGGATGCCCTTTACCTTGTTCGCCGCAACCCCGGCACCCACCCCGCTGCCGCAGATAAGCACGCCGCGCTCCGCCTGTCCGCCCGCCACCGCATGGGCGAGCGCTTCGGCGAAGTCCGGGTAGTCGCTCGGCGATTCATCGTGTGCGCCCAGGTCCACCACGTCGTGGCCAAGGGCGTGCAGTTCCTCCACAACGGTGGCCTTGAGCGGAAACCCCGCGTGGTCACACGCAACCGCGATCCGCATCAGGATGCCTCTTCCACGCGGACGAGCACCGAACGAGCCGCCGCCGCCACAGCCTTCGGGGTGATACCCAGTTCTTCGTAGATGACTTTGAACGGAGCGGATGCCCCGAAGCGGTCGATACCAACCACTTCGCCATCGCTCCCGACCCAGCGGTGCCAGCCAAACGTGGCCCCGGCTTCCACAGCGACACGCGCCTTCACGCCCGGCGGCAGCACCTGGTCCTGGTAGTCGCGCGGCTGCGCTTCGAACCGGTCCCAGGCGGGCATGCTCACGACGCGCGCTTCGATACCCTCGTCCGCCAAGACATCACGAGCTTCGAGCGCGATCGCGACTTCGGACCCGGTGGCAATGAGTATGACATCGGGCTCCCCGTCAGCATCGGCGACGATGTACGCGCCGCGCGTGACCCCTTCCATCGCCGTCTCGGGGTCGACGATGACCGGTACCTTCTGCCGGGTGAGCGCGAGCGCCGTGGGGCCCTGGCTATCGAACGCAAGCGCCCAGGAAGCGGTCGTCTCGTTCGCATCCGCTGGCCGGAACAGGTTGAGCCCGGGCATGGCACGGAGTGACGCAAGCTGCTCAATGGGCTGGTGCGTCGGGCCGTCTTCACCAAGGCCGATGCTGTCATGGGTGAATACGAACGTCGTCTTCGCCTGCATGATCGCAGCGAGCCGGATTGCCGGCCGCATGTAGTCGGAGAAGGTAAGAAAGGTCCCGCAGTAGGGCAGGATGCCGCCGTGCCGGGCGAGCCCGTTCATGATCCCGCCCATGGCATGCTCTCGCACCCCGAAATGGATGTTGCGCCCGCCCGGCTCCGTCGCGCCCATCGTGGCTTCGTCCTTAAGGAGCGTGTTGTTCGAGCCGGCAAGGTCCGCCGAACCCCCGATAAGGTTCGGGATGATTGGTGCGAGCGCGTTCAGCGCCTTGCCAGAAGCAACGCGAGTCTCGACCTGTTCTCCGATTTCGAACCGCGGCAGTGCGCCAGCCCAGCCCTCCGGGAGGATACCTTTGTGGCTTCGCCGGAATTCGTCCGCGAGCTCCGGGTGGTCGGCGGCGAAGGCGTCGAACCGCTCCTGCCACTCCGCCTCGGCGCGCGCACCCTCGTCCAGCGCCTGCCGGAACCGTTCCTGGACGGACGGCGGAATGTGGAATGCCGGTTCCTGCGGCCAGTCGAGGGCGTCCTTGGTGAGCTGCACTTCGTCTTCGCCCAGGGCTGTGCCGTGAGCGGCCGCGGTGCCCGCCTTGTTCGGACTCCCCTCACCAATCCGTGTCCCGGCGATGATTAACGACGGCCGGAGCGAGTCCTCACGCGCCGCATCGACGGCGCGCGTCACCATCTCGACGTCACCCCCGTCGACCTCTTCTACATGCCACCCGTACGCCCGGAACCGCATCCCGACGTCTTCTTTGAACGCCAGGTCAGTGCCGCCGTCGATCGTTATCCCGTTGTCGTCATAGAGGAAGATGAGCTTCCCGAGCCCCAGCGTGCCGGCGAGCGAGGCCGCCTCGGACGCGACGCCCTCCATGAGGTCACCGTCGCTGCAGATCCCGTAGGTGTAGTGGTCCACTACCGTGTGCCCGTTCGTGTTGTACCGGGCCGCCTGCCAGCGCTCGGCAATTGCCAGCCCCACGGCCATCGAGAATCCAGCCCCGAGCGGCCCCGTTGTCACTTCAACGCCGGGCGTGTGCCCCGACTCCGGGTGGCCCGGTGTCTTGCTTTCCCACTGCCGGAAGCGCCGGATTTCGTCCATGTCGAGGTCGTATCCCGAGAGGTGCAGGAGCGAATAGAGCAACATCGACGCGTGCCCCGCGGACAGGACGAAGCGGTCCCGGTCGGGCCAGTCGGGGTTGGCGGGATTGTGCTTGAGGAAGCGCGTCCACAGCGCATAGGCCATCGGCGCGGCGCCCATGGGCGCGCCGGGGTGGCCGCTCTTCGCCGCCTCGACGGCGTCGATGGAGAGGGTTCGTATCGTATTGATACAAAGCTGGTCTATCTCGGGTGTTGTGCTCACAAGCTGGCCTCGTGCCCCGCGTGTCCCGTCATATACGCCGGCGTGGCGGGGCTCGTCTGGTGGAAGTCGAAACGCATGCTCATCGTACGCAAGGCCGGGCTATGCGTCGCTTTCTCCACGTTTTCTTCACGGATTCCGGGCTCGCGGCAACCCGGGATATGTGAAGTTCTTGCAATACTGGCGCTGCTTCCCCCACCCGGATCTATTTTGCGATAGACTATGCCCATCGCCGCATGGGGTGGATCACACAGGAGCGGGTAATGAATCACGAGCAGGTCGCAATGCAGGTTGCGGACGTAATCGCTGCCGAGCCAGCGGGCACGAAGGTCGTCGTCTGGGCTGACGGCAGCGTCACGCGCTCCTGCTCGGCCGCGAACCCGACGGTCATGCCCGGTACCTCGTGCCGCCCGATCGCGTTCTTCGTCGCCGGCATCGACCGCCCGCACGTACCGGACATCGCGATCCGCGTGCGCCGCGCTCACCGCGACGAGCTCCGCCCCGCTTCCTGACACATCATCCAAGCCCCAGGGTCCTCCGCACATCCGGGTGTTGATAGTCCAGAGTGAAAGTGTAGTAGGTGAACTGCTCGCCGGTGTCTGGTTTCCGGCCCGTGCGCGTCTGGTCGCGTGCGATGACGCCCATGCTCACCATGCTGTTAATCAGATTTTTCAGGTCCCCATCTTCCCGGTCCACCACCGTCCGCACTGCCTGCATCATGCGGTTGAACGTGAGCCAATCGCTGCCGGGCTTGTTCCGTTCGTCGCTTAGCGCCTTGATGACCGCTTCGCGCTTGGCGACGTCCAGGTCTTCGTACACGAAGCCGGCGTAGTCATATGACGCACGCTGCTGCTGTGGCTCCGGGGCCGGGGCGGCAAGCTCAGTCGGCTCGCCCGGCAGATAGAGGTGATCGACGAAGTCGTGCGTCACGATCTTCACCTTGCCCGCCTTCTCCAGCGCGCGAGCATAGGCGAGCGCTTTTCCCTTGCCAGCCTGCTGGAAATCAGTCGCGCGCATCCGCTTCTGCAGCTCCTGGCCCAGCAGCGAAACGGTGAACTGCTTCCCGGCCTCGCGGTGCTCGCGCGTGATCTGCAGCGCCAGGCCGATGGCATCGGCAGTCTTGCGACGGTCCACGCCGGCGCCGTTGTCCTTGCTCTGGCTGATCGCCTCGTCCGTGGCGGCGGCAACAGCCGGCTCCAGCTTCTGGACCGGCGGTGGCGCTTCCTTGCGCTCGCGCGCAGCCGCCTGTTCGCCAAACGGTTCGATATCGAGGTCGTAGTAGAGGACGACGTCGGCCTGTTCCGTGAGATGGGCGGCAGTGGTCCAGCTCACGCCGATGATAACGACGCGCTTCCCGCGCGGACGCAGGGTGTTCACGATGTGCACGAAGTCGTTATCGCCGGAGACGATGATGTAGGTCCCGACATTCGGGAACTGGTGGCTCGCCTCGATGCAGTCGGCGACCAGTTTCACGTCGACCGAGTTCTTCATACGGACGTTTCCGGTCTCGTCCGTATAGCGCTTCGCGAGGACATAGACAGGCTCGAGGCCGGCGACATAGAGCTTGCTGGGGTCTCCGGCGTGCGCGCCGTCTTCCCAGTCCGCATAGGCTCGCGCATAAACGACGCGGCCGAACTCCTCGGCCGCCTGGCGGAGTGCCGTCACACTGGGGTGGCGACCGCGCTGGCCGAGGCTGAACTTGAGGTTTTCCCAGTCAACGAGCATTGCGACATCGTCGCCGCCCTCGCCTCGCCCGTTGCGGTGCTGTGTCATGTACCGATCGTAGCACCAATCGGGCGGGGGCTCAGGCTACCCTGACGTAGCCCGAAACGCCCCATGATGTACGATCGCGGCGGTCGTGCCCGGCACGCCGTTAAGAGAGAGGGTAGTCACAATGGAGTTTTATAGCGTCAAGCATCGCAAAAAGGTCGAAGTCGACGAGTCCGACATCTCGAAGCGCGTCGTAGAGCGCACCACCAAGGATGGAAGCATCCAGAAACGGTACATGCTCGTGGCCGAGACGACCGTTGACGGCGACAAGGTCAAGATGACCAAGTTCGTCAACCAGGCCACCTTCGACGGGATCAAAGACTAGCGGCCACCGCCATCGCGGCACCCCCCGCCGCAGCCACACTCTTCCCGGGGAGCGCCATCAGCCGAGGCGCTTCCCGTTTTTGTGCGCCGCCTTGCCACTACCTCAGGGCACCTCCGCCGGGATGCGCGCCGCCGCGCTGTAGACATCGTTGAGGATTTTCAGCCGCGTCTGGTCGTCGACGAACAGCGGCCGGTGCATATCCTCGATCTGGCACGGGATCAGCTTCACGGCCGCGAGGCGGTCCTCCCAGAAGCTGGCCTCGACCAGATAGCACTGGTAGTGCTCCGGCGTGTGGCGCTGGTCGTAAACGAAGTTCCCCAGCGCATAGGCGATGAACGTATCGTCCCACGCCTCAGCGGCCTGCACATGATGCGCCTGGTTCGCCGCGACCACATCGGCGCCCACATCCGCGACCGCACGGTGGGCTTTCACGCTCCGCAGTGCGGCGTCATGAGTATCTTCGGTGCCGGATTGCGGCAGAGTGATGACGAAATCGACCTCCTCCTTGAGGGCAGCCACGCGTTCCGTAATCCGGTCCGTCCCCAGCGTTTCGACCGGCGCGTCGAAGGCCATCGATGAGTAGCCCTCGGCCAGCTCGGCCGAGTAGTCGTCGTCCATGGGTGCGGTGCCCGGCTCGTCTTCCGTCGCGCCCAGGTGCATCGCCTGGATGTCGTCATAGCCGAGAAACCCGAAGGTCAGCCCGTTCCGCTCAAAGATGAGCGGTTCGAAGGCCTCTTCCAGGTTGCGCCCGCCGCCGACCGTCGGGATGCCCGCCTCCTCGAAGTGGTCGAGCGTGGCGAGGAACGTCTCCTCGCACCAGAGCCCCCCGGTCCCACAGTCGAACACGTGGTTGGAAGCGATGGTCACCCCGTCGAATCCCGCATGGTGGATCATTTCGAGCGCTTCAGGAGGCGTGCTGAGATTGACGTGCTCGTGGCATCGGTGGTGGTCGTAGATGTCGTGCACGCCCGCATCCCATGACCCTATAGCAAGGTCGGCCGATCCAATGTAGTCGGCCATCTCGCCCCGGAACGGCGACGCCCAGTCACCGCTTTGCTCGATCCGTTGCAGCGAACAGCGCACCGGCAGGATATCGCCCGTCAGGACGACGCTCGTGACCTCCGGCGCTTCCGGGCCGTTCGCATCGAGCATTGCCAGCGCCTCCTCCCCCCGGTCGGTCAGCGGCTCCACCGAGACACGCTCCACAAGGGGCCAGCCGGCCGGGTCGCCATAGCCACGCGCCAGGTCGACGCCGTCAACGGTCACCGCGCTAACGGACACGTGAAGCTCCTCGAGGGGGATGAGAGCAACCGCCCCGGAATCGGGCTCGAGCGCGCCCACGAGTTCTTCGTAATCCTGGAACGTCTGGTCCGGCGTGACGCCGCCGGCGAATTCGCCCGCGATTTCGAGCCCGGCGCTGTCCTCCACGGCATAGACGTTGATGGGGCCATCGAGCCCGCCGAGCTCGGACCAGTTCGTCGCACCACCTGAGAGCGCGGCAGCGAGCTGGTCGCTCGTGAGCTCGTCGATGGCGGTCCATTGCGCGACAACCGGCACGTAATAGCCGGTCGCGAGACCGTCGTCGCCCCCGGTCCGCGCGAACCGGAGGTCGGCCGACTCATCGTCAGCAGCCTGGCGCATGTTGGGCAGATTCAATGATTCGGGGACTTCACCTTCGAAGAGGACTTCCTCGCCGCCAGGCGTATCACCGTTCTCCTCACCGGGAGTTGGCGACGGCTCGCCGCTATCGCCGCCGCCACCGGGGAGCGGCACGTCGTTACTCCCGCCGCCGGTTACATCGGCAATAACGAAGACGAGGTAGACGAGGGCGGCGAGGACAGCGACCGCGGCGCCAATGAAGCCGACGGTCCAGGGGGCAATGGGAGACCGCATGAACGAATGGTCGGGCTGTTATGTGGGCGCGTCAATGATTCAGGGGAATGACGCATTTTCGATGGTGCTCGCGGAAAGCAGGTTGCCAGCCGAGGAGCCACCGACCATTCACCGCTCATCACATCGCCCTGGCGCCAGGCATCGGCGGCACTTGAGTAAGGGGAGACTCGCCATGCAGGCCGCCCGCCTCATTCCCGGGATAAGCGAACACGCTTCACTACGCCCGCCACCCCCGACTGACAACCCTTCCCGATTCCGTTACTGTGAACCCAAGACCGGCCCCGGCATACCTATCTACCGGGCCGATTACCGACCGGGGGGCTGCCTCATGCCGTACCGCTATCGCTACACCGTCTGGGACGGCACACAGGATGTCCCGGATCTCGACGCTGACGACATCCTCGATAACCTCACCGATGACCTCATGAACTTCGGTGACCTCCAGCACGCGCTCCGCAACCTCATGCAGCGCGGCATGCGCGACCAGGACGGCGACCGCACGCAGGGCCTCCGTGACCTGCTCCAGCAGCTTCGCCAGCAGCGGCGCGACCAGCTCGACCGCTTCAATATGTCGTCCGTCTTCGACGACCTCCGGCAGAAGCTCGACGAGATCCTCGATATGGAGCAGAACACGCTCAACCGGCGTCTCGACGAGGCCGGTCAGCAGGGTCAACAGCAGGATGGTCAGCAGCAGGGCGGTGACGGCGAGCAATCGCCCGAAGGCGGCCAGGAGTCGCCATCCGGCGAACAGTCGGGAGACCAGTCCGGCCAGCAGGGCCAACAGGGTCAGCAACAGCGCGGCCAGCAATCCCCCTCGGGCCAGCAGTCCGGTGGGCAGCGCGGCCAGCAAGGCCAGCAATCGCCCGGTCAGCAGCAGCCCGGTCAACCCGGACAGCAGGACCAGGAAGGCCAGGAGGGCGGCGCCCCGCAGGACGGCAACGAATTCGCCGATATGCTCCGCAACATCGCGCAGCGGAAGCAGGACTTCCTCGAAAACCTGCCTGAAGACGTCCCCGGCCAGGTGAAGGAGCTGCAGAACTACGAGTTCATGGAGCCCGAAGCGCAGGAACGCTTCAACGAGCTGCTCGAATCGCTGAAGAAGGCCATGACCGAGACCTTCTTCAAGGACATGTACGACCAGATCGCCAACATGTCGCCCGAAGACATGCAGCGCATGAAGGACATGGTCAACGACCTCAACCAGATGCTGCAGGACCGCATGAACGGCCAGGAGCCCAACTTCGACGAGTTCATGCAGAAATACGGCGACCTGTTCGGTGACAACCCGCCGCAATCACTCGATGAGCTCGTCGCCCAGATGCAGCACCAGATGGGCCAGATGCAGAGCCTGCTCGATTCCATGCCGGGCGATATGCGCCAGCAGCTCCAGGAACTGCTCTCAGACAAGATCGGCGACCCGGAGATGCAGCAGGGGCTCAATCAGCTCGCGCAGAACCTGGAGTACATGTACCCCATGCGCGACCTGCGCAACCAGTACCCGTTCCGCGGCGATGAGCAGCTCGACCTTCAGGGCGCGATGCAGCTCATGGAGCAGATGCAGTCGATCGACGAAGTCGAGCGGCAGCTCGAGCGCACGCAGTACGGCGGCGAGATCGACGACATCGACCTCGACAAGCTCGAACAACTCCTGGGCGAAGAAGCCCGAGAGACCATCGATCAGCTCCGCGAATTCCTCGAGATTCTTGAAGAAGCCGGCTACATCCGGAAGAAGGGCAACTCCTGGGAGCTCACCCCCCGCGGCACCCGGAAGATCGGCCAGCGGGCACTTGCCGAGATCTATGCGCAGCTCAAGAAGGGCGCCTTCGGCAAGCACGAGATCGAATACGCGGGCCACGGGTCCGAGCGGACCGACACCACGAAGATCTACGAATACGGCGACCCGCTGTACCTCGACATCCAGAAGACGATGATGAACTCGATGTACCGCGAAGGCCCGGGCACGCCCCTCCGGCTCCAGCCCGATGACTTCGAGGTCAATCGCACCGAGTTCCAGACCCAGACGGCCACCGTCATCATGCTCGACCTGTCATGGTCGATGGCGCTTCGCGGGTCGTTCCAGTCGGCCAAGAAGGTGGCGCTGGCGCTCAACAACCTCATCTCATCGCAGTACGCGCGCGACAGCCTTTACATCATCGGCTTCAGCGCCTACGCGCGGGAGCTGAAAGCGGACGAGCTGCCCTACGTACGCTGGGACGAGTCCGTGCTGGGCACCAACATGCACCACGCCCTGATGATCGCGCAGAAACTGCTCGCGAAGCACACCCAGGGCACGCGCCAGATCATCATGATCTCCGACGGTGAGCCGACGGCGCACCTCGAACGCGGCCGCAGCTACTTCGCCTACCCGCCGAGCCCCGTCACCATCCGGGAGACGCTCAAAGAGGTGAAGCGCTGCACGCAGAAGGACATCACCATCAACACCTTCATGCTCGACCGCAACTACTACCTCAAGGAGTTCGTGAACCAGGTCGCGCGGATCAACAAGGGCCGCGTCTTCTACACAACGCCCGACAAGCTCGGTGAGTACATCCTCGTCGACTACGTCGCCAGTAAGAAGAAGAAGGTCGGCGGCGCCGCCTGACGGCGCATCGAACGCCTTCGCACGATACACTCGGAACGGCCCCTGCAATGCAGGGGCCGTTTTCATCCGCGGGGGCTGGGTGTGGAGCGTCCGGTTATCTGGTTTATCCCCTTTGTGCTCGTGGTGTGTATCCTCACCTTCCCGTACGCACTCTACGACCCCATTATCGGACTGCCGCCGATGGTCGTCGCCGCCGGGTTCGGAGTGTACCTGCTCATCCGCGACCGGCAGCCGGGCGACCTGCCCAACCCGTTCCTCACCGCCGCCATGGCGCTCATCGTGCTCATCGTCGGGGGAATCGCCGTGCTCACCGCGCTCCGGTTCGTGTAGGCGAGCGCCGTCAGGGCCAGTCGCTGCCTGGCACCGAATCCGGGTCCTCGACCAGCTCCGCCCAGCGCTGCGCCAGCACTGTCAGTGGCGGCGGGGGCGGCGTCCATGGAACCCCGCGGACCAGCACGCCGCGGTTCGGAGCGTGCTCGACGAGCCCTTCGGCTTCGAGCCGCCGGAAGGCTTCGCGCACCGGGGTTTGCGAAACATGGAAGCGCTCGGCCACTTCTTCCTGGCGCAGGTGGGCACCATCTTCCAGCACCCCGGACATGATCGCGTTCTGGAGCGCTTCATAGACAATATCGGCCTTCGTTCGCCGCGGAGATCGTCGCTCTGTTGCCACGGGACAAGCATACCGCACGCGTGCCCGCTTGCCGCGTGATGCTGTCCGCCAGTCAGCTTCAACGCGCCGGGCACAAGTGAAGAAGGACGTAACATTCGCGCCCGGGCCGCTTGTGGAGTTGTTCACGAACCGTTGTGCAGTCATCCTTAAGCCTGATGAGGCTGAAGGCTCTTCAACCTGTGGGCTCGCTGCATGCCGTGTCAATGAACATCGCCGTCCACGGCGACGCTTCGTCGCCCCGCGCGGGAGATGGCAGCTTGCCACGCAGCACGCGACGGCTCACACCACGCACCCGTGTCCCGGGACAGCAGGTGCCGGTCGCGGAGCGGCACATTCAGCCCCCCGCGATATGATGCATAACACACAAGCGCCTCGGCCTGGGACGTCTGCCGGGACAGCGGCGTCCATCGGCGCTCCGGTGCCGCCGGGGTACGCAAGGGGAACAACACATGGCAGGTTTGGACGAACGCATTGAACCCATCTACCGCGATGTGGTGAAGCGCAATCCCGGAGAAGACGAATTCCACCAGGCTGTCCGCGAGGTCATGGAGTCGCTTGGCATTGTCGTCGCGAAGCGGCCCGAGCTCGCGGAGCACAAGATCATTGAGCGCATCTGCGAGCCAGAGCGGCAGATCATCTTCCGCGTGCCCTGGCAGGACGACAACGGCGACGTCCACGTGAACCGTGGCTTCCGCGTCCAGTTCAATAGCGCCCTCGGCCCCTACAAGGGCGGGCTCCGCTTCCACCCGTCCGTCTACCTGGGGACCATCAAGTTCCTCGGCTTCGAACAGATCTTCAAGAACGCCCTCACGGGCATGCCGATTGGCGGCGCCAAGGGCGGTTCCGACTTCAACCCCCGCGGCCGCTCCGACGACGAGGTCATGCGCTTCTGCCAGAGCTTCATGACCGAACTGGCCCGCCACCTGGGCGAATACCGCGACGTGCCTGCCGGCGACATCGGTGTGGGACAGCGCGAAATCGGCTACCTCTTCGGCGCCTACAAGCGCATCACCAACCAGTACGAATCCGGCGTAATAACCGGGAAGGGACTCTCCTGGGGCGGCTCGCTGGTCCGCAAGGAATCCACCGGATTCGGCGCGGTCTACTTCGTCCGCGAAATGCTCAAGATCCGCAACGAAGACCTCGAGGGCCGCACGTGCGTCGTGTCTGGTTCGGGCAATGTGGCCATCTACGCCACGGAAAAACTGCAGCAACTCGGCGCGAAGGTCGTCGCCTGTTCCGACTCCGAAGGCTACGTCTACGACGAGCACGGCATCGACCTCAACCTCATGAAGCAGATCAAAGAAGTCGAACGCGGCCGGATTTCGGAATACGTCGAACGCCGCACAAACGCGCGTTATGTGGATGAAGGGGTCATCTGGGATGTGCCGTGCGAAGTCGCCATCCCCTCGGCCACGCAAAACGAGCTCAACGGCAACGACGCACGCAAGCTCATCAAAAACGGCTGCATCGCGGTCGCCGAGGGCGCAAACATGCCGGCCACCCCGGACGCCGTCCGCGCGTTCCAGGAGGCGGGCGTCTCCTTCGGCGTGGGCAAGGCGGCCAACGCCGGTGGCGTGGCGACCTCCGCACTGGAGATGCAGCAGAACGCCAGCCGCGATTCCTGGAGCTTCGAGTACACAGAAGAGCGGCTCGAGCACATCATGGCCGACATCCACAGGCTCTGCTACGAAACCGCTGCCGAATACGGCTTCCCGGGCGACTATGTGCGCGGCGCGAACATCGCCGGCTTTGAGCGCGTAGCGGACGCCATGCTCGCGCTGGGGCTTGTCTAGGAGCGGCAGGCGACCTCCCCGGGCGTGCTACACTGGATACCATGATCCCCGGCCACACGCCCCAGCAGTTGGAAGCCCGGCGCAGAATCCGCGAACTCGATGAAAAGCTGCGCCGGAGTGGTCGGCAGCCAGAGTTCCCCGGCGCCCGCCGCCTCCGGCGCTGGCGCTCCCGTCTCTGGCGGGGACTGAAAGCCCGCTTCTCTCGGTAAATTCCCCGGCCCGCGGTGATCCGCTCGCGAGACCACGGCGAACAACCTGTGAAACACATGCAGGGGGTTCACCGTGTCTGCAATCCGCCCGTTCGCGGCCCTGGGGGTCGCATTTGCCGCGCTGGCCGCAATGGCGTTCTTCGCCTTGCCAGCACACGCCGACGACGAAACCGTCACGCTCTCCGGCACCGCCTTCAACCCGTCCGACGTCACCGTCCAGGAGGGCGACACCGTCACCTGGGTTCACGAGGATCCAGGCATGCCGCACAATGTCATCTCCACCGACGGCGGCCCGCTCGATTCAGGCAACTTCGATGAGGGCGAAAGCTTCGCGTTCACCTTCGAGAGCGCCGGCACCTACGAGTACGAATGCACCATCCATCCCGGTATGACCGGCAGCGTCACCGTCGAAGCGGCCGCCGAACCGTCCGACGACGCCGCCGTGGACGACACCAACGACGCAGATGACACCAATGGCATGGATGACGCCAACGGCGTGGATGACGACGCCGTCGACGACCGGTACGCGGGCGAAGCCACGCCCGAAAGCCCGACGACCGGTACCGGGCTCGCCGGCGACGGCGGTTCCAGCGCAGCCTGGATGCTGCTCGCAGCCGGCGCCGCCGCGGCCGCTATCGGCGGCGGTGCAGCTTTCGCTACTGCCCGCCGGCGGTAACAGCAGATCGCTCTGACTACCCGAGGGCCCTGGCAACGTTGCCAGGGCCCTTTCGCGTGTGCGGCTCCGTTTCGATGCGGGCGCCCGTCTCCTCCGATCCTGAGCATATTGACTGGTGCTATATGGATACTGATACTATCCACTATCCATCCAACAGGACAGGCTCATGCATCCCCACTCACGCCGCCTCGCCGCCATCCTCCTCATCCTGCTGCCCACCGTCGCCTTCGGCGGTACCAGCCTGCTCTCACTGCTCATCAACGACCCCGACTACGCGGAAAACGCCCTCCGCCAGGACCTCTGGCGCGCGGGGCACGCCCATGCTGGCGTCCTGCTCATCCTGTCCCTGGTTATCCTGCGCTACGTCGACGAAGCCCGCCTTGGCGATACCGCGCGTGCGATCGCCCGCTACTCCGTCCCGGTCAGCGCGATCCTGCTGCCGGTCGCGTTCTTCCTCTCCGTCCTCTCACCGGGCGCGACCGAACCGAACGCGCTCATCAACCTCGCGTACGCCGGATTCGCCGTGCTTGCTGCCGGGCTTCTCACGCTCGGCGTTGGCCTGCTGCGCCGCTGAGCCCCCGCTTTGCTATCCTTGCCCCATGTCGACCCCCCGCATCGCCGTCACCATGGGTGACCCCGCTGGAATCGGGCCCGAAGTCGTGGCCAGGGCACTTGCATCGGACGAGCTCCCCGGAACGGCGGACCTCTTCGTCATCGGCAATGCCCGCCTGCTGCATTACTGGGTCGAACGGTTCGAACTGCCCCTGGCGGTCGAACGGGTTACGGCGCCACCCGAGAGTGATGCGGCGGACGGATTGGTACGGGTGCTCGACGTGGACGGACAGGACGACGCCGACTTCCCGATGGGCGAGGTCTCGGCACATGCGGCACGCGCCGCCCACGCCTGGATCGAGCGCGCGGCGGGACTCTGCCTCGATGGTGGCATCGACGCGATGGTCACGGCTCCGATTAACAAAGATGCGTTCCACTCCGCCGGCATCACGGATACGGGCCACCAGGAGATCTTCCAGCGCCTCAGCGGCTCGCCCTATGTCGCCACGATGCTCGTGTCGGGCCAGCTTCGCTGCATGCACCTTTCGACGCACAAGCCGCTCAAAGACGCCTGCGCATTTGTGACACACGACAACGTCCTCCAGGCCATCGAGCTCACCCACGACCACTTCGTACGGTGGGGATTCGACGCCCCCCGGGTCGCCGTCGCGGCGCTCAACCCGCACGCGTCAGACAACGGCCTCATCGGCACCGAGGAGCACGATGAAATTGCCCCGGCCATCGCCAGCGCCCGGGACAAAGGCATCAACGCTTCGGGACCGCACCCGGCCGACTCAGTGTTCAACGACGCCATCGCGGGCCGGTATGACGTCGTGGTGGTGATGTACCACGACCAGGGCCACATTGCGATCAAGGTGCACGGGTTTGAGCACAGCGTCTCGGTCAACCTCGGCCTGCCGTTCATCCGGACTTCCGTAGACCACGGGACAGCGTTCGACATTGCCGGGAAAGGGATCGCGGACGCGACCTCGATGATCGAAGCGGTCAAGCTTGCGGTGGCGCTCTCGTCCGGCCACCGGCTGGGGTAGATTGCGCCCGGCTGCGTAAAGGCGGCCTTCACCTTTGGTGTCCCGGCGGGGCCAATTCACCGGAATTCCCCCGGCAGCATCGGAAATCGTGTGGCAGGCTGACGGTCACGGCCCTTATGCAAACCGCCTACGCAGTCGATACACCCCGTGAGGAACATGTCCCGCTTACCACAATTTCCCCGCCGCTGGATAAAAATCCCCCACGCCGCCCGCACGTTGCTGGCGGCAGCATGGCTTGCGGGCGCTTTCGCGTTCGTCTTCGCCTGGAACGCTGCCAGCGATGAGGGTTCCAGCGTGCAGCAGCCCGGCAATGATCAGCGCCCCGGCGCACAGGCGGCGATGGCCGGCGCCACCGGGGACAACACACAGCGCGAGGGCCTCCAGCGCGAAGACCCGGGCGACCTCGCGGCCATCACGCCCGGGGCGGCGGCCACACCCTTCGACATCGACGAACCGCTGCTCATCCCCGACGTGACCGATTCGGAAGAGGCTGGCGAAGGCGCCGTCCCGGAACCCGAGACGACAGACGAGCGCGTGGTTTCCGACCGCGCGAATCGCTTCGAGCTGCCGCTCGAGGACTGGTCATACGTGACCGACCGCTTCGGTGCGCCCCGCGGCGGGGGCTTCGTCCACGGGGGAATCGACCTCGCCGTCAATGGAACGCTCTCGGGTTCGCCCATCTACGCAAGCTGCGATGGGACCGTTTCGGTGAGCGAATACTCGCGGATCTATGGCTACTACATCGTGGTGGATTGCGGCGGTGGCTGGGCAACGCTGTACGCCCACATGAGCCAGATCTACGCGGACCGTGGCCAGCAGGTCACCCAGATCACAGCACTCGGGCGGACTGGGAACACCGGTTTCTCCACCGGCGAGCACCTCCACTTCGAAATCATCCACCAGGGGGTCCGCGTCAACCCCGAGCACTACCTCGACTTCAATATCCCGGCCGGCACGCCGCTGTCCCGCAACCGCATCCTGTCACCTGACCCCGGCGCTCCACGCCAGACCGATGGCGCCAATACGTGGCCCGGTGGAGGTGGCAGCGGAAGCGACAGCAGCGGAACGAGCGGTTCCGGTGGCTCCGGTGGTTCGGGCAGCAGCGGCGGTTCTGGCGGATCCGGCACCGGCGGAAGCGGCACTTCCGGCGGATCAGGCAGCAGTGGTGGTGGCTCGGGTGGGTCCGGCTCGAGCGGCAGTGGCGGATCCGGCGGTTCATCCGGCTCAGGCGAATCTGGCGGTGGTTCCGGCGGGTCCGGTAACTCCGGCGGATCGGGGGACACGTCGCCCACGACGCCACCGACCGAACCGCCACCCCCGACCGCCACCCCGACGCCTGCTCCGACGGCAACGCCGACTGCAACGCCGACGCCCATCATTCCGCCGACGGCTACACCGGTGCCCCCAACACCGACGCCGACGCCCATACCCACCGCGACCCCCACACCGACGCCGGAGCCACCCACGCCAACTCCAACGCCGAGCCAGCCGCGCGTCTTTTAGCCGGGCACGCCCCGGCCAGGACGGCCGCTACGTCGATGTCGCCCGCACGGAGGGCTGCTGCTGGGCAAGGGGCTGCCGTGCCGAGGCCATCCAGCCGCCATCGACCACGATGGATTGCCCCGTCACAAACGATGACTCATCGCTGGCGAGCCAGAGTGCCGCGTTCGCGATGTCGCCCGGCAGACCGGCACGCGGGATAGGCTGCGCATACTTCAACCGCTCTCCCACTTCCTCCGGGCTCACCGCGCGCGGGGCAGCGGGATTCGCGTACAAAATCGGCGTCAGCGTGCCACCCGGGCAGATGCAGTTCGCGCGCACGCCCTGGCTGGCATATTCGATCGCGCACACCCGCGTAAGCTGCACCACCCCGCCCTTCGCTGCGCCATAGGCGCCCTGGCCCATCATCCCCATGAAGGCCGAAACCGACGCCGTAGTGATGATGGAGCCGCCCCCGTTCCGCACCAGGTGCGGCAGAGCATGCTTCATGCCAAGCCAGGCAGCTTTCAGGTCGACAGCGATGATGCGGTCGAAAGTCTCCTCGCTGCAGTCGACGATAGAACCTTCGCCACCGCCGATGCCCGCGTTGTTGTACATCACGTCGAGCCGCCCCCACGCGTGAACAGCGTCCGCAATCATGCCCTGGACGTCCTCCGAATTCGCCACGTCCGTGTAGACAAAGCGACACGCATCGCCAAGCGATGCCGCCACTTCGCGCCCCTTTTCCTCCTGCACATCGCCGATGACCACCCGAGCGCCTTCTTCCACAAAAAGCCGCGCGGTGGACTCACCCATCCCCGAGGCCCCGCCGGTGATCACGGCTACCTTTCCTTCCAGTCGTGTCATGTCAGGTCCCTTTCGCCAGTCAGTGGTGATGCCGCGGGATTCTACCCGGTCTTTCGCCTCAAGCGAACGAATAGCGCCCCGGTGCGCCCGGGTAAAGGAACGGCCTACACTTGCGTACACACCTTCGGTTTACGTACGTTTTACGGACAGACAGTGTCACATACGCAGTGACTGCCCGTATTGTGAGTGCGCGTAGCGCCCCATCCTGTTAGTTTGGCGTGGACGGCCAGTGGCCCGATCCGTTGGAGGCAAAGAGGTTATGAGCCTGATCCGAAACCCTGCAACCGCGCTCGCCGCGGGCGTCCTTGGCCTCGCAGCACTGCTGGGCGGATCACTCGGCCTGGCGACGGCTGCGACACAGCTCAACTCTGGCTTCAACCTCATCGGCGGCCCCATGAGCGATGTCGAGCCGGACCATTTCATCGAATGCATACCCGAAGATAGCTGGAAGGCCGTCTACATCTGGGAATCGGACGAGCAGGAATGGCGTCACTACTTCAACACAGATTTCGGTGACGGGGTCCCCGGGTTCGTCAACAGCGTCAACGCTGGCGGGATCGAAGTTGTCCCGGGCGGCGGGGGCGTCATCCTCTACATGGACCGCGAGGTCGCCGACGCCAATTTCCCCAGGCACGCAAGCGACACCTGCTAAACGCAGAACGACACCTGGCCCACCTGGAGCCCTCGCCCACGGCGGGGGCTTTTTCGTGCGCAGGACGGCGCGCGCATACAATCAGAGCAAGAGAACGAGGGAGGATGCATGGCTGTCATCGCCCGCCTCAAGGGCTCACTCATCGATGAAATGATTCAGCACGCGCGCGAGGAAGCGCCGAACGAGTGCTGCGGGCTCCTCGCCAGCAAGGACGGCGACATCATCGCCATCCACCGCGCCAAAAACGCCGAGGCCAGCCCCTACCGCTTCAGCATCGACGCGAAGGAACAGCTCCGGATCCAGGATGAAATGGATGAGGCAGGGACCGACTGGGCCGGGTTCTATCACTCGCACACTGGGAGCCCCGCTGTCCCGAGTCCGACCGATATCCGGCAGATGAGCACGTTTTTCGGGCCCCCTTATGTACACTTCGTGATCGGCATCAAAGATCCCGAAAACCCCGAAGTCCGCGTCTGGTACATCGAGGACGGGGACAAGATCGAACACGAATACGAAACCATTGACTGAGAAGCACACCTCCCTTTCTTGGCCCCACCACCGGGCCTACCGGGAGCCGCAGCTCACCCTGCGGGACATGACCCTGACCTGGGGCGAACGCACCCACATCATGGGCATCATCAACGTCACCCCCGATTCCTTCAGTGGTGACGGGACGGGCGGTGACATCGCAGCCGCCGTCGAGCTGGCGCGGGCGGCCGAGCACGCCGGGGCAGACCTGCTCGACATCGGTGCGGAATCATCACGGCCCGGCTCAGAGCCACTTGCCGCGGCAGAGGAGATCGAGCGGCTGATGCCATCGCTTCGCGCCATCCGCAAAGCGACGCACCTGCCCATCTCGGTCGATACCTACCATGCGTCCGTGGCTGATGCCGCGCTCACCGAAGGCGCCGACCTGGTCAACGACATCCATGGCCTCCGGACCGACCCGGGAATGGCGCCGACAATTGCCCGGCACGGCGCGGCGCTCATTGCGATGCATAATCAGCGCGGGCGTCAGACACGCGACGTCGCCGCCGATATCCGCGCCGGGTTCGAAGAAAGCATCCGCATCGCCCTGGCTGCTGGCATCCCGCCGGGGAAGATCGTCCTCGACCCCGGATTCGGGTTCGGGTGGACCGAAGAGCATAACCTGGAGATGATCCGCCGCCTCCCTGAACTCTGGGATTTGGAGCTTCCGCTGCTCCTCGGCACGTCCCGCAAGTCCACGATCGGCGCCGTGCTGGACACACCCGTCACGGAGCGGTTCGAAGGTACCGCGGCGAGTGTGGCGATAAGTGCCGCGGCGGGCGCCGACATTGTCCGCGTCCACGACGTCGCCGGCATGGCGCGCGTCGTGCGCGTGGCGGACGCCATCGTGCGCGCAAACTGGAGAAGCACATGACCACAGCCATCATCGCGCTCGGAACAAACATCGGTGACCGGCGAGAGAACCTTCGCGCAGCCCTGCGGCTCCTCGCCGAGCGCGGCGCCCGGCCGGTCCGGGTCTCCAGCGCCTGGGAGACGCCGCCCATGCCGGCCGGCCAGCCCGAATTCCTGAACGCCGCCGTCGTCGTGGAAACGGACCTCGATGCGGCGAGCCTGCTGGACGCGACGAAGGCCGTCGAGCGCAGCCTGGGCCGGCGGCCCGGTGAGCACTGGGGGCCGCGGCCGATCGACGTCGACATCCTTTTCTACGACGAGGAACGCATCAGCGAGCCCGGCCTGGCAGTACCGCACCCCGGTGTCGCAGACCGGGCATTCGTCCTGGCGCCACTGTCTGAAGCGTGGCGCGGTCCGCTCCCGGTGCTCGGGACACCTGCCGTTGAGCTCCTCAAGGAGACGGACCGCTCGGGCCTACGCCGTGCGTGCTCGCTGCCGCTGCCGTGACCGGGCCGGCGCGATGTTGCTGAGCCTGGCGATGAGCACCTCGAGCGCCAGGCCCTGGTCCATCTCCCCGCTCTTCACCATGCGGTCAGCCTCGACAATCGCTTCATAGCCCGCGATGAGCCCCGGGAAGCCATGTCGCACCGCTCGGTCCTTCGCCCGTTTGAACAGGTTCGGATATTTCCCGCCCGGGATGGCGTTTGCAAGCGCGTCGTCGTCAGCCCCCTGCGCCAGCAGCTCCACAGCGGGCGCCATCCGCCGGTATCCACCGGCGAGCATCGCAATGAGCCCCTGCTCGCTCTCACCTTCCTCCAGCAGTGCAATGCACGCCTTGCGCGCGAGCTCATAGTCGCCGTCCAGCACCGCATCGGTGAAATTGAAGATGTTATAGGCACGTTGGCCAGCACAGACGAGCGCAACGTCATCGACCGTGGCCTCGCGCCCGCGGGTATAGAGCGCGAGCTTGTCCAGCTCGTTGGCCAGCGAAAGCGTGTCGCCAGGATGCAGCGCGGCGAGCAGTGCCGCCGGGTCGGTCTCGTTTGGGCGGCGCCATTCTTCGCCCTCAGCATATTGGTGGGTTGAAGGGCCCTGGCGCAGCTTGATGCCACGCACGTTCGCTTCCTCCCGGATATGCCGCTCCAGTGCCTGGCCCTTGAGCTCCGGGTATTCGGCCACTTCGCAGCCGTCCAGCTTCTTGAGCTTCGCGAGCAGGGGATTCTCGCGGCGTTTGTCCTTGCTCACCGCGCCCCCGGTGACGACAAGCACCGTCGTCGGCGGCAGGCCAGCGCCAATTTCGTCCACGAACCCGCCGAACGGCCCCAGGCTCCGCGAACCACGTCCCCCCGGCCCCTGTTCGAACCGGTCGAGCAGCCTTTCAACGATCACGAGCCGCTGCGCAGCCAGGAAGGGCGGCACCATCGCAGCGCCGAGGATCTCCTGCGGTTTCACATCCTTCCCGTCGAAGACCGCCGTGTTGGTCTCGATCTCTTCGCGCGTCGCGCCCACCTGGGCCTTGAGCCTGGCGATGTGGCGCTGCATACCCAGCGCATCGGCCCCATGCAACACGACGATCACTGGCATCCCCCATGAGTGGCAGGCGCCATGATATGCCTGCCGGGGCGCAGCGTCGTGCCCGGTCTCACGAACTCACTGAACAGCCAAAAGGGCCTCAACCAGGGGGCGAATGGCACTGTGGACGACGTCATCTTCACAAGATAGTACGCATAGACGAGAGCGCTGTCATAACTCCATCTCGTATCCGGGAAACGCGCTGAAAGCGGCAAATCAGCACCCGAAAACTGGATGGAACCGCTCCCGTACACGATGCCGCCACGACAACATGGATGACTGTTACGCCGCTGTAGCGCCCATGCGGATAAAAAGGACACTGATCATGAACGTGACTGACCACAGGCCGCATATCGGACTACCAGGAATTGAAGCACGCCTGGATCGCCTCGGCTCGCGAAACGTCACCGATTATGTCACCGCATTCGGTGGGCGGGCACTGGCACCGCAGATACCGAAAAAAACCCTCCACGGTAGTCCGGAGGGTCACATCAGGGGTCGCGCATATGTCACGGCGGGGAAGCAATCGCCCGTTCGCCACGGTGAACGTCCAGCGGTTGCACTCGTCGCAATCGGTAATCTCGACGAGCATCGTGGCCTCCAGGTCGCCGGCCTTCAGCGGGTCGAAGTAGAAGGCGGGCAGCACCCGGGCCGCGAAGTCCGGGGAGACCTGGCTGCCAACGAGCTCCGGGGTGATGCCGTCGAGATAGGTCCCGGACCATTCCATGAGCGAAACCAGGATCGGACGCGCGGCCCATCCTTTCTCAGTCAGCGTGTATTCGACGCGCGGAGGGAGACCACGATGATAGTGCCGTTCAACGAGCCCTTCCTGTTCCAGCCGCTTCAGCCGGGTGGACAGGACATTGGGAGAAAGGCCGTCGGAGTTATCGAGGATGTCACCGAAGTGTTGGAGGCCCGACATCAGGTCCCGGAGGATGATGAGGGTCCAGCGATCCCCCAGGATGTTGAGGGCCTGGGCGATAAGGCACGGATCCCGGTACGCCCGTTTGGAGGGCATCAGCTCGGCACGTTGCGTCATTCCCGTTCCACCTCGGCCTCCACAGGTAAAGACAGTCTTGTAACGGTAGCACCGGCACTATTGACTTGATAGTGCCGGGTGGTACACTTGCCCTTAATCCGGTGCTATCGAATCGATAGTTCCAGCACTAGCTAAGAAGAGCGTATCCGAGCCCATGAGGCCGGGTCAACTAAAGGAGAACCAACATGGCGAAGACCGCAACAGCGCCAAAGAACACCGAAGAACAGAAGACCGATCACTTCCATCACTGGAGGATCGAGGAGCCAAACGGCCTCGTGAGCCGCGGCGTCTGCAAGCACTGCGGCGCCACGAAGGAGTTCAAGAACTGGCTCCAGGACGGTGACTTCATCACGAACGAAGAGCACCGCAACGCCGCATAACGCAAAATTCCCGGGTTTAGCGCGCGCCGCTCTCTCCTCTCCGGCGGCGCGCGCCGGGCAAGCGCCACCAGCGCCGAGGCGGTTCCCCGCTGGTGGCGCATTTTTGTGCCCTGCGTGCTCAGAGCCGGACGAGCAACCCTCCATCCACGGGCATCAGGACGCCGGTAACATACGACGCTTCATCGCTCGCGAGGAACGCCGCCACGCTCGCGATCTCCCACGCCGTGCCGAACCGCCGCATCGGAACCTGGCGCAGATTTGCCTCCCGCACCTGTTCGTTCTCCCACACGGGAGCAACGAGTGGCGTATCGATATACCCCGGCAAAATCGCGTTCACCCGGATGTTGTTTCGCGCCAGGCGCCCCGCGAGGTTCGTGGTAAACGAGTTCACCGCCCCCTTGGTTGTACCGTATGCCAGTCCCGGGAATGAGCGCTGCGAGGCGATGGTCGAAATATTGATGATGCTGCCGCCTCCCGCCTCGGTCATGCCGGGGACGGCCGCCTGGCACATGTAAAGCATGCTGTCCACGTTCACGGCGAACGCACGCTTCCACGTCTCTTCGTCGATGTCGGTCACTTCGCCCGGGACACCGATACCGACGTTGTTGTGAAGGATCGTTGGCGGCCCGAAGGCGAAATTCGCCTCGGAGACGAGCCGGTCGCATTCGGCTTTCGAAGAGACATCGCCGACACCTGTCACCACTTCGCCGCCCTCATCCCGGATCATCCGCGCCGTTTCCGCGACGGCGTCCGGGTCACGGTCGATGGCGAATACTCTTGCACCTTCGCGCGCGAAACGGACCGCAACCGCCTTGCCATTGCCGACCCCCTCGCGGATCGACCCGGCCCCGGTAACGATTGCCACCTTTCCTTCGAGCATGGCCATGCTGCCGTCTCCCTCCGTTTTACGGCGCGAGTATACGGCGAGCCCGGCCGCGCGCCACGCAAGGATTGTCCAAACCCTGCTCGTGCGGGCATGATGCGCACATCATTCCCAGGAGAGAGCAGAATATGATTCGTGTTTCCGTGATGTACCCGAACCAGGACGGCGCAACCTTCGACCACGATTACTATCGCGACAAGCACATGGCGATCGTCCGCCGCACCATGGGCGACGCCGTGAAGCGCATCGAAGTCGACCAGGGTCTCGCCGGCGGTGGCGATGGGCAGCCCGCACCGTACGTGGCGATTGGCCACATCTACTTCGATTCAATGGAATCCATGCAGGGCGCAATGGCGCAGGGCGGCGGCGAAGCAATGGCCGACCTCCCGAACTTCACCAACGTCCAGCCCCAGTTGCTCATTTCCGAGACAAACGAAGCCTGAGGCCAGCCGGACAGGCCCCGGGAAACCAGGTGTGGCTTCCCGTTAGATGACGCCCTCTTCGCGGAGGGCGTCATATTCGTCTTTGGGCACACCCAGCGTGTTGAGGTACACCTCGTCGTTGTGTTCGCCCAGCCGGGGCGCCCGGTGCGCGATACGGCCCGGGGTGCCGGTCAGTCTGGGGACAATCCCGGGCTGCAACATGGGGCCGATGCCGTCGGCCTCCACCTCGACCACCTGCTCACGGGCAGCGTAGTGCGGGTCTTCGACGATGTCGGCGGTCGAATAGACCTTCGTCGCCGGGACACCGGCCTTGTCGAGCCGCGCCTGGCATTCTTCAAGCGGGAGCGACGCGACCCACTCGCCGACGATTTCGTGGATGGCGGCGTGGTTCTCTCGCAACACGTCGCGGGCGTTAAACCGGGGGTCGTCCGACAGTTCGGGTTTACCCATCGCCATGCAAAGCCGGTCGAAGACCCGTTGCGTCGTCGCGTTGATGATGAGGAAGTGCCCATCGGCCGTCTCGAACTGTTCGGCGGGCACGACGCCGGGGAAGTAATTCGCCGAGCGTTCGCGGTTGTTGCCGCTCCGCCCGTAGCCTGCGACGTGGGCGCCGCTCTGGCGCCACACCGCCTCATAGAGCGCAACATCCACGTCCTGCCCCTGCCCCGTGTGCCGGCGCGCTTCGAGCGCTGCCATTGCCCCGAAGGCCCCGAAGATGCCGGCTCCGTAGTCAGCGACAAAGTAACCAGGGCGGACGGGCGGACGGTCGGGATAGCCGGTCACATAGGTGATGCCGGAGAACCCGAGCGCGACCCGGTCGAAGCCCGCCTTGTCCTTGTAGGGGCCCGTCTGCCCGTAGCCGCTCACGCGCACAGCAACGAGCCCGGGGTTCGTTTCCCGCAGGCTGTCCGGGGCCACTCCGAGTTTTTCGAGCGTGCCCGGCCGGAAGTTCTCCACCAGGATGTCGGCGGTGTCGGTGAGTCGCCGGAAGAGGTCGCGCCCCTTGTCGGTTTGCAGATTGAGGGTAACGGACTTCTGCCCCCGGTTGTCCTGGTGAAACGAGAGGTTCGAGCGGTTCGGGTCACCGCCATCAGGGTTCTCGACTTTGATAACCTCGGCGCCGAACTCGGCAAGCACCGACGAACAGAATGGTGCAGCCAGGATCTGGCCGGCGTTGATGACACGGATACCCGACAGCGCGGAGGGGAGTGGATCGCTCATGGTGCTGCGGAATAATACGCGCTGTGGCGGGTGCTGACACTATGACCTTCTATGAACGCGTCTATGAGTTCGTCCGCGAGGTCCCGCCAGGGCACGTCGTCACCTATGGCCAGGTCGCGCTCCACCTGGGAGCGCCGGCCGCAGCGCGCGCGGTGGGCTACGCACTCTCGTCGCTGCGACCCGGGAACGACGTCCCGTGGTGGCGTGTGATCAACGCGCAGGGCGGCATCAGCCTGAAGAACCGCGGGCCGCAGGCGGACCTGCAGCGCGAGCTGCTCGAGAACGAAGGCGTCTCCTTCAACGGCGAAGGTCGCACCGACCTTTCGGTGTTCCGCTGGTGGCCGCGCGAGTGAGGCACACAGCCGCCCGGCCACACAGAGAGCTGGCCGCGCAATCCATAACGACATCCTGTAGGATCGTGGTGCGAATCCAATTCGGACGGTGCGGGAATGACCGATAACCAGGAACAAAAAGACCCACTGCCTACGGGACTGCAGCTCACTGCGCTGGACCCGTCCTTCCGTGAGAACCCCCATCCCATCCTCAGGCGCCTGCGTGAAGAGGCGCCAGTCTACGGCGACCCCACGATGGGCCGTTATATCGTGACGAAGGAAGCCCTCGTCGACGAGCTCCTCCGGGACCGCTCGATGTCGGTCGAACAGCAGAACGCGAAACCCAGCCCGCTCAACGATGCGCTCGTCCGGCGCCAGCAGCTCCAGGAGGGCCGCCGCCCGAGCATGCTCTTCCTGGACGACCCCGAACACCAGCGGCTCCGCAAGCTCGTCAACAAGGCGTTCACGCCCCGGGCGGTGGAACGGATGCGGCCGCGGACAGAGGAGATCGCGGAGTCCCTGCTCGACGACATCGGCGACGCCGAGACCTTCGACATCATCAACGACTTCTCCGGGCCGCTGCCCACCGTCGTCATCGCCGAAATGCTGGGCGTGGACCCGGCGCGCCGCAGCGACTTCAAGCGCTGGTCCGATACGACGGTGCTGAGCTTCGTCCCCATGCCAACCGAGGAGCAGGTGCAGCAGATCATCGAAGCGCGGGGCAACCTCGATGCCGTCTTCCAGGAGGAGATTACGAAGCGCCGCCAGGAGCCCCGCGAAGACCTCATCGGCGGCATGGTCGCCGCGGAGGATGCTGGCGACCAGCTCTCCGACGACGAAATCGTCACCATGTGCGGGCTGCTCCTCATTGCCGGGAACGTGACCACCACCGACCTCATCGGCAACGGCGTTTACACGCTGCTCCAGCATCCCGAGCAGCTCGACCTCCTCCGGCGCGAACCCGGGCGCATAGGGCAGGCTGTGGAAGAGATGCTGCGTTTCGATGGCCCGGTCACCAACACGGGCCGCATCGCCATGCGCGATATGGAGGTCGGCGGCTGCCCCATCGAAAAGGGCGACAGTACAATGCTCAGCCTCGCGGCCGCCAACCGTGACCCCGAGTTCATCGACCGGCCGAACGAGTTCGACATCACCCGCGAGGAAATCGAACACCATGCCTTCGGCGGGGGCGTCCACTATTGCCTCGGGGCGCAGCTCGCGCGGATGGAAGCGCAGGTCGGGATAAACGCCCTCTTGCGGCGCTTCCCGAACCTGCAACTCGCCGCCGAAAAGCCGGTGCGCCGCAGCATCCCCGTCTTCCGCGGGTTCGAACGGCTGCCCGTGAAGGCGCGGTAGAAAAGTCATGGCCCCGGTGATCCGTTCCCCGGGCCACAGCGAAATACCCGGTAGACACCCCGGGATGTGTCGCCATGTCACCCACAGGGCGGAGGGAAGGGCCCTCCATCAGCACAGGACCGGGCTGCGCCCCCCGTGGCGCGGTCGCAGCGCTATCACACCGGCCGCCTCCGTGATGCGCTGTGAATACCGCGCCACACCGCGGGGCGCCATCCGCACTTCCGGGCTCGCCACCCGGCCAGGGGAGTGACGCCATCACAGCGCCAGGCGCCGGCGACGCGGATACACGACGCGCAACGACCGACGCGATTGCGCGCGGCGACCCGCGTGCGCTGGCTCAACTCTATGACGAATATGCCGCCCGCGCCTTTGGCCTCGCCCTGCGCGTGGTTGGCGACCGCGCCGCAGCGGAGGATGTCGTGCACGATGCGTTCCTCTGGTTCTGGGAAAACGCCCACCGGGTCGACGGCGCGCGGGGAAATGCCGGCGCCCTGCTCCTCACCATCACGCACCGGCGCTCGATCGACCATATCCGCCGCCGGTCGCGCACGGATGGGCGCACCGGCAGCCTCGACGGGCTGGATCCGGGCGACGAGGAAGCGGTCCACATGCTGACAGGCGTCGAAGAGGCCGCGCTCATCGAACAGGTGCGGGACTGCATGGAGGCGCTCAACCCGGACCAGCGCGAGGTCATCGAGCTCGCCTACTTTGGCGGCCTGACGCATGCGGAGATTGCCGAGCGGCAGCAGCTCCCGGGTGGCACCGTGAAGAGCCGCCTGCGCCTTGGGCTCGAAAAACTCCGGTCCATCCTCCAGGTGGAGAAGACAGAATGACCTGCGAACAGGTCCGAGAACTGGAAGCCGCCTTCGTGCTCGGCGCCCTGGACCCGGGCGAGGAGGCCGCCGTGCGCGACCACATCGCGGACTGCAACGCACACGGGGAACTCGCCAGCAATCGCGCCGCCGCGCTGGTAATCGCCTATACGACGGAGCCGGAGGAACCGCCACACGGCCTCCGCGACCGTATCCTCGCCGACGCAACGGCATCCCCGGCGAACGAAACGCGCGGCCGCCGGTCCTCTTCGCGGGTACTGGCGGCGGCAGCGGCCGTCGTGGTGCTCCTGGGGGTGAGCGCAGGCGTCGTCGTGCTGACGACAGGCTCGGACGGGCCACACACGAACACGTTCACGACCGGCGACGGCATCGAAGTGCACGTGGAGACCGAGTTCGAGCGCGAGGGCGCTTTTCTCGCATTCGCGGGGCTCGAACCACCACCGGCCGGGGAACAGTACGTCGCCTGGGTCATCAGGAACGGCGACTGGGTGCGCATCGGCGAATTTCGTCCCGGTGAGGACGGCGCCTGGGCCGGCGAGTTCGATTTCGCGTTCGAAGAAGGCGATGCGCTATGCCTGACGCTTTCGGGCACCGAAAGCCCGGCCGACCCGTTCGGCGAACCGTTGTTCATCGAGCCGGTATAGCAGCCGTCAGTCGAACCAGCGGCGTTCGCCCGGCTGCAGCACCACCGGGTGCGCGCGTCCACGCACGTCCACCGCGACCACTCGCGGCCGATGGAGGTCGTTGCCGACCTGGATGCGCCCGCTCACAGGGCGCTGGTAGAGCCGCGCGAACTGAATATGCCCGGTATCGCCAAACACGTGCGGTTCTGGCCCCGGGGCGCTGACCTGCCAGAGCGTCGCATCGAACGGGCCGAGGTGCAGGTCACCCTTACCCAGCACTTCGCCGCGGAAAACGTCGAATGCCAGTTCGCCCGCATCGAGATGCTCGTCCGCGTGGACCCACTCGTCCTCGTCGCTCCAGTTCAGCACGCCAACGAGCGCCCGCCCGTCGCCAAGCGGCGCGCGGAAGGCGAACGGCACGGGCCCGTCTCCCGGGTCCTCGGGCTCTGCGGCGACGCGTGCGGGAGGGAGCACAACCTCGGCAATAGCGCGCCGCCCGGTGCTCATGCGGCGCAGGTCATCGCCGACGAACACCATGCCGCCAGAGAGCGCGGCAGCAGCGAGCATGAACCGAATTTCCGCCAGCGAAAGCCCCGAGTCCTCGCCCACCAGCAGGCCACCAGCGTCATTTGCCCACCACCGCATATGCATGAAGTTTCGCTGCAGCGTGAGCTCCATGGCGAGGCGCATCGCCTCGCCCGCCTCTTCGCCCGCAGCGATGTCGGGCCCGGTCCGCATGCCTTCAACTGTCCCAACGGCCGGTAGGAAGAGGCTATCGCCGCCCTGCAGAAAGACCTGCCGGCCGGCCGCTTCGCGGATGATTTCCAGGCCGCGCCGCAGGTTTGCCGGGGCCGTGAAGGAAGGATCGTGGTACACGACCTCGACGGACGACTGTGCGGCGTGTCGCAGGCTGTCGAGCTCCAGGTACTGGTATCCCCACTCGGCGGTGATCGTGGTCACCACCTCGCTGAGCCACCCCTGTGCGCCGGGATGCGAGCAGTCCAGCACTGCGCTCGGGCCGCGGCCAGTCTCCACCATGACGCGGTCGCCGCTGTGGGTGGTCAGTGCCATCTCGGGGTGATCCCGCAACGCCTGTGAGTCCTCGTGCAGGAGAAACGGTTCGATGCACAGCCCGGGGCGATAGCCAGCGTCGCCGATCTGCGCCGCCAACGCCGCCATCCCCGATGGAAATCGGCTTGCGGCCTGCAACCAGTCGCCAGGACGGTCGGCGTACGTGCCCGCATCGACGTATTCGACCGGCAACCCCGAGACCTGCAACTCGTGCAGGTTGGCGACGACATCCGCCTCGGTCACGCGGTCTCCAAAGACGTACCGGGACGACCAGCCCGTCGGGATGTGCGCGGGGACGCGCGCGTGCATCCCGGGAGCGACGGCGCCGGCATACCCGGCCGCCAGGGCATTCAGGTCCGCGCCCTCGCGGATCCACAGTGACGGCAGGGTGAGGGCCCCACCCGGCTCAATCGTCGTCGCTTCAAAGTCGACCGTCACCCGCAGGGCAGTGAGCTCGATCTCGCCCTCGCCCAGGTCCAGGGTGAAATCGACCAGGAACCGGTCGCCCTGCAGCGCACCGATGAACAGCGCCGGGGGTTGCCGCACCGGGATGACGAAGCCCAGGTAATCCTCGCCCTGGTAGCGTTGCGTGCCGTCGTCGAGCGCCTCGTACCGGCCCGGGCCATCGTATTCCGGGGGCTCATCGCCGAAGGCATGCACAAGCGCATCGCTGCCGCTGCTGCGCCCGTGCAGCCACGCATAGCCGGACACCGCGGGCGCATCAAGGCCGGCGCGCAGGTGTACCCGCCCCGGCGTCACCGGTTCACTGCCGTTGTTGATGACCGTGAAGTCGAGCCGGTGCGCCGCGCGGTCATACATTGAAGCGAGGTCGAGGCCGCAGGGCTCCAGCTCAAACTCGAGGTCCCAGGGCAAGCCTGTCATGGGCGGCCTCCGAACGTCCGCCGGGCCTCTTTGAGGTTCTCCGGCGTTCCAATATCAAACCAGGGGCCCTCGACAGGGACGGCGCGGACACGCCGGCCATTCTTGACCAGCGTTGCAATGGCGTCGGTCAGATCGTATTCCCCGCGTTCCGAGGGCTCCAGCTTTTCGATGATGGGCCAGATTGCCGGTGGCAGGACGCCGAGGCCGGCATTGTTCCACGGGGTTTCTGAGGTGCCAGGCGCTGGCTTCTCCACAATGTTCGTCACGTCCCCATCACCGGAAGGGTCGTCGACGTACACGGCTGCCCCCTCGGCAGGGTCATCGACGGGGTTCACGGCAATGGCCGCGCCCGTGAAACGCGAAGCCTGCACCACGCGCTGGTAGTTCGCCGGTTCGACCAGGATATCGCCCCAGCTAAAGATGAACGGCTCGTTGTCGGCAAACTCGCGTGCCAGCTCAAGCGCTTTTGCACTGCCGTTCAGCTCCTCCTGCCGGAAATAGGTAATGGTAGCCGCGGCGACTGAACCGTTGCCCAGTTCCGTCTCTATCTCGTGGCCCAGGTAGCCGGTGACGATGGCCACGCTGCGAATGCCCGCCTGCAGGAGCCCGTCGAGCTGGTGGACGATGATCGGCCGGCCGGCGACCGGGATGAGCGGCTTTGGCGTGCGCCCGGTTACCTCGCCCAGTCGGCTGCCACGGCCGGCGGCCAGGATGATCGCCTGGGTCGTCATACCACTTCGTACCCCCCGGATGCTTCGACCGGGAAGGCTGGCGCGCCGCCGGTTACGCCCTGCGCCGCCTCGATCACCCCATCAACCGCACCCGGCGGGCAGGCCGCCAGCGCATGCCCGCCAAAACCGGCGCCCGTGAGGCGCGCCCCGAATGCGCCAGCTCGCCGCATGGCCGCGCAAAGCTTGTCGAGCCGGCCGGTACTGCACTCCATGTGCTCGCGCAGACTCTGGTGCGAACCGTTCAGTGTCTCACCGAAGGCCTTCAGGTCGCCTGCTTCGAGGGCGGCGACAGCCGCATTGACCCGCTCAGCTTCCGAAAGGATATGGAGCGCAACGCCCCGGACGGGCGCCGGTCGATCGATTTCCCACGAGCCCACGCTGAAGCGGGCGAGCTTCGAGATCGGGATGCGCGCCTGGTCCCCGATCTCCTTCACTGTCCCGTGCGGCTGGAGCTCCTCGGCAAGCAGGTCCACGACATCAATCTCGGCAATGTCCCCCAGGCGCAAAGGAAAGGACGGTTCCACGCCCAACTTTTCCGCCAGGACGGCGGTCGCAAGGCGCATCCCGATAACCCGCCCGTTGTAGGCGTCCCGCGCGGCGCCGCCCTTTGGCGCGTCTTCGCCAGACGAGGCGACCACGAACGCCAGTCCTGCCGGCAAGGGGACCGGGCGGTGCTGGAACGGGTAGAAATCGATACGCAGCGCATGGCCCGCCAAAGCGTGCGCGATGACCTGCTGGTCCATGCCACCAGTTTCGACACCCGCCGTGCGCTCTGCCTCCGCCGCGCGCTTCGCGATAGTGTCGCGGTCGAGCCCGCCATCCCAGGCTGCGTCCAGCGCGGCCATCAGCCCCACGCTGAACGCCGACGACGAGCTCAACCCGCCCCCGTGCGGCAAATCACCAGCCACAGCGACGACCGCACCGCAGCCCGGCGCGACGTCGTTCATCCGCTGGACGACGCCGGCTGCGTAGGCTTGCCATCCACGTGCCGCCGCCGAACCGCCATCCCGCGGCAGCTCGGCGATGCCATCAAATCCCGCCGAGACCACCCGGACCGCAGGATCATCGGTCGGGGCAATCGCAACCTGGAGTGCCCGGTCGATAGCCATCGGGAGTACCGGGAGGTGCGCGTAGTCCGTATGCTCGCCAACCAGGTTGACGCGGCCTGGGGCGCGCACGGTCACCGCCGGGCTCATACCGAATGTCTCCTGGAGCAACGCCTGCGCGTCGTGGGCCGTTGTCATGGTTCGAATCTACCACTGCGCCCGTCTGCAGGCTTCAGCGCGCCACTGGCGGGTGCTGTTTCCACCACGGCCGTACCTGCTCCATCGCGTGCGCGAGCTGCAACACGCCGAACTCATCGCGATACCGCCCAACCACCTGCAGGCCGACCGGCAGGCCATCGCGGGTGAAACCGGCTGGCACGGACGCGGCCGGGTGCGCCGTCGCGCTGATGTACCACGCCGACCGCATCCAATCGATGTAGTTCGCCATCGGTACCCCGTTGATGGATTCCGGGTACTCGACGGAGATATCGAACGGCGGGACCTGGGCGACCGGGCACAGGAAGAACTCGAATTCCCCCATGAACGCGGCGAAACGCTCGAACAGCTCGGTCCGGGCACGCTCGGCGGCGGCAATCTCCGGCCCGGTAAGCTTCCGCCCCTGTTCGATGTTCCAGGCGACGGTGCTCTTCACCTGGTCACGGTGCGCATCGAGCACTGGCCCCAGGGACGCTTCCATGTTGAGCGCACGGGACACGAGAAACGCCTCTTCGGCGCCGGCAAACGCGGGCGTCACATCGAATACCTCGCAGCCCAGCTCGTCCAGCACCTGCCGCTGCGCTTTCAGGGCCTCCGAAACGCGGGCGTCCACGGGTAGCCCGCCCAGGTCCGCCGACCACGCCACGCGCACGCGGGCGAAGTCACGTTCGAGCGGCGCGAGAAACGCCTCGCCCGGTTCCGTGATGGAGAGGGGAACCCGCGGGTCGGGGCCGGCAATCGCCGCGAGCATCAGCGCGGCGTCTGCCGCCGTCCGTGCCATTGGTCCCTGCACGTTCAGTGGAGACCAGCCGGTAGCTGATGGCCAGCCTGGCACACGGCCCGGCGAGGTGCGCAGGCCAAAGACGTTGCAATAGGAGGCGGGGTTGCGCAGCGAACCGCCGACGTCGCTGCCGTCGGCCAGGGGCGCCATGCCACACGCGAGCGCGACCGCGGCGCCGCCAGAGCTCCCCCCACAGGTTTTCGAAAGGTCGTACGGGTTGCTGGTCGCGCCAAACACCTCGTTAAACGTCTGGGAGCCGGCGCCGAACTCGGGCGTGTTGGTCTTGCCCAGCGTGATCGCGCCAGCAGCCCGGAACCGTTCAACAATGAGCGCATCGCGGTCGGGCACAAAGTCCGCGAAGATCGGCGAGCCCTGCGTCGTCCGGATGCCGCGCGTCGGGAAGAGGTCCTTGTGGAGCACCGGGAGCCCGTGGAGGATGCCGGCGAACTCCCCCCGCGCGATGCGCCGGTCGGCCATCGCAGCAACATCGAGCGCCTGTTCGCCGACCAGTGTGACCACGGCGTTCACCTTCGGGTTGACCCGCTCAATCTGCGCAAGGTGCGCTTCCACCACCTCGCGCGCGGAGAGTTCTTTGGTGCGGAGGCGCTTCGCGAGTTCCGTCGCTGGCTGAAAGCACAGTTCCTCGGTTGTTTTCATGGCGCGACAGCGTACACCAGCCGGGAGCAGTGAGCCCTCCTCGCGTAGACTGCGCCGCAAGCTAAGCACCGGTGCCGCCTCATGGAGGCGCCGACAGGATTGAGGAGCCCGTATGAGTGACCACACCACCGACCCCATGGGCGTTTTTGCCCCCGGCATCTTTGAAGGAAAGACCGCCGTGGTGACAGGCGGCGGGCGCGGTATCGGAAAGGCCATCGCGCTTGGCTTCGCGCGGCTCGGCGCCGACGTCGTCATCGCCAGCCGCAAGCCGGAGAACCTGGAACCAACCGCCGGGGAGATACGCGCGGCGGGTGTGAAGTGCCTGCCGGTGACCATGTCCATTCGCGAACCGGACCAGGTGGACCACCTGGTCGAAGAGACGCTTGGGAACTTCGGGAAGATCGACTTCCTCGTCAACAACGCTGGCGGCCAGTTCCCGGCAAAGCCCTGGGACATCTCGGATTCTGGCTGGCGCGCAGTCGTCGACCTCAACCTGAACGGCACATGGAACATGTGTAACCGAGTGGGAAAGCACATGCTCGGACGGCGCGAGGGGGCCATCGTCAATATCGTGCATGTCTACTCGTTTGACCGGGGTGCGCCGGCGTTCATCCACTCGGGCGCCGCGCGGGCAGGCGTGGTCAACATGACGCGCACGCTCGCGTACTACTACGCCCGACACGGCGTCCGAGTGAACGCCCTCGCACCCGGCAGCGTCGGCACGGAAGGGCTGCGCGAAGAGGAATACGCGAAGGCCGACGACGACGATTACGAAGCGACGCAGGTACGCGACATCCCATCGCACCGGCTCGGCCGCCCTGAAGAGGTTGCAGCCACGGCCGCCTTCCTCTGTTCGCCCGCAGGCGCCTACGTCAACGGCGCGGCAATCATGGCCGACGGGGGCCAGTACCTGGGGCCGTGGACGGACATGTGGGATGTCGAAACGATATGAGAGCGCTGCTCACGCGCGGCGCCACAGCACGACCCCGGTGACCGCAATGGCGCCCGCGGCGCCCGTGACAGCGATCACCGCAACGATGGCAACCCACCCGGGACCGGCCCTGCCCTCCTCCCCGGTCGCCAGGGCGGACTCATCATCGGCGGCGGCGCCGTTGGCAGCCGCACTTTCGGGTGATACCGGGTCGTTGCCACCCGCGCACGTGACTCCATCGTCGGGGACAGCCAGTTCGAGAAGGTAGTCGTTCACGACGCTGTTCACACAGCGGCTGCTGCCGACCCCATAGACGGTGTGTCCTTCTCCCTCGTGCCGCAACAGGACACCCGGCTCAAGGTGTTCCGCCATCGCCTCGGCCCATTCGTAGGGCGTCGCGGGGTCCCCGGTGGTGCCAATCACCACGATGGGCGGTGCCTCCGCCGCCTCCGGCACACCGACGGGTTCGGACCCCGTGGGCCACCCGATGCACTGGTCCACAATGAACGCGCCTCCCAGCAGGGGCGAAGCCTCGCGGAATACCGGGAGGACGTCACGATACCGGTCGTACGTATCCACCCGTTCGCCCCCGGGCCGGTCCGCACAGTTGATGGCAATGTTTGCCTCGTAGCGGTTGGTGTAGGAGTCGTTGTCGCGCCCCAGGTAGAGGTCCGCCAGGTACACCAGCAGCGAACCATCGCCGTCTATCGCATCGCGGATCGCGCTTTCCAGCATCCCCCAGCTCATCTGGTTGTAGAGCGGCATCACCATCCCGAGGAATACATCGCCGGGGCGCGCATCCCTGCTGGCGCCCGGTGCCGGAATGGGGTCAAGCCGTGACCGTTCGAAGACCCGCTGGATAGCGCGGTAGATGTCATCCTCATCGGCCAGCGCGCAGTCACGCTCCTCGCAATCCTCGATGAAGTTCCGCAAAGCGCGCTCAAAGCCCCGTGCCTGCCCCAGGGCCGATTCTTGAGGGGAAAGGGACAGGTCCACCGCCCCGTCGAGCACGAAGGCGCGCACACGCTCCGGGAACAGGTCCGCATAGACGGCCCCCAGGCGCGTGCCGTAGGAATAGCCGACGTAGTTCAGCTCATCCTCGCCCAGCGCTTCGCGGATGCGGTCCATGTCCCGCGCGGCGTTCTTCGTCCCCAGGTGCGGGATAAGGTCGGCGTGCCGATCCATGCAGTCGTCCGCGAACTGCTCCGCCGCATCGACATAGGCGTGGAAGTCGGTGAGCGTCTGCGGCGCCGGGTCCATCCCGGTGTAGTCGAGGATGGTGTCGTGGCAAACGATGGGCGTGCTTCGTGACACTCCACGCGGGTCGAACCCCACGATATCGAACCGCTGCGTTATCGAAGTCCCAAGCAGCCGTGACCAGTCGCGTGCGAAGTCGATGCCCTCGCCCCCGGGACCGCCGGGATTCGCAAGCAACACCCCGATGCGGTTGTCAGGGTCGCCGGCGGGCCGGCGCGTAACCGCGATCTCGATGGTTTCGCCGGCGGGCTGGTCGTAGTCGAGCGGCACCTCGAGCAACGCACAGTCCCAGCCGCCTCCGCACGGCTCCCAGTCGAGCGCGCTGTCGGCGCGAGCGGTTGCGTCGTCCTGGGCGCCTGCGAAGGCCCAGAGTGCAAGCCCAATCGCGACGAGTACGAGCCGTCCCGGGTCAGCCTTGGTCACCATGTGAGGGTACACGGGCGGGTCATGGCCGGGTATCGGTTGGAAGGCGGTCGGACACCATTGCGCGCCAGCTTACCCTTCGCGGGAATAATCCCACGAGATGATCTTGCGCGGCTTCACGCCGATATAGGCTGCGCCCGGGCGCGGCTCCGAGGGAAGCTGGTCTTCGGGCACACCCCGCAGCCGCGCCGCCTCTTGCGCCAGCCGCAGCAGGTTGTCGAGGTCCGTGTAGACAGTCGCATCACCCTGGATGAGCACCCCCTTGATGTCGCCCATCGTCCGACCGGCTTCGAGCGACAGGCTGACCCGGTGGTCGCGCTCGATGTTCTTGATCTTCTGCGTCCCGGCGCGGCAGCCCAGGTAGATCTCCTCGCCCAAGCGGAAATAGCCGATGGGCACCGAATGGGGATAACCATCCTTGCCCAGGGTGCTGAGCGTGATCCAGCCGGGCTTCTCATCCAGAAAGGCGTTCACTTCTTCGGTCGTCATCTTCACGGGCATGCTCACAGGATAGGCCAAAGCTCGAGCCCGCGTGAGCCGTGCGACAGGCACGCTGCTGAGCTCACCTTGCGCCGCCCCCGGCGAAGCCCATAATGTCCCGGCAATCCGGAGGTGGAGGGACCCCTTGGCAAGCTACGTACGCTTCGAGCAAAAGGACGGCAGCCGCGGCGCTGGCGTCATCGAAAAAGACACGATCCGCGTCATCGAGGAGCCGTTCTGGGAAAGTATTCAGACCACAGGCGAGCGGATCGCAATGAGCGCCGTCACACTGCTTCCGCCGTGCGAGCCGCGTTCCATCATCTGCGTAGGGCTGAACTACGCCAGCCATCTCCAGGGACGCCCTGCCCCGGACCCGCCAACACTGTTCTTCAAGCCACTTTCGAGCATCGCGGGGCCTGACGAACCCATCGTGCTCCCTTCCAACGCTGGCCGCGTCGACCCGGAGGGCGAGATTGTCATCGTCATCGGCGCGACGCTGCGAAATGCGACTCGCGAGGAAGCGGAAGCGGGCATCTTCGGCTACACGTGTGGAAACGATGTCTCCGCACGCGAGTGGCAACGGGGCGACGGCCAGTGGTGGCGCGCGAAGGGCGCCGACACCTTCGGCCCGTTCGGCCCCGACATCGTCACAGGCCTCGACCACACGGCGATCGAGCTCAAGACGCGCGTGAATGGAAACGAAGTCCAGTCCGCGGTATCAGACGAGCTCATCCTCGACATCCCGGAAATCGTCCGGTACGTGAGCAGCGCAATGACCCTGGCGCCAGGCGACATCATCTTCTCGGGGACGCCCGGCACGCCCCCGGAGATCCACGCTGGCGACGTGGTCGAGGTCGAGATCAGTGGTTCGATGGTGCTCCGTAACCCCGTCAAAGCAGCGCGGGAGGTCCCGGCCTAGCCCACGGCGCTCGGGCGCCCCTCCATCTCATCACGGAGCGTGCAGTCGCCCAGCGCCGCATTCGACGTTTGGTCAGCCGGCACCCAGCCGTCGCCGGCGCCAGTCACCTGGTACCAGCCCGTCCCGTGGTTATCGAGCGTGCCGGGCTGAGTGAGCACGAACCCCCTTGCTGTCACGACCTCGCCGCGTGCGATTTCACCGGCAGACCCGGCGCCGCTGGCAGGGCTTTCCCGCACAGTCGTCGCCTCACCGTCGCTGCAAATGCGCAGGTCACCAGGGACATCGAGCAGCTCGTAAGGGTCCATCTGGGTGATGGTCCAGAACTGCCAAACACCAGCACCGTCACGCGCCATCACAACCAGCGCACCCCCACCACCAGCACCCTGGTATGCGAGCCGGGTAATCGGGCCGGAGACGTCGGTCGTACCGTCCGGCATCTCGGATACGCAGTCATCGCCTTCGTCGCAAGCGTCGCCGGTCGGGACCCCCAGGGCGTCCGAGGCTGACTGGAGTGCCCCGGCGAGGTCGTTGGCGTCATCGCCGTCGCCACCGTTGCCCCCGTTCCCCGCATTGTCACCGTTGTCGGCGTTGTCGCCGCTATTGGGAGTTCCATCCCCGGGGGCGGCGTCATCCCCGGGTCCGTTCGCACCATCGTCGCCGGGGGACGGCGGAGTTGGCGTTTCCGGCGCTGGCGTGGGTGCGATACCGACATCCTCCGCGGGTGTTGGCGTGGCGGTCTCATCACCCCGGAGCCCGTCCTCTTCGATGGGGCTACAGGCAGCAAGTGCGACCAACACGACGCCCAGGGATAATGACGTGAACCGCACTATTGTTTTGGTGTGACCCATCGAAACAAACCTCATCCAGGCACTGAACGACCGTGCCCCCACCAGGGGCGGGGGCACGGTAATGACTGTCGACCGGTTGTAGTGGTGCGTTACTTAGTTGGCGGTCAGGAACTCCCTGGCTGACCAGCCCTGGACACCATTTGCCCGCTCAACCTTGAGCCACGTGTAGCCATCGCCAGTGACGGGCCCGTCCAGGATTGTCACCTTGGTGCCATCGAACATGCAATCGAGGATCTCAGCGCTGAGGCTCGTATCTTCACGATGGTAGAGGCAGGAACCGTCCGTATCGACGGCAACCGTTGCACCGATGTCGAAGCCGGCCGCGTCATCTGCATCTTCAGTCGAACCTTCGGCTGCATCAGCGGATTCCACGGGCTCCTCGGCTTCCTCCGTGCCCTCGTCAGTACTCTCGTCAGCGCTCTCCTCGCTCGCATCGTCCGCCGAAGCAGCGGCCGCGCTCGAGGTCTTCTCCAGGAACTCGGCTGCAACCCAGCCTTCCTGCCCGGCACTCGTAGTGACCTTAACCCAGGTGTACCCATCGGCACTGGTTGCCGACTCACTGGTGACCGTCACATCCGTCGCCGCCGAGAGGCAGGTGAGGACGCCACTGCTGGTGGTCGCGTTGGAGCGGAGGTTGAGGCAGGAGTCGCCAGCATCGACCCGGGCGCCGTCACCGGCACCGAGGTCCGGGGCGGTCGGGAGATCCGCCGAAGGCGAGGAGCTGCTGCTCGAACCACTGCTGCTGGATGAACCACTGCTGCTCGACGATGAGCTGCTCGATGAGGAGCTGCCGCTCGACGCATCAAAGCGGTAACCGTAGAGCTGGAGGCCGTTCCGGAGGCGCGGTGTCCAGTCATGCACACGGACACGCTCGTCCCACTGCCAGTTCGAATCGATAACCTTGTACGACCCGTTGCCGTAGTTCTCGATCACGATGACGGTATGCATGCCGGGGTAGTACTGTTCGCCGTTGTTCGGGTGGGCGATCTGGAGCACGTCCCCAGCCTGGGCGTTTGCCGGGTTAATCTCGGTGCCGGCATTCAGGTACGCCTGGCGGTAGCCGGAACCGATCCAGATGCCGGTGGCATCGTGGACAGCCCACTGGGCGAAGGGCTTGCACTGCCCACCATGACCGCCCAGCTTCTTCAAGCCTGACTGGACGATCGGATGGTTCATGCCATCGCTTTGCTGGGCCGACGAACCTTGCGGTTGGACGGCCACAACGGCAAGGAGGGCAAGGACGAGTGCGACGGGTAGGAATCGCGGAAAAGAAGTCTTCATATAACCACCTGTTTGCGGGGGCAACTAGCTGAGGCCAAGTGGGAACCTAACCGCCCCTGTGATAGGCCTGCAACGTAAGGTAAGGGCGTCGTTACGTGCGGTAGATACCTCGTGGCGGTATTTTGCGGAAAGTTTACCGGTACCTTTCGCCAGCTTTGCGCAGCATACTCGCAGAAACTGGCGGGGAAAAGCTCGCGTGGTGACATGCCTGTTGCGCGCCTGTCACCTGCTTTCTCCCCGGCACCTACCTTTCCATCACGGGATCCACGATGACACGCACGTCTGCCGCACCCGCCACATGGTGGCGTGCGGTCCATCGGCATCCCTGCCCGCTGCCTATGCCCAGTCGAGGTGTTGGATGGCGAGCCAGCCCATCGGCCCGGTTTCACTCTGAACGTGTACGTAAACCTGCCCCGACCGGGGGCTGCCCTCGCCGGCGGCGATTGCGCTGGGACCACCACTTCCAGTCGGGTTCCCACCCGGCGGGTTGGCCGGGTCCACAACCGTCACAACGGTCCCTTCGAGCAGACATTCCAGGATAACCGCGTCGCTGCCAGCCTCTTCGCGGAGGTCGAGGCAGTCATCGACACGGGCAACCGCCAGGGTAACCGTGTCCCGGTATGGCGGAGACTCAACAACCGGCGGGAGCAGCGTCCCGGGAGCGGGCTGCGCCGGCGCCGGGAACATGGTGCTTGTCCCGATCCCCACGCCGCTACCCGCTGTCGCAAAGCCTTCGCTCTCACCAGTACGGACGAACGCGAACCGCATTTCGTCTTCGCGTTCGCCCCACGGATCGAGGGCCTGCAGCAGCGGCACGTCCGCCGGGCCCAGGAGAATGTCTGACGCGCGGTCCCACGCCAGCGCCCCTCCAATTGAAAACAGGCCCGGGTCGAACGGCGATGGCTGCGGACCTGCCCGCCATCCCAGCGTTATCGCTTCACCCGGCAGCGGGAATGGTTCCAGCTCGACGCCCTCGTCCGCGGGGCGCACCAGGTAGTACTCGCGGCTCTGCCGCCACTCAAGGTAGCTCCGGACGGAGGGTTCCACCGCCTGCGCTTCCACAATGAATCCGCTCGAGTCGGCCAGCCACCGCCGGTCGAATACGGGGTGATACTGGAGCTGGCCCGAGAGGATGCGCCCCAACGACGTCCCCTCGTCCGTCTCAATAACCTCGGTGTAGACCCAGTCTTCGGAATCGGGCATTTCGCCCGGTACGCGGCTCCGGAGGCTCCCCTGGGTCACGCGGTATCGGCCATCGGGCGAAGTACTCTTCGTGTCCCCGGGGTTTTGCCGGCCACGGCTCTCCACCGACGCGACCCGCCCCCGGTAACCGAGCTGAACCTCGAACAACTCGGGCGTCGCTCCGGGGGTATCGCCGGCGCCAATCGCGTACGCCTCGAGCCGGAATGTACCCGCCTCATGACCCGGGGCAACGGAGCCCACCTGCAAGGGCGGTTCGCCGCCGTCGCCATTGTCCTCCGGGTGAGGGATCTCGACCCGTGCCACCGCCCCCGTGGACACCTCGACCACATACACCTGGGCCCCGGTGTTAATGGCGAGCCATTCGTGGTCCGGTGATGCGGCGATGTGGGCGAACCCGTGGCGCGCAGAGACAATATCGAAGGTAGAGACCGCGGCGAGGTCCGCATCCAGGATATCGAAGCGTCCGGTGAGCTCTGACCGGGACTGCTCCCCGGTTCTGAGCCCGGCAAACACGAAGATCTCGTCGTCGAAGTAACTCAGCTTGAGCACCGACGCGGGCCACTGGTATCCACGTCCCGCTGGCCGGTGGTAGAGGTGCGAGGTCTCGGCCAGCGAGCCTGGCAGCCCTTCGACCAGGATGAATTCGTTCCGGGGGCTCACACGGTACCGGTAGAGAGGATGGGCGCCGGGCTCGCCGGGCGCCTGCAGCACGTCGGTATCGCCGGTTTCCAGGCTGACGAAGCCAGCGCCGTGCTCCAGTCCGAGCGGCGCGCCGTTCGCAACGGTGGTGCGCACCCAGGAGTCACCAGCGTCCTCGATGACGCTGGTGCCGGGATGCGGCTCCGGCGCCGGGGGCGTCGTTGGCTCCGGTTCAGGGGTGTCCGGGGTAAACGGACCAGAGGGGGCCGCTGGCGTGGTTCCATCGGCAGATTCGAGGATGAAATAGCCAGCGACGCCCGCCATGGTGGCACCGCCCACCAGCACGGTCCCGAGCATCGCGCGGCGCGAATAGACGGGCTCCAGCGGGTCATCATCACCCGGCTCAGCAGGCGACCCGGGTCCGCCAGGGCCCCTGGCATCTTCAACAGGGTCGCGTGAGGGGTGGTCTTCCTCGTCAGGGAAGAGGTCCGGGCCAGTTGGCCGGGAGGTGGCGGGTACCGAAGCGGCCAGCGTAGAGACTTCGACGTTCGAAAGGTCAACCTCTACCAGCGATGCGCGGTCAGGCACGCCAAATCGCTGCTGAAGGCGCTCGATGCGCTCTTTGACTTCCCGAATTGAAAGACCGACACGGGCAGCGATCTCCGCATCCGGCGCGCCACGCCGAATCGATTCAATGATCGCGTGATCCGTGGGCATGAGCGGCGTTTCGCCTGGATCGGTCACGTGACTGCCCCCGCAAATGAGCCTAGCAACCGGTGGGTGGCTTTACTACCGGGCGGGAACCATCATCGCGCGGTTTGCTCAAGGGCACGTAAACGTCCCCGGGCGACACCTCTCGATAGTGCGGCGGCCTTATGCGCCGTGCTCGAACTCGGGAGGGCGGTGGCCGCAGCGGCCGGTAACCGTATCAATGCACCCATCGGAGCCGGCGTATCGCCCGAGCAGCGGCCGGCCTGCGATATCGTACGCGTCCAGGAGCTTCCGGAACGCAGCCGCTTCCATTTCCGTGAGTGGCTGTCCGTCCGCAATCTTGCGGGTGCATTCGCGCCCGAAGCGCTGAAGCATCTCAGCGTCCACGGGCGCCATTCTACCTGCTCCGGTGGGCAGCTCGCCTAGTCCCACTGAGACGGGAGCGGCATGTACTCGGGCCCTTCGCCCTCCAGGCTCGCGGTCACCCGATCCCAGTCATCCAGTTCCCATTCGCTGACGAATGTCACCGAGGTACCGGTCTTCCCGGCGCGTGCGGTGCGGCCAACGCGATGGATGTACTCTTCGGCGTTCTGCGGGACGTCGTAGTTGATGACGTGGTCGATGTCCGGGATGTCCAGCCCGCGCGACGCGACGTTCGTGGCAACGAGGAATTCCAGGTTACCGCTACGGAAGTCCGCCATCACACGGTCGCGCTCACCCTGGGGAAGGTCGCCGTGGATAGCACGAGCCGGGACGCCAGCGCGCTTCAGATTTTCCGCGAGCCTGTCAACGCCTGCGCGTGTGCGCCGGAAGATAAGCGACCGGCCGAGGCCCTTCTCTTCAAAGAGGTACCGCAGGGCGAAAAACTTGTCGCGTTCTGCGACCTCGCAGTAGTACTGCTCGACGCCCGCAGCCGGGGACTGGCCCGCCGTCACCGACACTTCGGCCGGTTCGCTGAGATGCCGGTACACGAGCCTGCGAATCTCGGGGGGCATCGTGGCGCTAAAGAGCGCACCCTGCCGCTCACGGGGCAGTTTCCGGAGGATGAAGTTGATATCCCGCGCGAACCCGATATCGAACATCTGGTCCGCTTCGTCGAGCACGACATAGTGGACCCGGCCGAGGTCGAGCGTCTTGCGGTTGATATGGTCGATTACCCGCCCGGGCGTGCCGACGATGACATGCGGATTCTGCTCGAGGCGCTGGAAGTCACCATTGATGCGGCGCCCGCCAACCAGCCCGGTCGAGCGGAAGCCGTAGAACTTGCCCAGGTGTTCGAACGTCTCCAGCACCTGGTTCGCGAGTTCGCGGGTGGGCACCAGTATGAGCGCCTGCACATGCTGCTTCGCAGGGTTGATGCTGCGGGCCAGCGGTATGCCGAACGCCAGCGTTTTCCCGGTGCCCGTCTGCGCCAGTCCGACCACATCCTGGCCGCCAAGCAACAACGGAATGGCTTCCTCCTGGATGGGAGTGGGCTGATCAAAGCCAAGCGCGGCGACGGCCTGCAGAGCAGTATCGTCGATGCCAAGTGCCCGGAACGCTTCCGGGGCTGCCAGGTCTGTCGCGCCGGGTTCGTCCTTCGATGCCCCGCGGGGCTCGCCCGCCTGCTGTTCCGTGGCCTTTGCGCCACCGCCACCCTTCCGGCTACCGCGCGAACGGCGGCGGCGCGGGCGCCCTTCGGGTTCGCCCTGGTGCCGGGAAGATTCGTGGTCCGAGGAAGAAGAAGGGGGGTCGGCGACTGCGACTGCGCCGGGGGAGGTAGTGTCTTCGGTCGAATTGGTCGGGGTGGAGTCGGTCGTCTCGGGGGGCGCGGATGTGGACCCGGCATGGGCCCTCTTTCGCCCGAGTAGTCTATCGAGTAACAGGTTCAACATTCCTTTCATCTACACGTTGCACCTCTGCAGCGGCTCTGCGGGTGGCGGCGAAATGGAGCAGGAGGAAAGAGGTAATGCCACCGCGTGCAAGCGGCCTTCCGTGATTCATGCGCCGCGCTTGATTCGTGCAACTTGTGCTGAGGATAGCACAACTTGCACTTATGGGTGATGACACATCTCACTCAGTCATCGAGGCTGCGGGCGCCGTGAGTGACCATCACCACTTCGACGCCGTCGAAGCGGACCGCATAGATGATGCGATTGGGGCCTTCAAATACCTCGCGAACATGTCCGTCGCCGTATTCAGGAACTGACCTTCAGGAACTGACCGCCCTGAGTGGGGAAACCAGCCAATCTGTTCGGACCGGTCAAACAGGCGCGCGACGACCCGATTTGCGACCTCGGCGCCGCCTCCTTCAGCGACGTAAGCTTCGATCTCCGCCACGGCATCGAGCGCCGGGTCGAGCCACCAAACCTGCACTATGCGAGCCCGAACCGCCGGCGGGCTTCTTCGAGTGACACGCGCCGGCCCTCGGCCGAAGCCTCTAGCCCTCGGTCCACGGCGGCCTTCTCTTCCGCCGTCAACGGCGGCCGTGGATACATTTCCTCGCACTGGATGCGCTGCCACAGCGACCGCACTTCGTCCTCGGACAGGCGGTCAATATAGGCGTGCAGCGCGTCGCGGTCGCTCATATCCATAGCCTACATGGGTACCCGCCGCCCGGCAGCGCGTAGAATGCGCCTCCACCACGGAGGTGCGACATGGACTATCAGCATATCGAGTACGAAGTCGAGAACGGCCGGGCCCGCATAACGCTCAACCGGCCCGAAAAGCTCAATGCCCTCTCGCTGGAACTCCAGCAGGAACTCAATAACGCGCTCTGGGACGCGGACAACGACACCGAAGTCCACGCGGTCATCCTGCGCGGCGCGGGCCGTGCCTTCAGCGCCGGCTACGACCTCTCGCCAATGGCACGCAACCGCGGCGGCGACGACAGCTATACGAAGGTCTACCGCGGCGGGGCCACTTTCGACGACGACGCCTGGCAGCTCGAGCGTGCCCAGCGGCTCCGCATGGCCATCTTCGACATGCACAAGCCGGTCATCGCCCAGGTCCACGGCTATTGCCTTGCCGGCGGGACCGACCTCGCGCTGCTCTGCGACATCATCATCGCTGCCGACGATGCCACCATCGGCTTTCCGCCAGCGCGCGCGATGGGCTCCCTTCCCAACCAGATGTGGCTGTACCACGTCGGCCCGCAGTGGGCGAAGCGGCTCTTCCTGACAGGCGACACCATCACTGGCGCGGAAGCGGCAAAAATCGGCGCAGTCCTGAAGTCCGTCCCGCCGGACATGCTCGAACACGAAGTCGAGGGGCTCGTCGACCGGATGGCGATGATCGACCCGGAGCTCCTCTCGGCGAACAAGCGGATCGTGAATGTCGGCCTCGAGCTCATGGGTGCGCGCACGATGCAACGCATGGGCGCGGAAAACGATGCGCGGGCGCATCTGGCACCGGCCGTCCGCGAATTCGGCCGCATCGCCCGCGAACAGGGACTGAAAGCCGCACTCCACTGGCGCGACGGCAAGTTTGGCGACGGCCGCGCCCGCGTCGAAGGGCCGGAGACCCGCGACGAGAACGGCTATCTCACGTGATGGAGCACCGGGGAAGCCGCGTGCGGTAAGATCAGGACGTGCATCCGCCAGACGACGACGATGTAGTCACGCTGGACCCGGACGACGATGAGGAGTTCGAAGAAGAGGACTTCGCGCCCGGGCCAGATGAACGCGACATGGACCTGCTCGACGGGAGCTGGGAAGACCGGTACTACTCCGGCCAGACCAGCCGCATCGACTGGGGCACTGTAGCGCTCGCGATCGCGCTCATTGCGGCCATCTCGCTCGTACTGCCCGGGTTGCTCGTCATGATTAGCTGACGTCCCAGGCGTGCCACGCTGCCCCCTGCGGGTGCAGCGGCCGCAGGGGGTCCGCCAGGAGGGGTGTGGTATGGGCGACCTCGCGGGGAAGGTCTTGGCCGTCGTTGGGCGCGGCGACGAAGGTCATCGCGCCATTGCCGTCGCCTGCGCCGAAGCCGGTGCGACGATCGCACTGGGCAGCCTCGACCGGTCGACCGAACAGGAATACGCGGTCAATTCGATTGGCAACGAGATCTGGTCCATTGGCGAGAAGTTCCTCGTACGCGTCATGGATGCCGCCGATCCGACAGCGGCGCCGGCGTTCGCCGACGAGTGCTGGGATACGTTCGGACGCTGCGACACCCTTGTAGTCACGTCCGCACCCGGGTCCGAAGCGCCCATTGAGGCGCTCTCCTCCGACGAATGGGACGTTGTCTTCCGCGACGGCGCGACCATCCCGTACCTGTTCCTCCAGGCATTCGGGCGGCTGATGGTCCGGCAAGGAGGCGGAACCCTGTTCGCCATTTTCCCCCGGCGAGACCAGGCTGATGCCGCCGAACGCGGAGCACGTGCAGCTTTGGACGAAGTCACAGGGGCCTTCGATGCCGCATGGCGTGGACGCCGCGTGACATGCTCGCTGCTTGAGACCCCGGACACCGCTGCGATCGTCCGGGCAACGGGCAATCCAGCGTAGCAGCGCCAGTGTGACGATCGTGTTGCACAGTTGGACGGGTTGGCGGTGTTGCGTACCATTACGGTCAACCATCGTGAAAGCCGCGTTCGGCTGCGAAAGGCAGAAACCATGAGCACCACCTCCAACGGCGATCACATCGCGGACGAAATCCGCGCGGCCTGGACGCACGGTGCCGAGGACTATGACCTCGACGCCGGGCATGGACTCCTGACCCCGGGAGTCGAAGATGCCTGGATCTCGGTGCTGGCCGCCGCACTTGGCGAAGGTCCGAAGGACGTGCTCGATGTCGGCGCCGGGACTGGCTTCCTCAGCATCCCCGCCGCGAAGGCCGGCCACCGCGTGACGGCGACCGACATCACGCCCGCGATGCTCGAGCGCGGACGCGAGCGCGCGGCCCACGCTGGAGTTGATATTACGTTCGTTGAAGCGGACGCGATGGATCTGCCGTTCCCGGACGACAGCTTCGACGCGGTCATCAGCCGCCACGTGCTCTGGACCATGACCGACCCCCGGCGCGCGTTCAGCGAATGGGCCCGGGTGACCCGCACGGGAGGCGATGTCATCTGGTTCGATGGGCTCGCAAAGCCCGGCTCGCCGGTCAACCGCGCCCGCAACCTGCTCTCGCGCGCCGCGAAGCTGGTGACACGGCCCGAAGACCATGCGCATGCGCATCACTACGACGAAGAGCTCGTCGAACACCTGCCGTTTCGCGGCCTCCAGTCGACGCAGCCCATCCGCGACCTCCTCGCGGAACTGGGCGCTACCGATGTCTCCTGCCGCGCGGTCCCGCGCCTCCAGCACGCCGAAGAATCTGTCATGGACCTGCACAAGCGGCTTGCAGCGGGAAGTATCCGCTACATTGGAAGGTTCGAAGTCACACCGACAGTGAAGGCAACAATCGCTACCTCACGCGCCAGCGCGAAGTAGCTGCGGCGCTAGCGGTCCGCCGGCCCCGGCCCGCGGACACCCTTGTGCCCCCGCAGGAACCATTCCGTACGCAAGAGGCTGGCCTCCTCCCGCGCCCGCTCGAGGTCGGCTCGTGTCCGATCGAGGTCGGCGAGCAGCCGGTCGCGCTCCATGCGCAGGTCGGCGATGTGCTCGTTGAGCGCGGACACGAGCAGGTCCATCTCCGTATGGCGCCGCTCGGCCTCCCGCCGCAGCCGCGCGAGCTCGTCCCGCAGGTCCTGCCGGTGCGGGGCTGGTACGCCCGGGCGAGATCCCGTCACCCCTGGCGTTCTGGCGGCAGCGCGCGTCGTTCGTCGTGCGTGCCGCTGGCGCGCCCATCCCGGGCAGCGCGCAAGTCTTCCAGGTTCCCGTAGAGCGCGCCGATCACCTGCGAAAGCGTTTCATTTCGCGCTTCGAGCGCCGCCATCTGTCGCTCAAGCTCGTGGCGCTCGCCCCGGAGCGCCGCGAGCGTTTGCTCACGCTCGGCAGCCTGTTCTTCGAGTTCGTTAACCCGCCTGCTGAGCCGCGCCAGTTCTTTCACGAGCAGGCGGGGCGGCACCCCGGCGGCGGACCCTGGCGATTCGAGCAAGGCCGGGACGTCCACCTGGTAGACCCCGGGGGTTGCTGCCCGGATCCCCTTGAGCTCGTCCCGAAGCTGGTCCAGCTCACCGCGTAGGCCGCCCACGAGCCGCTCCGCCCGCGCATCTCGCGCGTTCGACTGTCCCTTCAATGAGGCGAGCCGCATGGTCCCGTTTGTCTGCTGCTGCGGTTCGTCCAAAGCCTGCACCTCGTGCTCCACCCGGGCATCGCCGGGCTGCGCGGCATCGCACGCCTCTCCCGCGTCACAGTCTCCGGATCGCCGCAATCGGAACAGCACACCGGGAGTATAGGGCGGCACCGTGGCGAATCCATCCCCTTGTGCGCCATTTTTCCCGGCACCTGCAGATCCTTCACGAACGTATCACGCGAGAATCAAGTTTCATATTGACTTTCTTCACTTACGGTTCAATACTCACTGCAAGGAGGTCGCCATGGAACCCGGGACACCTGTCTCCGCCTATATCGCAAGGGCCCGCCAGGCCGAACTGGCACGGTCTGCCGGCGCCATTCGCAACGGACCGCCCGCCGGCCTCGTCGCCACCGCTGCATGGACTGCCGTTACACTGCGTGCAGTGGCAGAGCGTCTCGAACGCTGGGCTTCGCGGCCCGCCGCCAGCCCGGGATCCCCTGCCTGCCACGAGGAGAAACGTATTTGATCCAGGCACGGCTCGTCGGCTCCTGTCCCGCTTGCTCCGCCGCCATGCGGGTGCGGCGCCTCGAATGCCCCCGTTGCGGCGTGGCCGTCGAAGGCGTCTTCGACGCCGGGCCGCTCGCACGCCTCAATGCCGAGCAGCTCGCCTTCGTGGAAGCGTTCCTCCGTGCGCGCGGGAAGATCAAAGATGTGGAAGAAGACCTCGGTATCTCCTACCCAACGGTCGTGTCGCGGCTCAACGACGTCGTCGACGCGATGGGGTTTGGCGGCGACGAGCCACCACACGAAGACGCCGCACACGCGCGCCAGCACATCCTCGACGACCTGGCCGCCGGGCGCATCAGCGCCGACGAAGCGTCCAGGCAGATCCGTGCCCTCGCCACCGAAGACGATGACGAATAACACCGACCGGGAAGCCCGGCGCGCCGCGCGCGAACGCGCCCGGGTCGAACGAGCACAGGCATCCGCCGACCGCGCCACCGATGGCAAGCAGCAACCGCGCGGCGCCACGGTCGAAGACTCCTTCGATACCGCGGGGCTCGAGTCGATCGCCATCAACCACACCGCGGGCAAGCTCACCGTGCGCACAGCAGAAGAAGCCGGGGCCGGTCTCGTCAGCTCGCGCGGAAGCAAGGCCGCCCCGCGGCTCGAACTCAAGCGCAGCGGGACGCATCTCGAGATCAACGTGCAACTGAGCGCGGGACGCCTCTTTCGGCGGCGGCAGGGCGCCGACACATCCGTCACTGTCCCCCGCGGCCTCGCCGAACTGGTCATCGACCAGGGGGCCGGCCGCGTCGACATCGAGGGCATCGACGCACAAAAGCTTCGGCTCGACACAGGCGCCGGCGAAGTGCTCGTCCGGGATTCGGCCGCTGACCTTCGCGTAGACGTCGGCGCGGGCAAGGTCACCGTGACGGGGCACCGAGGCACCGCACGCCTCGAGACAGGTACCGGCGACGCAGTGCTCGAAGTGGCATCGGCGCCGCCAGGCGAGTACCGCGTTGGCGTCGGCATGGGTTCGGCCGAAGTCCGTCTCCCGCCCGGCCTCGAGGTGTCCGCGCGGCTGCATAGCGGCGTCGGGAAGACGCGGTCCGACTACCCCCTCGCGGCGGCGGGGGCGCCGATCAACGTGAGCGTGAACACCGGCATCGGCCGCGCCATCCTGCGGCAGCTCGATGCCAGCCCGGCAGCATCCACCTCGCCGAAGCAGCGCAGCAGCGGCCAGCGGGGAAGCAGCCGCCCCCGTGCTGCCGCAACCGGGGAAACGGAGGAATACCGCGTGCTCCAACTGCTCGAACAGGGCAGGATCAGCCCGCGCGAGGCCGCCGACCTCATCGCAGCGCTCAAGGGTATGCCGCCACCCGGCGAAACGGACGACGAGGACCGGGACTAGCGGCGAAAGTAGCCCAGCCGGCCGGCTTCCTCCTCGAGCTTCGACTGGAAGTCGGGGTGGGCGATGTCGATGAGCATCTTTGCGCGCTCACGGATGGTTCTCCCGTGCAGGTTGACCGCGCCGTGTTCCGTCACGACCCAGTGCACGTCGCCACGGGTCGTGACCACGCCCGAACCCTGGGCCAGCTCGCCTGTGATCCGGCTGATGCTCCCTCCACGCGCGGTCGACGGCAGCGCGATCACCGGGACGCCACCCTTCGACCGTGCCGCCCCTCGGATGAAGTCGACCTGCCCGCCGATACCGGAGTAAAACGCCGGGCCAATGGAGTCGGCCGCAACCTGCCCCGTGAGGTCGACCGAAAGCGCCGAGTTAATGGCCGCCACCCGGTCGTGGGATGCGATGACATCGATCGCATTTGTGTAGTCGACCGGGTGCATTTCGACCGAGGGGTTGCTGTCCACGAAGTCGTAGAGCGCCTGTGAACCGACAACAAAGGAGCTCACGATCTGACCGGTATTCCGCGTCTTGGCGACCCCGTTGATGATGCCCCGTTCGATCAATGGCAACACGCCATCGCTGAACATTTCCGTGTGGATGCCCAGGTTCTTGTGGTCTTCGAGCGCCGCGAGCACCGCATTGGGGATGGCGCCGATCCCCATCTGGAGCGTCGCCCCGTTGGGGATCAGTTCAGCAACGTGCTGGCCGATGGCAGTGCTCGCCTCGGTTTGCTCGTGTTCGCGGCCGAGCGGCAGCGCAGTGTCCGTCTCCACGGCGTAGTCGATCTCGCTAAACGGCAACGCATGTCCCCCGGTTCGCGGCATGCGCGAGTTCACAAGCGCGACGACCGTCCGCGCATTCCTGCCCGCCGACAGCGCACAGTCCACCGATACCCCGAGCGAACAGTTCCCGGCGGCGTCGGGCGGGGTCACATGGAGGAAGGCAACGTCCAGCGGAAGGGGCCCGCCCGGCGCGAACAGCCCCGGGATCTGCGAAAGGAAGATCGGCGTGTAATCCGCCCGGCTCTCCTGCACCGCTTCGCGCACGTTCGGGCCGATGAACAGCGCATTGTGCCGGAAGTGGCCTTCCATCGCTTCCTCGGCGTAGATCGCCGGTCCTTCGGTATGCATGTGAACGATTTCGACGTCGCGCAGCTCTTCGTAACGAAGCACCAGCGCGTTGATGAGTTCGTGCGGTGTCGCCGCGCCCGCCTGGACGTACACCCGGTCGCCCGACTTCACACACTCGACCGCCTGTTCGGCCGAAAGCCATTGCACCATTGGACTGCTTCCACCCCTCGCTTCGTGGGAATGGGCGAACCATACCAGCCCCGTGCGCCACGCTTCAGCGGCACAATGGAGGGGATATGACCGGGACCCGGCTCGCCTGGTTTCGCCGCGACCTGCGGATCCACGACAACCCGATGCTTGCGGAAGCAGCAAAGGGCGGGGCTGTCGCTGCCCTCTTCGTTTTCGATGCCAGGCTCCTGCGGGGCGCCCGGGCATCGGCAAACCGGAACGCGTTCCTCCTCGCATCGCTCAGCAAGCTTGCAGCAACGCTGGCAGAACGCGGCGTGCCGCTCCACGTCACCACCGGCGACCCCGCGGCCATCGTCCCGCACGTGGCAGCCGAAGCAGGCGCCGAAAGCGTGCATGTGAGCCGTGACTACTCGCCCTTCGCTCGCGCACGCGATGCAGCCGTGAGCGAAGCGCTGGCCGGGAACGGCATCACATTGACGAGCCACCCGGGGACGCTCATCTCCGAACCCGGGGACGTGACCAAACGCGACGGCGGACCCTACAGCGTCTTCACACCGTTCTACCGCAGATGGCAGGCCACAAACCGGCGCAAGCCCGTGGATCTCCTCGCACAACTCGACGGGCTTGCCATCCCGGGATACGAAACGGCCCTCCCGGACCCTGGCCAGCCCGGGTTTCAGCCCACAGCAGAGGCGCTACCCACGGCGGGCGAGACCGCGGCGCGGGGACGCCTCGACAGGTGGCTGGATGGTGGGATCGCACACTACGAAGACGAGCGAAACTTCCTCGCCGCCGGCGGGACGTCGCGGCTCAGCGCAGACCTCCACTTCGGGTTGCTCTCGCCGCTGGAAGTGGCCGCGCGCAGTGAGGCCACGACCGCCGCATCGGCCGGGTTCCTGGCGCAGCTCGCGTGGCGCGACTTCTATCACCACGTACTGTGGCACTTCTCCCACGTGGTCTCAGAACCCTTCAACCGCAAGTACGCGGCGCTGGAGTGGCGTGACGCCCCCGGCGACCTTGACGCGTGGAAGGCGGGGGAAACAGGCTACCCCATCGTGGACGCGGCCATGCGCGAACTGCTGGCGACCGGCTACATGCACAACCGTGCACGCATGATCACCGCGTCGTTTCTCACGAAGCACCTGCTGATCGACTGGCGGGAAGGTGAGGCGCATTTCCTCCGGCACCTCGTGGACGGCGACATCGCAAACAACAACGGCGGCTGGCAATGGGCCGCCTCAACCGGCACGGACGCGGCGCCATACTTCCGCGTGTTCAACCCGGTCCGCCAGGGGCAACGCTTCGATGCGGACGGTGATTATGTCCGAACCTGGCTGCCCGCGCTGGCGAATGTCCCGGCTCGGGCCATGCACTCACCATGGGAAATGACCCCGGACGAACAGCAGGCAGCTCGCTGCATCATCGGTCGCGATTACCCGGCGCCGATGGTCGACCACGCCGAAGCGCGGCAGCGAGCGCTCGCGCACTACGGGGACACACGCCCGGGCAGGTGACGGACCACTCCCATTGGCACGCCACCCGCCCGGCGGGGCACAGGTGGTAAGCCCCTGCAAATGTGTCAAGGCACTTTAACAGATCTTGCGGATGGTCACAAAGAGCACGCCCTGGACGGACGCACGAAAAACGGGCTGGCGTGACGGCCAGCCCGTTACGTTTCTGTCAGTAGGGGAGAAAGGAGGTGGGGTGGACGGAGGGATTTGAACCCTCGATCTTCAGAGCCACAATCTGACGCGTTAACCACTACGCTACGCCCACCGCGCAGGGCTTTATCGTATCAAACTTGTGCTTTGGGGACAGGGGTGTGATGCTCCCGGCCCCTTCTCACCTTCAATACTTTGAGACGTTGATCTCTTGCATCCGGCCGGTCGCCGTGTAGATCACCCGTTCGCAGATGTTCGTGCACCGGTCGGCCACCCGCTCGATGTTGTGCGCCGTCCACAGCAAGTAGGTGTTCCGCTGGATCGTCGAGGGGTCGGCGATCATCGAACGGAAGCTCTCGTCGTAGACGGAGTCCTGAAGCCGGTCGACTTCGTCGTCCGCGTCACAGATGCGGCGGGCAGTATCAACATCGCGCTCCAGGAACGCCTTGAGCGAACCGCGAAGCATCTCCGCGGCCCGGTCGGCCATGGAGGGGATGTAGCCGAGGCGGCGCGGCAGGGGCTCATCGCCCAGGAGGATATTGATCTTCGCGATGCCCTCCGCATGATCGGCAATGCGCTCCAGGTCTGTCGTGATATAGAGGATGCTCGCCAGGTGGCGCAGGTCCGAAGCGACGGGAGACTGGGACGCAATCACGAAGAGGCACCGGTCTTCGATTTCGAAGCGCTTGGCATTGATGTTTGTATCATCTTCGACGATCTTGCGTGACCAGTCGGCATCGCCATCGCGCAATGCCTCCATTGCGTCCAGGAACGCCTTTTCGGCCATGGACCCGAGCGCGAGAACGTTGTCCCGCAGCTCCAGGAGTTCCTGTTCATACAGTTGACGCGTCATCGTCGTTCACCCTTTCACACACCGTCGCCTTCCCGACAAGGGACCCGGCCCTTTACTCTAACAGGCCATTAGCACCCTTGTCGGTATACCATGCGCCCGTTAGCGAACCGTTATGGGATCGGAAAGCCTTGAGCGGATATTGGCAAGTTTACGGAAGTTTTGCACCCGGGGCATACGCGGCTAACGCGAGCTCGCGACACTGTCCGTGGACGAGTTCGCAAGTTCGGCCCTTGCGACTGCCACCCCTCTGGTTGCTGAGGGCTCCAGGCCTGCCTCTCCGCTGCGGACAAAAGTCCGGTGGTAGGTCTGGAGCCCTCGGCGCATACTGAACCGAGCGCTTTGTGAGACCCGGAGGTACTGGCAGGCATGGCCTCGAAAATCCTCGTCGTCGACGACGAAGCAAACATTCGCGATCTCGCATCCCTCTACTTGCGCAAAGAAGGGTATGAGGTACTCGGCGCCAAGGACGGCACCGAAGCCCTGGTGCGCTTCAAAGAGCAGCCACCCGTCCTCGTCGTCCTCGATGTGATGATGCCCGGCATGGACGGGTTCGAAGTATGCCGCGAACTGCGCAAAGAGAGCGACGTCCCCATCCTGATGCTGACGGCACGCAACGAAGACGTCGACAAAATCGTCGGGCTGGAGATCGGCGCCGACGATTACATGACCAAGCCCTTCAACCCGCGCGAAATGGTCGCCCGCGTCAAGGCTATCCTGCGCCGCATCGAAAGCGGGCAGGTCCGCCAGAACGGCCCGATCACCGCCGCGAACCTCACGGTCGACAAATCCCGCCGGGAAGTCCACGTGGACGGCGAAGAACGCATCCTCCGGACCAAGGAGTTCGACCTCCTGCTGGCGTTCATGGAGAACATCGGCTTCGCGCTCACGCGCGAGCAGCTCCTCGAAACCGTCTGGGGCTTCGACCATCCCGGAGCCACCCGGACGGTGGACGTCCATGTCCAGCATTTGCGGTCGAAGCTGGACGGGGCCAAAGTGCAAATCGAAACGTTGCGCGGCGTCGGATACAAGCTCGTCCCGCTCCCCGACTAACGCCCGCATCCCGGAGGTGGGCTCTCCATGGGAAGCCTGCAGGTACGCCTGTTTCTTACGTACCTCTTTATCATCGCGGTCACCCTCGGGCTTGCCATGCTCAGCCTGTTCCTCATGCTGGGCGGCTACCGCGATTCCATCACCTACGGAAACCTCGAGACGCTCGGCCCTTTCGTGCGCACACAGGTGGGCATTTCCGCGCCGGACGTAATCGAATCGCGCGAACCGGACGATACCGTGCCGCTCGGCGCGGACGTACTGCTCAATATCCTCGGCCTGCGCGAAGACGCCGAGGATGAGCGGCTCCGCACCGTCACCGCGCTTGCCGTCATCGATAGCAACGGCGAGGTCTTACCCGACGCCTGGGCGGGGCCGCTCCCCCTGGGCGAAGCAACGACCGTCGACATCACCGCCCCGGGGGACCTTGCCACCACCAGTGACATTAGCCCCCGCCGGTGCGAGCTCGACATTCCCGATGGCCCGGCGCTGCTCTGCGTCGCCATGCCCCTGCGTGGACTCGACGGCGAAGAAGCGTTCGGGCCCGACGCGGTTGGCCTGGTCGTTGCAACGCCCGCGGCCGGCATGGGCGAAGTCCTGGGGGAACTTACGCCCCGGCTCCTCTTCGCCGGGCTCATCGGCCTGGCGGCGGCGCTCATCCTCGGTTTCCTGCTGTCCCAGAGCGTTGCAGCACCGCTGCGCAATATCGCGCGCGCGGCCCGGAACGTCGGGCGGGGGAACTACCGGCAACGTGTGCCCGTCACCGGGCCGCGCGAAGTGCGCGAACTCGCAGCGAACTTCAACCGCATGACCGGCGAAGTCCAGAATTCGCAGCAAACCCTGCGCGACTTCCTGGCGAACATCTCCCACGAGCTCAAAACGCCACTGACCTCCATCCGCGGGTTCAGCGACGCGCTCATCGACGGGACGATCGATGACCCGGACGGGATCCGGCAGTCCGCGCGCATCATCAATGACGAGTCCGGCCGTGTGCTGCGCCTTGTCGAAGAGCTGCTCGACCTGTCCCGCATCGAAAGCGGACAGATCTCCATGCGCAGGGAAACGCTCCACCTCGACGAGATCTTCGAACACCTGAGCGCGCTCTTCTCCCTTCGCTGCGAGGAAGCCAATGTTCGGTTCGAGGTGAGCAACACAACGGCCACACCCATCGAGGGTGACTTTGACCGGCTCGAACAGGTGCTCAACAACCTGCTCGACAACGCCTTCCGCCACACGCCAGAGGGCGGGCTCGTGCGCCTTACAGCCCGCGACCTGCACGACGGCGCCGTGCAAGTGATGGTTTCGGACAATGGTGTTGGTATCCCGCCCGAAGACTTGCCCCACCTGTTCGACCGCTTCTACCGCGCCTACAACAACCGGAACGGGTCACGCTCGGGCCACGGCCTGGGGCTGGCAATTTCGCGCGAGATTGTCCGTGCCCACGGCGGCGAGATCTGGGCGACGAGCGAACCCAACCGGGGCACCACCTTCATCTTCACCCTGCCCATCGCGGACCGAGCAGGTGATCGAGCCTCCGTCCTATAGCCTCCAGCGCGTAGCCAACGCCCGCCGGCCCGGACCACCCGGCAATCACCACAGCCATCCGGTACAGCCCCGCCGCTTCGTAGTACGCGAGCGAGGTGAGCTCCTCACCCGTCACCGTCGCATAGGCATCGGAGAGCACCGAGCGCCCATCCTCCGAAGCAGCGCCCGCGAAGATGGTCATGAGGGCAGCATAGAACCCCAGGTCAGACCGCGGGTCGCCAATGGCAGCGAGCTCCCAGTCGAGGACTCCGACGACCGACTTTTCCCGCAACAGGTAATTGCCCGGGTTGGGGTCGCCGTGGAGCAGGGCAAACCGCGCGTCCGCCGGTTCGTTCTTCACGAGCCAGTGATAGAGGGCGTCCGAGATGGGATGGCCGTCCAGTCCATTTCGCCGGTGGCGCTCGCGCCAGGCCGCCAGCTCCGACTCAATCGAGGACGCCGGGCCAGGGCAGGGCATGAGGAAGTCGAGCCCCGCTGCTTCAATGTCGACAGCGTGGATGGCTGCCAGCGCTTCGCCGATCGCGAGCAGCTCGTTCGTCATGCCGCCATGCCAGAAGAGCGGCGGCGTCACGCCCGCCACCCTGGACATCACGAAGAACGGCACCCCCAGCACTGCGGTGTCGGGCTCGTACCATGCCGTCGCGGGCACGGGGACGGCCGTTCGCTGCAGCGCGCGCATGACGCGGAACTGCCGCGAAACATCGTAGGGCGCAAGGATGCCGTCGCGCCGTTGCGGCCGCAACACCAGGGGAACGGTCATGCGCCGCTCGTCGCACGTCACCGCGAGGTCGATGCTGACCGTGTCGTTGCTCGCCCCGGCCGGCATTGCGCCGACCTGCTCGATCTCGACCGCCGACGCGGAGGGCAGCGTGTTGTGGAAATAGCGCGCAAGCCGGTCGCGCCAGTCCATCAGTTCAGCTCGTCGAGCGCGGCTTCCAGCAGTTCCGTGAGCGCGGGCAACGTGAACCACGGTTCGGTCCCGTTCAGCTTCACAAACGCGTGATAGATGACCGTGAGCTGGAACAGCCAGAACGCCCGGAAGTATTCCATCTGCGTGAGCGCGCGCCCTGAAACCTCCTGGTATGCCTGCACGAACGGCATCTCGCCCGCGGGCCCAAATGGCGCACCCTTGAGATGCGAAAGCGCGAGGAGCTGTCCGACATCCGACCTGGGATCGCCGATGCGCGCCTCCTCCCAGTCAACCACACCAACCACCGACCCGTTGCGGAAGAGGTAGTTGAAAACGTTGATGTCGCCCTGGCAGAGGGCGAGGGTACCCTCGGAAGGCCGGTGCCCGTGCAATGTAGATAGAGCACGGCGCAGCAGGGGATCGCCGTCGAAGCCGAACGCTTTCATGCGCCGCGCAACCGTCGCCAGCTCACCCATCAGAGCGTTCTCCGGCGACGTCGGTACCCCCAGGAAGTCCAGCTTCAGCGCCTTCCAATCCAGCCCGTGGATCGTGGCGACCATCCGGGTAAACGCCCCGAAGTCCGCCTCCGGGCCGGCTTCGCCCATGTGCGGCGCGTCAATCCATTCGAGCACGACGAACCGGGCGCCGAGCACCTCCGGGTCCCACTCGCCCCCGAGCACCAGCGGTACAGGGACCGGCGAGACGGCCAGCCGGGTGAGCACTTCGGCTTCGCGGATCACGTTGTAGGGCTGAAAGATGCCTTCCTTCCGCTGCATGCGCAGCGCAACGGCGTCCAGCGGCGCCCCTTGAAGTGCCGCACGATAGGTCAGGTTCGAAACGCCGCCGTCGACCGGCTGCAGCGTGGTGACGCGGCATTCCTGGTAACCGGGCAGCCGGTGAAGCCAGTCTTCAAGACCGGCACGCAGATCATCCATGTGTTCATTATCTGCGCGAAACCGGTGCGGGGTCACGATGCCCCGTCTTCATATCCTTTCGACAGCAGGCGCGTCACCGGCTCAACGGACTCCGCGCCGGCGGGGAGCTCGACCGATCCCGTCACTTTGAGCTCTGCCAGGGCGTACCGGAAGTCGGCAAAGTGGCGCATCATGACGCCGAGGTGGATGTACAGGCGGAACCCCAGGTCTTCCGCTTCCTCCGGCGTCAGCAGCCAGGAGTTAAGGAGCTGCGGGATACCCTGCAGCTCAGTGGCAGCGCGTTCGATCGCTTCCCGTGTCTTCAGCCCGTCGACGAACACCAGGTCCGCGCCAGCATCGCGATAGGAGCGCGCCCGGGCCAGCGCCTCCCGCCAGCCGTGCGGCGCGAGCGCATCCGTCCGTGCGATGACGACGAGCGAGGGATCATTCCGGGCAGCGACCGCAGCCTCCACCTTGAGGACCATCTCGTCCGCGGGGATGACTCGCTTGCCTTCGAGAAACCCGCATCGTTTCGGCCACTCCTGGTCTTCGATGTGCAGCGCCGCGACGCCCGCCCGTTCGTAAACCTCGACCGTCCTCGCGACGTTCGCTTCGTTGCCGTAGCCGGTGTCGGCGTCGGCGATCACGGGCACGTCGACCGCCGCGGCGAGGCGGCCCGCGTTCGCCGACATCTCGCCCAGTCCGATGAGCCCCATGTCGGGCAGGCCATGAGACGCGGCGGTGCCAAAGCCAGTCATATAGACCGCATCGAACCCCGCGGCCTCGGCCATGCGCGCCTGCACGCCATCGAAGACGAACGGGGCAACGACGATGCCCTGCTCCATCAATGACCGTAGCCGTGCACCGGGAGTCTCCATGCCGCGGACGATACTACGCCGGCGCGCCTTCGCCCGCATCATCCAGGTCCGCGACCCATCGGATATGCCCCTCGAAGTTGCCAGCCATGCCCTGCACGAAGCGCCGGTCCGCCGTCACCAGCGCACAATCCTGTTGCAGCGCAAGCGCCAGGCAGAGCGCATCGTAGACGGACCGGTCGTGTTCGAAGGCAAGCTGCAACGCATCCAAGAGCAACGCAGCATCGTCCGTGAACGCCACCGGTAACGCATCGAGGTGCTTCGGAAGCTCGTCCGCTGACGCGCGCGAGAACTGCCCCCGACGTACCTTCGACCGCGCAACGTTGACGAGCTCGATCTGCAAAAAGCGAGGAGCAATGAGCGTGTCATCACCCTCACGCAGGGCATGTGCGGCGTCTGAGTACTCTTCGCTGAAGAACCACTTCGCGGCGACGCTTGCATCAACGACATACGTCGTCACGCGTCACGCCCGTGATCTGTGTCACGATCCTCCCGGATGAGCTCAGCGCTGTCGGTTTGAGGGATTTTGCTCGTTTCGCGACGGGTCCGCTCCGTAAACTCGATGAAGCGGTCCTTCTGCTCTTCGCGCTCCTCATGTTCCTTCAGAAGCAGGTCAAGCTCCGCCTGCAGCGAGCGGCCATGTGCCGCGGCGCGCCGCTTCCAGAACGCGAGTCGTTCGGGGCTGATGTTACGGATGAGAATGTCGGGCATGGCCTGCCCCCCGGAGTGCTAGCACAATGCTAGCACCCCGGCGCCGGCCGCGGTCAGTAGAGCTGCCAGCCGACGAAGCGGCCTTCCGGCTCAACATGCAGCGCCTTCGCGAACCCGCCAGTCATCCGGTAGAAGCCGATGACCAGCGTGAGGCCCACGATCGCATCCATCCCGTAGTAGCGCCGCAGGGTGTCCTGGATCCCGTTCGGCGGCTCGCGATCGCGGGCCACGGCGTCGACGTATGCAAGGACCGCGCGCTGCCGCTCATCGAAACGCACCAGCTCGGTCGACTGCCAGTGCTCGAGCGAGCGGATGATGTCATCGCTCAACCCCAGTTCGCGCCCGATCTGTACGTGCTCGTGCCACACGTATTCGGCTCTTTGGAGCAACGCGACGCGCAGAATGACGAGCTCGCGCGTCTGGTCGTCGAGCCCGCTTTCGTTCCAGGTCGCGTTCAACATCTCCACGTAACCCTGGAGCAGGCTGCGGTTGTTCCCCATCACGCGGAAGAGGCTGGGCACGTCACGGCCTTCGACGAGACGGTCCCAGAGGTCCCGCTCCCCTTCCGGCAAGTCTTCACGGTCGATGTACGGGAGGTCGAGGTGGCCGAACTCGCGCTCGGTGACGGCCTCCCGTCCGTGCGGAGGCGGAGGCGGCGTTTCGGTCGCGGTAGCGCCATCGCCGCCTGGCGCCGCCGCCTCCGCGGGCCTGGCGTGGGCCGCGACGGGAGCTGCTTCTTCCTGTGGCGCGGGCCGGGCCGTGATGTGTGTGACCGGGAGCCGGGTACGCTTTTGTGCCTGTGTGATGAGGTCACGCTTCAGCCAGCGCGATACCCCGGGCGGGAAGGTGCAGACGATCACCTCGTCGTAGCCGGGATTCTCGCGCAGCTCATCCGTGATGGCATCCAGCGGAAACCGCGAGCCCACCACACTCCGCACGACGTCGCCGCCGGCCTCGCGTACGAGCGCCGCGGCGCGCTCCATGTTCCGCCGCGCGACGGCCATCGTCTCCTCTTCGCTCCAGGTGAAGAGGTGCGATACGGGCGTCGCGGGCACGACCAGGCCGAACTTCGCGTCGGAGTCCCCGCGGACAACATCTTCAATGTGCTCGCGCAGTTCGGGGCTGCCAGCGGTCTGATGAGCAACAACCAGGTACCGTGCCATCGCGTCACCTCCTCAAGCGACGAATCGTCTCAAGCCGATGTCGTTCATCTGTTTTCTCTATCGTACTACCGCAGGCAACGGCCAGTGCGTTGCTCCGTCGCGGCGGACCGGTCGAAAGCGGCGCACGAAAACGGCCCGGCGGGAAACCCGCCGGGCCGTTGAATAATGCCACCGGTAACGCTCAGTTCACGCGCCGCTCGACGCCCTTCCAGTACTCGTCGCGGATGATGAACTTCTGCAGCTTCCCGGTCGCGGTGCGCGGGAGGCTTTCGACGAAGTCCACGCTCGTCGGGCACTTGAAGTGCGCCAGGTTGTCGCGGCAGAAGCTGATGATTTCTTCTTCGGTCGCCTGGGAACCTTCCTTCAAGATGACGAGCGCCTTGGGCGTCTCCCCCCACTTCTCGCTCGGGACGCCGATGACCGCGCATTCCATCACAGCCGGGTGCTTGTACAGCGCGTCTTCGATCTCGGGCGACGAGATGTTCTCTCCCCCGGAGATAATCACGTCCTTCTTCCGGTCAACGATGTGGACGGACCCGTGCTCGTCCCAGATGCCAAGGTCGCCGGTGTGGTACCAGCCGTCGTAGATAGCCTTCGCCGTCTCCTCCGGCTGCTCCCAGTAGCCCTTCAACACCACGTTCGAACGTGCGCACACTTCGCCGACCGTGTCGTTGTCCATCGGCACCGGGTTGCCGTGCTCATCCTGGACCTGGATCTCGACACCGATGGCCTCGACACCGGCCCGTGAGCGGCGCGCATAGTCCTTCCCGTCCGGGTTGTGGAAGTCCGGGTGCGACACCGTGAGAATGGGCGAGGTCTCCGTGAGGCCGTAGATCTGCAGGAACTCCCAGCCCATCTCTTCTTCCAGCTTCTGGATGAATGCGGCCGGGGGCGGCGCGCCAGCGACCGTGAAGCGCGGGCGCGTGGTGATGTTCCACTTGTCCTTGTCCGGGTAGTTGATGATCGTGCTCAGCACCGCCGGCGCCATGCAGCCAAAGGTCACCTTCTCGTCCTGGATCAGCCGGTAGATATCCTCGGCGACGACGGCGCGCAGCACCACATGCGTCGCGCCCATCGCCGTCAGCGCGAAGGGGCCGCCCCAGCCGTTCGCGTGGAACATCGGCAGCGTCCACAGCTCCACGTCGTCGTGGCTGATGCGCAGGTGCGCGATGAAGTTGTACGCATTGATATAGCAGTTCCGGTGCGTGAGCATCACGCCCTTCGGCCGCGCCGTGGTGCCCGACGTGTAGTTGATCGAGGTGACGTCGTTTTCGCTCTGCTCCACGGGTGGCGTGGCCGTGGTCGGCTGGCTGCCCACGAGCGTGTCCCAATCGGTCCAGCCGTCCGGCGTCTGCGACGGCGTAC
>SKSF01000223.1 GCA_007118095.1 Dehalococcoidia bacterium
CGGTGCGGCTGCTGATGAAGGCAGCGTCTTCGCGGCGCTGGTCGCGGACGGTGAGCAGGGGAAGGCGGCGTTCCATGACCGTGGCCGGACCGCCATCGAACGTACTCTGCGCAATGGGGAAGTAGCCGAGCCAGGCGAAGTATTGCGGGAGGCGCTCCCCGGGGGCAGTGCAGCGGACGAGGCGGATGCCGTTGTCCTGGGCATGCATTTCGACGGCGCGGACGAGGGCGCGACCGGCCCCGGGTTCATCGGCGCCCAGAAGGTCGAACCAGGTGATGCCTTCTTCGGTGTAGCGGCGGACCATGCCGCAGAGCTCTTCGTCGACGGTCGCAACGAGGAGATCGGAGCCGGTCTGGAGGAGCCGTTCAACATCGCCGGGGTGGTGGAGGGGTTCGAAACCGGGGACGCCGGAAAGGGCGGTGATGTCATCGGCGAGCGAGGCGATGGCGGACGCGTCGCCGGGCACGGCGGGACGGACCGTGAACCCGGCGAGGGCCCAACGAGCCCGGTTGCGATGCGGTGCGCGTGTCATCTGTTGCCTCTGCCGCATGTGGCGCGCGACTCGTATCATGCCCGGCATGGACACCGCGGACGCGCTTCGATCGACGTTTATCCCTCATTCTGTGCCCTTCCAGGTTTCCCGTGCGGAAGGCGCATACCTGTATACGCCGGAAGGGCGGCCGGTACTGGACGCGGCGGGAGGCGCCATCGTAGGGAATATTGGCTATGGGCGCGAGGAAGTTGCGGAGGCGGCGGCGCAGACGCTGCGGGAGATTGGTTATGTGCTGCCGACGTGGGTGACACCGCAGAAGGAAGCGCTGGTGGACCGCCTGCAGCGTTCGTGGCTGCCGGCGGGGATCACGCGTGCGAGCTTTGTGAGTGGTGGCTCGGAGTCGGTGGATGCGGCGGTTCGGCTGGCGCGACAGCACCACGTCTGCGCGGGGCGGCCGGAGCGATGGAAGGTCGTCGGGACGGACCTTTCGTACCACGGGGTGACGCTGAGCGGGCTTTCGGTGGGGAACCACCGGCCGCGACGCGTGGGGATGGACCCGTTGCTGTATGACATGCCGAAGGTGCCGGCGCCGTACTCGCTAGAGGAGTCGCAGGGTCGGAGCGAAGGAACCTTTCTGCAGAAGGCAGCGGAGGAGATCGAGCGGGCGATCCTGGAGGCGGGGCCGGAGACCGTCGCAGCGTTCATCGCGGAGCCGATTACCGGTTCAGCGGGGGGCGCGATTGTGCCGCCGCCGGGGTACTGGGAGCGCGCGGCGGAGATCTGCCGGAGCTACGGGGTGTTGCTCATCGCGGACGAGGTGATGACCGGGTTCGGGCGGACCGGGAAGCGGTTTGGCCTGGAGCACGAGGGGGTGACACCCGACATCCTTGTGAGCGGGAAGGGACTGACCGGCGGATATGCCCCGGGCGGCGGGGTGTATGCGACGGAGGACGTGGTGACCCCGCTCGCGGAGGCGAAGCAGGATCTGATGTTCTACACCTTTGCGGCGCACCCGATGGTGCTCGCGGTGGCCAACAAGGTGCTCGAAATCATGGAGCGCGAGGCGCTGGTGGAACGGGCGGCGAAGATGGGCGCGCGCTTGCGGGAGCGGCTGGCGGAGCTGGAGGACCATCCGCATGTGGGCGAAGTGCGCGGACGCGGGCTGATGCTGGGCGTGGAGTTCGTGAAGGACCGGGAGACGCTCGAGCGGTTCCCGACGGAGGCCAGGTTCGCGGGGAAGGTGGTGGCTTCGGCGCTGGAACGCGGGGTGTTCTTCTACCCGGCCGGATCGGGGCCGGTGCACGATGCGGTGATGCTGGGGCCGCCGTTCGTGATCACGGAGGACGACATCGACCTGATGGTGGACACGCTGCGGGCGGCGATCGACGAGGCGGCAGCCCGCGTGGCGTCCGCGGCGGTCTGACGTGCCGGCGGGAATTGCACCGCTCACCGACGCAGGACGCCGGTTCGTCGAGCTGGCGGAAAAGCACGCGGCAGAGTTTGCGGCGGTGGCGGACCAGCACGACCGTGCAGGCACGTTCCCGATGGAGCACATCGAGGCGCTGAAGGCTTCGGGGGCGATCGCGGGGCTGGTCCCGGAAGAGCTTGGCGGCGTGGGCGTGGATTGTGTCCACGACATGGCGGTCGCGCTCAGCCGGTTTGGCCGTGGAGACGGTGCGATCAGTATTGGGCTGTGCATGCACTACCTGATGAGCTGGACGATGGCGCGGCGGTGGCGTGCCGGGCGGGCGCAGGGACGTGACCCGGATGGTTCGTTGTTGCGTGCGATCGTGGAGGGGCAGGCGGTGATGGGCGTGCTCAACGCGGAGTCGGGGTCGGACAACCGGCATCCGTTCGCGGAGGCGACACCGGTGGAAGGTGGTTACCGGGTACGGGGGAAGAAATCGTTCGGGACGATGTCGCCAGCGGCGACGCTGTTCACCGTCCGGGTGCGCATCCCGGCCGGTGACGGCGAGTACCTCACGGCGAACGCGCTCATTCCCGCGGACGCGCCGGGGCTGGAGAACCTGGAGAACTGGGATGCGCTGGGGATGCGGGCGTCGGCGAGCCACGATATCCGGTTGAACGATGTGTTCGTGACCGAGTCAGCGATGACGCCGCCGGTGCCGTGGGGGACGCTGGGGCACCCGGGGATGACGGGCGGGGTGGCGGCGGCGCTGTGCCTGGCAGCGCCGTTCCTGGGAATTGCGGAAGCAGCACACGAAAACGCGGTGGAGCTGGTGAAACAGCGCGGGAAGCAACCGGGGCCAACGCCGCTGCGTGAGTGGGGGCCGGTGCAAGGAGCTGTGGCCGAGAACGAGGTGGACCTGGCATCGATGCGCGGGGCGTTCCACCGGGCGCTGGAGCTGGTCGACGAGGGGTTCGCCCGGCATTTCCCCGGGGACCCACCGCTGGAGGAGCTGCACGAGACGATGCGCGAATCGCAGGCGGCGAAGCTGATCATGAACGAGACGGCGGTGAAGGTGGTCGACCGGTGCCTGGCGATCTCGGGCGGGAGCGGCTACACGGCGAAGAGCCCGCTTTCGCGCTACTACCGGGATGTGCGGGCGGGCGCATTTATGTCGCCTTTCGGGGCGCTGGAGGCGCGGGAGTTTATCGCGCGGGTCGCGCTGGACTTACCGCCGGAGGGATAGCACTGCCGGGATCTACTCCGGGAGCCCGGCCCCGGCGATGCGGTCGAGGACGATGGTGGCGATGGCCTCGATATCGTCCATGTTGAAGCCGTCGGCCATGGCTGTCGTGATGAGAGCGCTGATGACGTCGCCGTGGCGCGTGATGGTGTAGGTGAGGACGAAATCGCCAAAGCCGGTCTCGGCCTCGACGAGGATGACGACGGTTTCGTCGCCGAGGTCGAGCTCGACGCGCCTGGAAGAGAGGTCCCGGGGTTCGAGCCCTTCGTCTTCGAGGGCCTGGCGAAGGAACTCCTCGCCCTCCTCGCCATCGAGCACCGACGCGACGGCCGAGGCGAAGAGTCCCGCTTCGGAGCTGGAAGCGAAGACCATGACGTTGTTCTCGATGCTAATGATGCGGGAGTCACCGACAGCCACGGTCATGTTTTCGGCTTCGAACTCGCGTGTGAAGTCGGCGAGCCCGGCGCCAGCGGGGTCGAGGTATTCGTCGACGAGCATGAAGCCTCCGGGCAGGTCATCGAGCTGGAGGGCGACCTGTCCCAGGAGGTCGTCGCCGTTCTCGGCGGGCGTGGGTTCCGGCTCCGGAGTCGGCTCGGGGATAGGAGTTGGCTCGGCGGGAATCTCGACGGTGGGCGGGTCGGTTTTCCCGGTAATGACGGCCTCGGCCCGCTCGACGTGGCGGGCGGCGATGTCGCGGGCCTCGTCGTCGCGCGGTTCGTCGAATGCGATGACTGTCGTCGACAGCACGAGGCGGTCCAGGCGGGCGGACAGCATGATGACGTGCACCGGCCCGGCACCGGGCACTACAAATTCCAGGTGGATGCCGCTGTCTTCGCTGGCGATATCGCCCGCATCGACAGTACTGACTGATTCGAGCCGCCAGCCGTCGAGGTCATGGCCTTCCTGAGCCTCGAAGTCTTCGAGGGCCTCTTCCATTGATGCGGAGGCAGCGTCCGCATCCTGCCAGAGCTCGGCGTGGCTGCCGACGTCGATGACGTCGCCGTCGCCCGACGCGCCGGGGCTGTAGTAGATGAGCTCATAGGCACCGTCTCGAGCGGAGAGGTCGAGGTTCCCCGTGGTGCGGCCGGGAATGATGATCGAGCCGACGGGTTCAGTGCCGGGAAGCTCGCCCGACAGGTGATCGACTTCGAAATCATCGCCGAGGCCGCCAAGTTCGCCCGGCGGCAGTACCAGTTGCGGGAGGCTGGCCGCACTGAGCTCTTCGACCGGGGCAGCAAGGTCGTCATCGTTGCCGCAGGCTGTGGCAATGAGCATTACTACGGCGAGGAGGCAGGCGCCGGCCCGACTGACAGACATCGCAATCCCCCGGGCCAACGCAACCCGCCGCAGCGTTTCCCACGTAGAAATTACGTGAAACGACTAATGTGGGCAATTCGCGGGCGGATCAGGGACGCCAGGAGTGTTCGACGGTGCCGCCCCCCAGCACTTCGTCGCCGTCGTAAATGGCGACGGCCTGGCCAGGGGTGAGCGCGCGCTGGCGGCGGTCGAACTGGAGGACTGCGCGCTCGCCGTAAGCTTCGACGACCGTGGCGGCCGCAGGTTCGGCCTTGTAGCGGGCCTTTGCCTGGACGTGTGTGGCGGGTTGCAGGGGCTCGCCGCGGATCCAGCGAGCCTCGGAGATTTCGAGCATGGTAGCGAAGAGGTCTTCTTCGGGCCCGATGGTGACGATGTTGCGCTCGGGGTCGATGCCGGTGACATAGCGCGGTTCGCCGACGGTGACTCCGAGACCCTTGCGCTGGCCGATGGTGTACGCGGCGACGCCGCGGTGCTCGCCGACAGTTTCGCCGGTAGTCGTGTCCTGCATTTCGCCCGGCTCCATATCGATGCGTTCCTCGACGAAGGTGCGGTAGTCGTTGCCGGGGACGAAGCAGATTTCGACGCTGTCGGGCTTGGTGGCGACGTCGAGATCAAGGCGGGAGGCTTCGGCGCGGACCTGGTCCTTGGTGAGGCCGCCGATAGGCAGAAGGAGCTGCGCGAGCTGTTCCTGCTGGAGCATATAGAGGACGTAGGACTGGTCCTTCGAAGCGTCGACGCCGCGGAAGAGGCGATGGGGCGCACCGTCCTGGCCGTGCTCCACCTGTGCATAGTGGCCGGTGGCGACAAAGGCGGCATCGAGCGCGGGGAGGCGGTCGACGAGGGCGCGGTATTTGATGTGCTCGTTGCAGCGGACGCAGGGGTTGGGGGTGCGGCCGCTGGCGTATTCGTCGACAAAGCGGTCGACGACGTGCTCACGGAATTCGTCTTCGAAGTTCATGACGTAGTGGCGGATGCCGAGTTGGCCCGCGACGCGGCGGGCGTCGTCGATGTCTTCGACGGAGCAGCACTGCTGGTGGCCGGAGAATTCTTCGGGACGGGATTCGGTCCAGAGGCGCATGGTGACGCCCACGACTTCGTAGCCCTGTTCATGGAGGAGGGCGGCGGCGACGGAGCTATCGACTCCGCCGGACATTCCGACAACGACGCGCTTTGGTTCCACGCTTTGCTACAATCCCTTCCACATCCTGGTTCGACCACGACGGAGCTGTATTCTCTGGACGCTGAAGCACTCGCTCACAAAGCTGTTGACGTTCTTTCCGAGCACCAGGCGCTCGATATTGCCTTCCTTGATGTATCCAAGGATTCGCTGTTCACGGATTACTTTGTGATAGCGACAGCGCAGTCGCCTCTCCAGTTTAACGCGCTGGTAGAGCATCTTGAAAAGGCGCTGAAGCCGCTGGGGCACGATATCGAACGGCGAGAGGGTACGCCCGCAAGTGGCTGGGTGTTGCTGGACTTCGGGGCGATCATGGTGCACCTGTTCACGGACGAGCAGCGGGAGTTCTACCGGCTGGAGGAGTTGTGGGGGCAGACGAGCCAGGTCATCCGGTTCGCGGGGTGAGTCCGCGCCGTGGTGCGATACTGGTGTGGCGATGACCGAGCAGACGTTCCCCATCGAGGTGCCCTACGAGGAAGTGGCGGCGTTCTGCCGGCGAAACCGGATCCGGCGGCTGGCGTTTTTTGGCTCGGTGGTACGTGACGACTTCAGGCGGGACAGCGATGTGGATGTGCTGGTGGAGTTCGAAGAGGACTACCAGCCGGGGCTGGAGTTCTTTGCGATGGGGGAAGAACTGGCGGAGATCCTGGGACGGCAGGTGGACTTCCTGACCGAGAAGTGGAAACACGAACGGCACCTTCCGCAGGTCCGGCGAGGGGCACGCCAGGTCTATGCCGCCGCGTGACGACCTGGACGCGGTCGCGGACATGATTGAGTACGCGACGTACGCGCTAGGGTTCGTGAGCGGGCGTAGACAGGCGGAGGTGCACACGGATCGGCAGCTTGCGTTTCGCTGGACATCGTCGGGGAGGCGGCGACTCGCATCTCACCCGAGTTTCGCACCCGCTATCCCGAGGTGCCGTGGACGGGCATTGTGGGGTTGGGGAACGTGTTGATACACGGGTACACGCGAGTGGACTATGAACTGGCCTGGCATACGGCCTCGAACCAGCTACCGGACCTCATCGAGCGGCTGACGGTGATCCTGGAGCATGAAGGAGGGAGCACGAATGCGTAACCACTGGGAGGGGCGGCGCGTCCGTTTGCGGGCAATCGACCCGGATGACTGGGAACAGTTCTACCGGTGGAGCCACGATTCGTACGCACAACGGAACGCCTACCAGATCGAGACGCCCCGAAGCAGGGAAGACCTGCAGGAATGGGCCCGCGAGCAGGCGCAGCGCCGCCGCAAGGGGGACGACGTCGTACTGGCGGTCGAGCGCAATGACGCAAAGTTAGTGGGGTCCGTGACGGCGGAGTGGTGCGAGCCACGGCACGGGACATTCATGGTGAACGTGGCGCTGGGACGCGAACACTGGAGCAACGGCTACGCGCGTGAGGCGATGCAGGTGTTGCTGCATCACTACTTCACGGAGATGCGGTACCAGAAGGCGAACGCGCGGGTGTACGCATTCAATGACCGGTCGCAGCGGCTGTTTGAAGCGCTGGGCTTCCAGGAGGAGGGGCGGATCCGGTCGGCGTATTATGGCAACGGACAGTTCCACGACGTCCTGCTATACGGGATCACGGTGGACGAGTTTCGCGAGCACCACGCTGAACTGGATGCGCCGCACGAGCGGGTCAGTACGGCGTAGCGACCGCCCCGCGCGCCGGCGCAGGACGGGAGCACCGAAAGCGTGGCTGCCTGCTGCCGCCGTGTGCCGTATCCTGACCGGCCACACGAGCAAGGGAGCAGGGTTTTACTATGGAATACCGGAATCTTGGGGACTCGGGGCTGCAGGTCTCGGTCGTAGGCCTCGGCTGTAACAACTTCGGGCGGCGGATGGACGTGGACCAGACGCGGGCGGTGGTGGACAAGTGCATCGACCTGGGGGTGAACTTCTTCGATACCGCTGACGTCTACGGAGGCGCGGGCACTTCGGAGGAGTACCTGGGCGAGGTGCTGAAGGGGCGCCGGCACGAGGTGGTAGTGGCTTCGAAGTTCGGGATGAAGATGGGCGAGGGCCCGATGCAGTCGGGGGGCTCGCGGCGGTGGATCATGCAGGCGGTAGAGGATTCGCTGCGGCGGCTGCAGACGGATTACATCGACCTCTACCAGTTCCACACGCCGGACCCGAAGACGCCGATCGACGAGACGATGCGGGCGCTGGATGACCTGGTGAAGCAGGGGAAGGTGCGCTACATCGGCCATTCAAACTTTTCGGGTTGGCAGGCAGCCGAGGCGCACTACCTTTCGCGCTACGAGGGGCTGACGCCGTTCGTTTCGGCGCAGAACGAATGGAGCCTTTTGAACCGGCATGTGGAGCGCGAGCTGGTGCCGGCGTGCGAGCGGTTTGGGGTCGGGATCCTGCCATTCTTCCCGCTGGCGAGCGGACTGCTGACGGGCAAGTACCGCCGGGGCGAGCCGGCGCCGGAGGGGGCGCGGCTTTCGGCGGGGCCGATGGCTGAGCGCTGGCTCAACGACCGCTCGTTCGATGTGGTGGAGAAGCTGGAAGAGTTCGCGCGGCAGCGCGGGCGGACGCTGCTGGAACTTGCCATCGGCTGGCTTGCCTCGCAGCCGACGGTGCCGAGCGTGATCGCGGGTGCAACGCGGCCGGAGCAGGTGGAGTCGAACGTGGCCGCGGCGGAGTGGAAGCTCACCGATGAAGAGATGGCGGAGGTGGATCAGATCGCGCGGCGCTGAACAGGTTTACATGGTGTAAAGTCCGGGCTATGATTGCCAATCACATCGCTGCCCTGTTGTCCGAGGAGGGATGTCGATGCGGCTCGACGCATACCTGCAGCGCATTGGTTATGACGGCCCGGTCAACGCTGACCTGGAGACGCTCCGGGGGATGCACCGCGCACACTGGCAGACTGTGCCGTTTGAAAACCTCGATATTCAGCGGGGCGTGCCCATTATGGTCGACCCGGAACGGAACTACCGCAAGATTGTAGAAGCGGGGCGCGGTGGCTTTTGCCTGGAGCTGACGGGGCTGTTCGCCTGGGCGCTGCGCGAGATCGGGTTCCGGGTAGACATGCTGGGAGGGCGAGTCCTTGGCCCTGACGGTTCGCCAGGCGAGCCGCGGTCACACATGGCGCTGCTGGTGCACCTGGAAGAGCCGTGGCTGGCGGATGTTGGCTTTGCCAGCCTGATCTCGCGGCCACTCCGGCTCCATGAAACCGGGCCACAGGACGATGGAACCCGGAGGTATCTGGTTGCGGATGAGGGTGAGCATTGGTCGGTGACCTGTACAGGTGACAACTTCGCTGGAGCCTTCGCTGAAGCGGAAGAGCCGAACGCGGACATGACCTACCGGGTCACGCTGGAGCCGCTCGATTACGGGGATTTCGAGACCGTTTGCCACTGGCTGCAGACGTCACCTGATTCGCACTTCACCTATGGCGATGTCGTCACGCTCAGCTCGGAAGAAGGGCGGACGACTTACGGCGGCGGGCGGCTGATCGAAAGCGGACCGCACGGGCGGCGTGAGACCGAGGTTGCACCCGATGAGCTGGAGAGGCTGCTCTCGGATCGGTTCGGATTGCGAGTGTAGATCGTGGCGCTCGATGGGTGCCCCTCCTGGTCTTGCGTCGCCGGACCTCCCGAGCCGATACAGTAGTCGGGAAGGCTGCGGCCGGGAAACGCCGGCGGTGCACATGGGGACACGCGATGAGCGCGCCAGGAGTCCGGATACGGGGCGTGACGCCCTACCTGTATTACGAAGACGCGGCGAGTGCGCTGGACTGGTTGTCGCGGGTGTTCGGCTTCGTGGAGGACGTGCGGTACCTGGACGCGGACGGGGTGGTGCAAGAGGCGGAGATGCTCGCCGGGTCGACACGGATCATGATCGGGGGGCGGGCGCCGGGGCCAGAGGACGGGCCGGGGCAATTGCTGATCGTGCATGTGGATGATGTGGGCGCACAGCATGCGCGGGTGCGCGCCGCGGGGATCAACGCTCCGGAGCCAGTAGATATGGCCTATGGGCCGCGGACGTTCTGTGTGCGGGACC
>SKSF01000052.1 GCA_007118095.1 Dehalococcoidia bacterium
GTCGGCGAGAACCGCGGCGACCGCATCGAGCCCCCGCAACCCGCCGAGCAGCTCGCGCTGCTGTGAGGGTTCTTACGACCTACGGCGTCAGCGCCTTCGTGTCGCGCTCGCTGCGGAGCTTCTCGACGATGTCGTCGATTGGCATCGCGCCGAGATCCTGCCCGCCGCGGATGCGGACGGCGGCGGCACCCGCTTCGGCTTCCCGGTCGCCAACGACGAGCACGTAAGGAATCTTCCGCATCTGCGCGTCGCGAATCTTGGCATTCATCCGGTCCCCACGGTCGTCAACTTCGACGCGCAGGCGGGCAGCGCGCAGCTTCCCAGCGACCTCCGCGGCGTAGTCGTTGTGCCGGTCGGCAATCGGGACCACGACTGCCTGCGTCGGCGACAGCCAGAGGGGGAAATTGCCCTCGTACTCTTCGATGAGGAGCGCGACCATCCGTTCGAGGGTGGAGATGACGCCACGGTGCACGATGATCGGCTGATGGCGGCCGCCATCTTCTCCGACGTATTCGAGGCCGAACTGCTCGGGAAGGTGGAAGTCGACCTGGACGGTAACAAGGGTTTCCGGCTTCCCCGCGGCGGTCTTGAAGTTCACATCGATCTTCGGCCCGTAGAAGGCCGCTTCACCGTCGGCTTCGTCGAATTCCAGCCCGACGTCCTGGAGCACGCGGCGGAGGAGCGCCTCACCCTTTTCCCACATCGGGGGGTTGTCAACATATTTCTCGGTGTCGTTCGGGTCGCCTTTCGAAAGGCGGTAGCTGTAGTCCTTGAGGCCGAGGGTCGCGTAGACCTCCTCCATAAGCCGGAGCACGCCTGCAACCTCGGACTCAACCTGTTGCTCGTCGGCACAGAAGATGTGGGCATCGTTCAACGTCATGATGCGGACGCGGCTCATGCCGGTGAGCTGGCCGGACTTCTCCCAGCGGTGCATATCCGCGAGCTCGGCGATGCGGAGCGGGAGCTCACGGTACGAGTGCAGCTCGGAGTCGAAGATCATGATATGGTGCGGGCAGTTCATGGGACGGAGGACGTATTCCTCGCCGTCGCGTTCCATGATCGGGTACATCGCGTCCTGGTAATGGTCCCAGTGGCCGGAGCGCTCATAGAGCTGGCGCTTCCCCACCACGGGCGTGTGCACGTGCTGGTAGCCGCGTTCGATTTCGAGGTCTTCGATCCAGCGCATGAGTTCACGGCGGATCGTCGTGCCCGCCGGCAGCCAGACCACGTGACCGGGACCGACTTCTTCGTAGAGGTCGAAGAGCTTGAGGTCTTTGCCGATGCGGCGGTGGTCGCGCCGGCGGGCTTCTTCGACCTGGCGCTCGTATTCCTGGAGCTCTTCTTCCGTCTCGAACAAGATGCCGTAGACGCGCTGGAGCTGCGGGTTCTTTTCGGACCCGCGCCAGTAGGCGCCGGCGATGCTGGTGAGCTTGAACGCCCCAAGCTCACCGGTGTGGTTGACGTGTCCGCCGCGGCAGAGGTCGGTGAACTTCGCGTGGGTGCACTGCGTGATGCTGTCGTCGTCCAATTCGGACAGCAGCTCAAGCTTGAAGGGCTGGTCCTTCCAGCGCTCGGCTGCTTCCTCTCGGGTGATAGCTTCCATGTGGAAGGGCACCTTGCGGCCGAGCGACTTGCGCATCCGCTTCTGGAGCCACTTCAGGTCTTCTTCGGTGAGCGCACGCGGCAACCGGAAGTCGTAATAGAAGCCGTTCTCGATGGGGGGCCCAATGCCGAGCTCTGCTTCGGGCATCAGCTCGACCATCGCCTCGGCGAGGACATGGGCGGCGGAGTGCCGCATCCGGGCAAGCCGCTCTTCCTTCGGCAGGGATTCGAGGTCGACGTGGTCTTCTATCGGGACAGCCATGGGTAGTTCCTCCGTGGTTGGGCAGGTGCGCGTTTCGGCGGGTTATCGCACGGGCGTCCGGGAGGTGGCTGCGCCGATACGGATGACGGGACAAATGTTGCGAGGTGACATGGAGCGCACTCCTACGAAGCGGGTAATCGCGCCCGGGTGCAGGGACGGCGGGACGCTGACCGTGGTTCCACCCTGCTTCTCCACGGCGCGGGCCGCGGACTCGTAGGGGCCGGTAACGGGGCCATCCGTGCACGCCTATCCCGGTGGGCTTCGGGTGCAGGCTCGCGGGTGGTTTTCGCCTGCGTGCGCCGCGCTTTCAGCCTCTGACGCGGCTCTCTGGTGGCGGGTGCAGGCTACTCGTCCCGGTCATCGCCGGTGCGCTCTTCAACTGGTTGCTTCGATGATAGCAACGGGCGTTTCTTTGCGGAATTGCCGCGGCCCGGTGATTGGCGCGGAGGGGTCTCGTTCGCTATTGTGGAGGCTCAGCGCGGGCGGTTAGCTCAGTTGGTTAGAGCGCTGCGTTGACATCGCAGAGGTCACTGGTTCGAATCCAGTACCGCCCACCATGTGAACGAATAAAAAGCGCCCCGGCTGTGACAGCCGGGGCGCTTCATCGTGTCAGCGTCAGGGCCCTCTGGCAGGAGGCTACTCCTTATTCTCAGCGGATGCCTCCTGTGCTTCCTGCTGCTCCAATTCACGCCGGTGCGCTTCGTTCTGTTCCTGCATTTCTCGGATCCGCTCAGCGTCTGCCCGTTCGAGCTCGGTTTTCTGGTCGGGAGAGAATGATTCGCCGCAGGACGAGCACGTATAGGCAGTCACCTTGTCTTCGTAGCCCATGTCGGCCGGGTCGTCCCAGCGCGGGACGAGAGAGCTATGCGTGCACTCCTTCGCGGGTGCCGCCTCGGCTGCGGCTTGTTCCTCTTTGCCGAAGATCTTCTGCAAGATTCCCATGCGATTCCTCCTTCGCCGGTCGTCTGAAGCGCCGGCTGCGGCCAGCCTCGGGCACTGTCGTATATACCCGGTTGCAGGCCTCGATGAAGCGACCATATGTGCGGTTTCATGACGGGAACCTTGCAGTCCTCCCGGGCGTGTATAACATCCCCATAACAACGGCGACCGGTAAACAGTAGGCTAACCGCCGTTACCGCCGTGTCCGTTCGAGATAGGCCGCGTCCCGTGGCCAGTGCCGGTAGCCAGTATCCAGGCTCTCCGTGAGCCCGCGCTCCTTCAATTTGCGGACGTCGGTCTTGAATCACTCGCGGTCGAGGCGAACGTCGTCATCGGAAAGCTGCGCCTGGCGCGGCGAGGGCGGCCCGGCGGTCTTCCGCTTCGACCACATGGAAGGCGATGCATAGAGGGGTGACGTGGGCTCGCCGGGGATGTTCTCCAGCAATGCGTCGCGCGAACCGAACCCCGCCCGGGTCGCATCGCCGGCCGTGATGTCGCTCTCTGCGATCTCTTCGACGCTATCGACTTCGATGAACCCGCGCTGTACGCGGTAGCGTCGGCCCGGGACTACCTGCCGACGTTTCCACCTGCGAAAGGTGCACGTGATAGCGCCCGCCGCTGAGGGCCCCCTGGACAAACGTGTATGGGAACAGCATGGCAAGAGCGTAACCGGGGACGATGCTAACTTGATTCCCCGCATCCCGGATCACCACAGAGCGAGGAAGATAACGACGTGAGAATCAAGCTGGCCGGTCTTGTCTTGCCGGCACTCCTCCTGGTTGCGCTTGCGGCCTGTGGCAACGACGACAACAACGGCGAGACAGCCGCTCCGGCAAACGGCGATGACAACGCCGCCGATGACGCGCCCGTCGAAATCCATGACGACGCGAGTGGCATGGACGACGATCCCCTCGAGGGTGGGGAGCCACCTGCTGCCGCTGCGGATGGTTCCGGGACGCTTGAAGTTGATGGGATCACGTTCGAGTTCGACGTCGTTCATTGCGGCTTCTCGCCAGGCGAGACCGGGAACGAAGACGTCCCATTCTCGTTGCGTGGCGAGGGCGTCACCCCCGATGGGGAGCCCTTCGAAGTCGATGCTGTGACGGTCGAACTCGATGAAGTGTTGAGCGAAGGGCTGGAGATCTGGATCGGCGACAGCTTCCCATACGACCAGGTGTACGAGACGGGCCGCATTCAGATGGACGACATGGTGTCGGGCATAGGCGATAGCGAAGCGTTTTCGACCGACCTTGAATGGCCGCTTCTCCACATCGACGGCACGAGCGTGTCGGCAGAGGCCGGCTTCCTGCGCATCGACGACTACGAGGAACAGCAAGAGGGCGAGTTTGTTGGAACAGGTGTGTTCGAGGCCGAGTGCTCTTGAGGCAGCGCCCCTGGTAACCGGACGAACAAGGGCCCGGCTGTTCGCCGGGCCCTTGTTCGTCCGGGGCACAGATTCTTCCCGCTATTCGCCGGCCGGGGCGACCTGCTGACGTTCGTGGCCAACGGGCCGGCCGATGACCTGCCGGACGTACTTCTCCAGCTCAACAACCACGTACGTCAACACACCGACTCCGATGATAAGGAGCCAGGGGAGCAGGCCCAGCGGCTCGGTATTGAAGAGCGTGTTCATCGGCGGCGCGTAGGTGAAGGCAAGCTGGAGCACGATCATCGTCGCGACGCCGTAGACAATCCACATGTTCGCGAACACGCCGGTGGCGAACATCGATTCAGTCATCGAGCGGCAGTTCAAGAGATAGAAGATTTGCACAACGATGAAGAGGTTGACGGCGACAGTGCGAGCCTCGTCGACCGAAGCGCCGCGGCCCTCGCTCCAGTAGAACAGGCCAAAGGCGCCCGCCAGCAGGAACCCGGAGACGATGAACATCCGCAACGCCATGCCCATGTTGAGCAGGGGTGCGTGCGGGTCGCGCGGGGGGCGGTCCATGATGCCACGCTCGCGGGGCTCGAAGGCGAGCATGAGCCCGAGGAACACGGCTGTCGTCATGTTCACCCAGAGCACATGCACGGGGAGCATGGGCAATGTGACGCCGAGCAGAATGGCCAGCAGGATGACCATCCCCTGGCCGAGGTTCGTCGGCAGGATGTAGATAAGGAACTTCGTGAGGTTGTCGAAGACACCGCGGCCTTCTTCCACCGCCGCCTCGATCGACGCGAAGTTGTCATCCGTGAGGACCATGTCGCCGGCTTCGCGCGCGACTTCCGTCCCCGTGATGCCCATGGCAACGCCGATATCAGCCTGGCGGAGCGCCGGGCCGTCGTTCACGCCGTCGCCGGTCATCGCGACAACATGGCCGCGGGACTGGAGCGCGCGCACGAGCCGCAATTTCCCGTCGGGTGGGACGCGGGCGAAGACGTGTACGTCGTGTGCCGTATCGTAGAGCTCGGCATCGGACATCCGTTCGATTTCGCGGCCACTCGTGGCCGGGGGCGGCTCTTCGGACCGTTCCATGCCCGGGTGACCGATACCAATCTGCCACGCGATGGCGGAGGCAGTGATGGCATGGTCGCCCGTGATCATCTTCACGGTAATCCCGGCGCGCTTGCAGGCGCGGACTGCCTCGACCGCCTCTGAGCGCGGGGGGTCGATCATCCCCTGGAGGCCGAGCAGGGTCATACCTTCCTGGACATCGTCGTGGGTGATGCCACTGGTGTGCGCGGGCACCTCTCTGGTGGCAAATGCGAGCACGCGGAGGCCGCTGGCGGCCATTTCCTGCACTTCCTCGAAGACGCGCTCGTGGTCGATTTCGACTGGTTCGCCATCGGGGTCGAGGGTATTGCTGCACCGCTGGACGACGGCTTCGGCCGCGCCCTTCATGAAGATGGTGCGCGATTGGCTCTCTTTCGGTTCGTGCAGAGTCGCCATGTACTGGTGTTGCGACTCGAAGGGGATCGAGTCGATTCGCGGCATGTGGTCTTCGGTCTCATCGGCATACATGCCGGCCTTGTTTGCCACCGCAATAAGCGCGCCTTCGGTCGGATCGCCCCGGACGACCCAGCGGTCGTTTTCCTCCAGCAGTTCGGAATCGTTGCACAAGAGGCCGGCAATGAAGGTGCGATCGAGCGGCACGTTGGTGCCCGTGCTCTCGTCCCGCGCCTGGATTTCGCCCTGGGGGTCGTATCCGCCGCCCGACGCGTCGTAGTGCCGGCCGCCGGCCCAGATGCGCTGGACCGTCATTTGGTTCTGGGTGAGCGTCCCCGTTTTATCACTGCAGATGACGGTAGTGCTGCCCAGCGTTTCGACCGCGGGTAGTTTTCGGATGATGGCCCGGCGGCTTGCCATCCGCGCGACTCCGATCGCGAGGGTAATCGTAATGACCGCTGGCAGCCCTTCGGGAATAGCGGCGACGGCCAGCGCCACGGATGCGAGGAACACTTCGCCGGGGCCTTCGCCATGGGCGAGGCCGATGAAGAAGGTGATGCCGGCCAGGGCAAGGATCGCGACCAGCAACACGCGGCTGAACCAGGAGATTCGCCGGGTTAGCGGAGTAGCGATTTCCTCGGCGCTCTCCATGAGCTCGGAGATGCGGCCGACCTCGGTCTGTTGCCCGGTGGCAACCACAACACCTGTCGCCTGCCCGTAGGTAACCAGCGTCGAGGAGTACGCCATGTTGTGGCGGTCGGCGAGCTCGGTGTCCTCGTCGACGACATCGGTGTCCTTTGGTGAGGGAAGCGACTCTCCGGTAAACGCCGCCTCCTCCACCTGGAGGTCACGGACCCGCAGAAGGCGAAGGTCCGCCGGGACTTTGTCACCGGACTGGATGAACACGACATCGCCCGGCACGATTTCGCGCGCGGGGATACTCTGCCGCTCACCGTTCCGGATAACGGTGGCTTCGGTCGCCAGTGTTTTGGTCAGGGCCGCAAGCGCTGAGAGCGCGCGGGACTCCTGGATATAGCCGACGATGGCGTTGAGCACGACAACGCCGAGGATGACGGCAGCATCCACGTACTCCGCGAGGAGGATGGTGACGACGCCGGCAGCAATGAGGATGTAGATAAGCGGCTGGTGGAATTGTAAGAGGAACCGGACGATGGGGCCGTGGCCCTGCTTTGCCTCGACTTCGTTTGGACCGTGCTGGTCCAGGCGCCGCTGCGCTTCGTCCCGGTGCAAGCCGTGGGACGCATCCGACTCGAGGCGGTCAACCGCTTCTTCAGCGGGAAGTGCGTGCCAGTTCGTTTTCGTCTCGTTTTCCATACCCACCGCTCAATGTGCTCGCACCAGTATGCAAGGTTGAGCCATGTGCTTGCGACTGATAACCGATCGTGTTTGTTTCGTAACGCCGCAAGCGTCGTGCCCATGACGCCGTGGACGGCCAGTGCGCATACCGTCCACACAGGTGCACACACGGGTATCACGTGTCACCGGCCGGGCACGGCAAGCGACACAGGCATCCGTAACGGCCTCGCCCGCGGCCTGCGGGACAGGAGCAACGTTTCGTTCTAAGCTAACGAAATGCCGCCGGAGGATGGCTCGCCCACGCCCGAAGATGCTCAGCAAAGCCAGCCGGTGCGCCGCCGGTGGGCCACGTTCGAGTCGTTCCGCAATCAACAGTTCCGCTGGCTCTACCTGAGCAACGCGGCCTTTTTCTTCTCGATGATTGGCCAGATGGTGGTGCGGTCGTGGCTGGCCTACGACATGACGGGTAGCGCGTTCGCGCTGGGGCTCGTGAACTTCAGCGTTGCTATCCCCATGCTCTTTCTTTCGCCCTTCGGCGGCGTACTCGCGGACCGCATGGAGCGGCGCCGCCTGATCATGTCGGGCCAGGCCGTGGTGTTCACCTCCGAAGCGCTTCTCCTGGTACTCCTCGTCTCGGGCTTGCTGGAGTTCTGGCACCTGCTCGCGGCAACCTTCGTGATGGGTGGCATGTTCCCGTTCATCATGCCGGCCCGCCAGGCAATCGTTGCGAACATCGTGGGCCGCCATGGGCTGACCAACGCAATGGCGCTGCAGCTGGGCGCAATGAACGCGGCCAGGGTGATTGCGCCGGCGAGCGCGGGATTCGTGATGTCCTTTGCAAGTGTTGACGCTGCCTTTGTCGTCGCCGTGACGCTGTACGGGCTGGCATTCTTGTGCATGACCAAAGTGACGCCATCGCGCGCCGCGGCCCGGCCAGCCCCCACGACGGTGCTGAGAGACATGGGGGATGGGGTCCGGTATGTAGTCCGCGACCGGCCAGTGTTCGTGCTGCTGTTCCTGGGGATGGTGCCCATCTTGCTGGCGATGCCGTTCCAGTCGCTGCTCCCCGTCTTCGCGGGCCCGGAAGTATGGGACGTCGGCGAAATTGGCCTCGGTATCCTGCACGCCGCCGCGGGCGCGGGTGGGCTCATTGGTGCGTTCATCATTGCCACGTTCAGCAACACGCACCGCAAGCTCCGGCTGATGATGTCGAGCCTGGTGTTCTTCACAGGCGGCCTGGCGCTGTTCGCGATCAGTCCGTGGTTCTTGCTGGGAGTTGCCTTCGTCCTGTTTGCGGATGTCTTCGCCGCGATGTACCAGACGACGAACGCGTCGATCATCCAGCTCCTCATCCCGGACGAGGTCCGTGGCCGGGTGATGAGCCTGATGATGATGACCTTCGGGTTAACGCCGCTGGGGACGCTTCCTATCTCGGCAGCCGCCGAGGCGTGGGGAGCACCCATTGCGGTGGCCGCTGCGTGTTCAATCACGCTGACGATCGGCATCGTCTTCTACTTCGTCAGCGCGTCGCTGCGGCGACTGGACACCATCGCGAAGGCGGCCCTGGAGGGCGAGCGCGACGATATCCCGGTGGAAATGTTGCCCACTGATGGCGATGAGCGTGCAGCCACTGCGTCGCGGCCGGTTTCGTAGTAGCCATCGCGGGGTTCTTGCGGCAGACTCGCGCCATGGACATTCTGCAGTACACAACCGAGGGCTCCATCGGCTACCTGACCCTCAACCGCCCCGAGCGCCTGAACGCACTGAACCACGAGATGGTGCGCGGCCTGCGCCAGTTCTTCGACGAACGGCATCGGGACTATGGGACCCGCGTCATCGTCATTACAGGCGCCGGACGCGGGTTCTCGGCAGGCCTCGACCTCAAGGCGGCGGGTGAACAGGACCAATGGCAACCGGGGGTTGGGCCGGTCCAGGACACCTACACATTCCAGGAAGACATCGCCGACATCGTGACGAAGATGCGGCGGTGCCCGCAGCCAATCATCTCGGCGGTGAACGGGCCGGCCACCGGCGGCGGGCTCTCGATTGCGCTGGCATCCGATGTCCGTATTGCGACGGAGCATGCCCGGTTCGCGTGCTCGTTCATCAACCTGGGCCTGAGCGGCTGCGACGTTGGCAGCAGCTACCATCTGCCGAAGGTTGTCGGGGCGGCGAACGCCGCCGACATGATCTATTCGGGCCGGCTGGTGGATGGCAAAGAAGCACTGGAGATGGGCCTGGTCACGAAGCTGCTCGAGCCGGACGAGCTGGTCGCCACGGCGACCCGGATGGCCGAGGAATGGTGCCGCCGTTCGAGCCCGCTCGGCCTGCGGCTGTCGAAGGAAGTGCTGAACGAGACGGTGACCGGGATCTCCCTCGAGAATGCGCTCAAGCTGGAAAACCGGAACCAGATCCTGGCCGGCCAGACGGCGGATTCGACCGAAGCGCGGCGGGCGTGGGCCGAGAAACGCGACCCGCAGTGGCAGGACGCGTAACGGCGCGCTGCCCCGTGCCGCGCGTTCGCGTATGATGCGCAGCACCACCAAATCGGACGGCATATCACCCAAGGAGATTGGAGCCAGCATGGCAGAACTAAC